>NZ_CP032678.1:602775-904163 GCF_003627215.1 Pseudomonas sp. Leaf58
CCCACCACGGCGTGCTCTTCAAAGCGCTGGATGAGGTTTACTATGACTCCAATGGCGCAGGTCGTGCAGCGGCAGGTGAGAAGAGCTATCCACACTTCAATATCTTGGAAGACAGCGGCGCCATTGGGGCAGTCCACGAAAATCTGCATCAGTTCTTCAGCGAGCCGGCCAGGCCTGGATCGCCCCGCGCCCTGATGCTTTCAATCGACTGGTCTCAACACGGCTCGCGCAACAGTCAAGCCAGAGCTGAATGGGCCAATTTCATCGATATGGCGCTTTCGAAGCGGCTGATCAATGACTTTCCGCTCGCGGGGGATGTCGATCTTTTCCTGCTCGTGGATGACACCCTCTATCCAGAGCCCTTCCAGCACATCGATCCCGCAACAACCAGGCTGCTGGACTACTCCGGCATGGATTTGAACACGGCGATCGACTATGCCGTCTCTTTCATCAAGGAGACACGCCACCAGGATAAGCCCTATGTGCCATCCTGGAAGCGTGATCAGGAGCCAGATGCTGGGCCAACAGTTCCTTGAGGGGTCTGACAATGGGAAGTCGAGCCTGGCTCCCCATGCCTGAAAATGCTGAATGGTCACTCAGGTCTGTCATTCGGCTACTTTTACAGAAGGTGTACGACAGGCTTTGGAGTAGATGCAAAATGCAAAGGTTGCCCCCCCCTCACCCACTCTCAACACCATAAACAGGCTAGCTCTGAAACCCCGGCCCGCATGCAATGGATCAAGGCTTGAGTCGTTTCACCATGTCAGTGATCACGCCGTAGATGATCCGTCTCACCAGGTACTTCTCCCCGGCTGTCATGCCTTCCTGGTGGTTCTCCATTAGAAAATGCGCAGACTCTAGGAGCTTTCCAGAGACTTTTGTGATCAAAGAACCAGCGATCTTCTCCCCAAGACCAATTTCCTTGCCTAGCTTGAGGAAGCTACCGAAGGTGACTTCACCAAAGGTGCGCGCTCCATCGAGCTTCCAGACCAGCTCAGCATTGATCCAGGGCGCCATGTCTTCACCATAAACGGCGGTACACAACATGTCGTAATGCGGCGTCATGTGGTAAGAATCACCCCTAACAAAGAACGAAAGATTCTTGAGGTGATTGTCACCATTTCCCACCAGCGTATTGAAAACCAACCAGGTGAATAGCTGCATACGGGTCTGCGCAACGTTACGCACCATCCCCAAAATTTTCTGCAGGGATTCAAGCGTGGCCTGGTTGTACTTGAAATTCCTATCCAGGCCGAGGAGCTGACAGGCATCCAGCACGTGCTCTCTGACAAGCTGACCATTCACCCTGGCCCTGTCGAATCTCTCGATCAGATATACCGGCTCTGGGACGCGCCGGATGGATACCGGAGGTACCTGACCCCATACACGCTTGGCGAGGGACATGATGAACCATTCGTTCACTACGGTGGCGTTGTACTGATTTGGCTGATCATGATCAGGCTTGAGGATGTGGGTTGATGGAGTCGCGCCCTCAGGCTCAAACAATCCCTCATCGTTCATCACCACGGCCAGTTTGTGCTGTGCACCTGCGAGGGACATTCGTTTAGGTGCGCCAGTGGTGAGTGCCACCCGAGGAAGGTTCTGTATCCGCTCGCTAAGCTCATTGTCCGGAAGTGGTCTAAGCCCACCCTGCTCCTGGGCATCCAGTGTATTGAGCAGAGTGATAGCACCGGCAGACTCGGCACCGTAGTAGCCAAGAAGGCCAAAGGCATCGGCGAACTCGATTTCGGCATCTCCAGCGAGCAATGTGCGTGCTTGCTCTTCAGGCAGCAGATTATCGAAAAACCACTGCACCGGACGTTTCGTGGATCCGTCCAAAATCACGCCAGCAGATCTTGGCAATGTAGGCGCCAGGTCATATCCATTAGGATGTTCGATCCAAGCAGGGGTGTACTCAAGGCTCCAGATTCCAGATTGATCCTTTAGTGTGGCCACGTGGTCGGAATTGATGACTACCTGAAGCTCTCTCACTGGCTTGGCTCCACGTACATGCGGATGCCAAGCTCATTGAGCACCTGGAGCACGCTTGCCAATGAAACAGAGCCCTTGCCGGTTTCCAGATCGCGCAGCAGTACATGACTCTTGTCCGTCATCGAGGCCAGGTCTACCTGGGTGATGCCTTGCTTCTTCCGTGCCTGGCGCACGATGTCACCAAGATCGATGGCTGTCCGAATGGGCTTCAGATTGTTCATGACGGATCCTAAAACTAATCTATAGCTTACATTTTTGACTGCACCCCTGCTTCTGTCAAGAAAATATAAGGAATTCTTTCGATTTACTCTGTCGAGCGCAAGTTGGGCTTTAAATATAAGGAATTATTTAGATTTTGCGCTCGGAGATCAAAGATCATGGAAAATCGAAAGCAAACCTTAGCTTGAGCCGGGTGCACCAGGTGCGTTTTGAGTACTGGGGTGATCTGGGTGGGAGATCGCCGGCAGAAGATCTTTGCTTGGCGAGGCGCTGTCAATGCCATGGATGCCATCAACACCCCTCACACCACCGCCCTCACCTTCTCTTTCCGCTATGGCCAGCCAATTGCCGAGATGGCCAACCTGGTGCTGGCTAATTTCTTGAACGATTCCAGCTTCAAGATCGTGGGCTCACCGCTGGTAGACTCCAAGCTTCAGGAGATACACTACCCCAAGGCCATCCTCTGTCGCAGTGATCCTTGATCCACATTTAACCCAGGCAATGCAAAACAGAGATGGCAAGCTTTCGAATGAATTCTGCTGCAGCTTGCTCTTTGGGGTTGCGTTCAATGAGCGATTTCATGATGACGGCTCCCCATGCGGAAATGTCATCTTAACCAAGCCAGGGAGGGGATTCCCCTGCTTTGCCAGCATGCTGGGCACCCTCCCCAGCCTGTCGATTTGACTATGCTCTGATCAACTGTAAAACACTGGGCTCTGATGTCTCCAGGCACCCATCACATGAGCACGCCACGGGTGAGCCTTCTTGCCTCCGTTGCTGAACAGCTGCTCTTCCGCCTGGTGCGGATGAATGCCCAGTCGCAACCCCACATCTTCGACCAACAGGCAAAAATCTTCGTAGTCCGCACCTGTTACCTTGTCGACGACACGCACGCGCAACTGATTAGGGTCATTGATCGCCTTTTTCTTCGTGGTGTAATCCGTCTCAACACTGGGCCAGTGCCACTGCCCTGTGAGCAGATGAACACTGCGTGCTGTCCACTGATCGAGGATGTAGCCATCGGCCTTGGGATCGGCGAAGAAAATGATCTTGGTGAAGTACGCTGGGCCCATACACGGCAGCTTCCCACTCGCCTTGAGCGTGGAAAAAGCATCGAACGCACTGCGGCGGGTGTGCTTGCCCTGGCGAACCTCATCGCACAGTGGCAACCAATGCGCCTTCGCCTTCCAAAATTCCTGGCCATGGTTGGTCTTCATCCCACCCCAAGCCATGGTGCTCAGCACACATACCTCTGTCGTAATCTGTGGGTTCAACCACAAGGCGCGTAGCGCCGATCGGGTCAAGGCAGTATGTGACACCCCTGGCAGCCCCTGAAGGGTCGAACAAATATGGCGTGCCCACTGGTGCGGTTTCTTACCCGACCACGCCGGCAACGGAATGCCCTGCATTCGACTGAAAACTGAAAATGGTGCGGATTGAATCGCTGGTGGTGGCATCCTTTGACCTCTCCTTGTTCGAGCGCTGCACGTTGTGAATTCAGGCGATCGCCATACTACCCCGCCCTCATGCTGATCACACGCTTTTTTACGGAGGTGGTTGGGGTTAATTTCATACATAGTGGATAACGATCTAGACACCGCCGAAATACAGCGGCCATTATCGGGCGCAAAAACTCCAATTTAGTTGAAACCCAATACGACTTTAAAAAGACCTGCAAAACTGCTTGTGCCTGACGTTGTTTGGAACCAAACTTCGCAGCGAAGCCACGACTGCTCACTGGTGGCGGAACCCTCTCCCGCCAGGATGTCGGACACTCAGGAGCCTGCTCATGACCAACCCACCGTACACCCCGCAGCGTCGACAGCAGATCCTGGAGAGTTTTGATGCCACGGTGCACGAACGTCTTTCGTTCACCCAGGAAATAGCTGCAAAGACCAGTAAGCCACCACTGACCGCAAGCAACCGCTATCATAAGCAGGCCTTGAACCAGCGCCTCAAAGAGCCCTCCGCCACCGAAAGACGGGGGCCGAAATCTGACAAGCTGTCAAAAATCACCAAGGGTTTCCACAACGAAGGCCGGCTGCAGAAAAAAATTGAAGAGCACCCCTTCTTACTGAGAACCCCTGAGCTGTATGCGGGCGGCTTGTACCTGGATTCAATCATCACTCAACATACCCTTCCCAGCCGGCTGCGGCCAGATTTCCTGTACGCCACCACGCAAGGGACAGTAATCAAACTGGTATTTGTGGAGATCAAGAGCTCCAAATTCAGTGTCTTCAGCACGGACTCTCAACTCAAAGGCACGCTTCACGAGCACACCGTGAAGCCATTGAATCAGGTTCGAGAGTATAAGCGCACCCTGCATAAATACGGGGCGACCACCGTCCTTCTACAAAACCTTGAGTGTCTTTTTGAAAGGTATCCTACCAAGATCCTGGACACTGAGGGCAAACTGAACCCAGCGATCCGGATCGAAACCAGCTTCGTGCTGGTGATGGGCACGGATATGCCCAATAGACCCTGGCAACAAGCGATCATTGATGACCTCTACCTGCGCGAAGGCATCATCATGATGACCTACCCTATGATGCTAGAAGAGGTTAGCCAGGAAGAGGAAACAAAAAACTGCCTGAAGGTGCTCGCTCGCTCTATCAAGCCCGTATCCATTCACAAGCCTGATTTGCTGTTGGCCAAGGTGCCAACACTGAACATGGGGCCTTTCCCTATTCCAGACCCGGATCCATACGGTGTCACTCTGGCGGGCCTGGGCTGGCCCAGGGCAGGAGCGCTTGGCGTGAGCCCTCAATTGCTGGTCTCCCTGTTTCACCGGTCTCAAGGGCGATGCGAACACCACGATTGTGCGAACCCTGTCGTTCAGGAGGGGGCTTTTACCGGTGGGCTTGCTTCAATCTACAACTTCTTCAAGCCAGGCTTGCCCTTCAAGCCCTACCTTTTGAGGCACATGGGGCTGTTCTGCAATGAACACCATCAGGATGTCAACGGGGGTGAGCGATACCCCGTTGATAGACCACATCCCTTACTGCCAAGGCTTAGTGCGACCAAAGGCTATCGCTTCCAGACGGATCGTGATCGGCAGGTCTTCCTCAAGCAAGTCGCTGCGCAACGCACGGCGGATTTTTGCAGCTCGCTGGGGATCGACCCGGTCAATCATTCAGACATCTACCCCCATATCGGACAGCGACTGGCCGCTCTGACAAGCTTGCCGATCGACCTGCACAAGAAGATGGCTGGCATCCTGGCACAGCACTACGGCATCAGCAGACCAGTCCACACCCGTGACCAGTCCTCAGCCGACATCCGGCAAGACAGCGACGTGCAACGACTGTTGCAAGCAGGCATGATTGAATTGGAAGGCATAGAGCCTGAACCTCTCAGAGTCAAGCCCACTGCTACCGACCAGGCCTTGATTGAACTGATTTTTAAGAGGTTCCCGCATCAGGCATCTGTGATCCTGATGGGCTTGGGCTTTGGAGACCACTCGATCGTTCAGCTTGGCGCTAACCGGAGGTCGCAAGCATTGTCGAAAAAAGAATAGGGTGGCAACTATGCAGGTCTTGAATGACCCGCACTGGCTTTGTTTTTAACTGTCGCTCAGCAGCAGGAGCAGCGCCTGGCGTCGACTTTTTGGCATCTCTCGAAAGCCTTTGAGCAGGCTCATTTCAACAGGTGAAAGGACATTGCTCTGCCCTTGCTTGGGTGCGTCGGCCTCTGCGGCCAAGCTGCGAGAAAGGCGATAGATGATATCGGCGTTCATGGAGCGAGACCCCTTCTCTGCTGACCATGAAATTTTATCCCGCATACCGTGGGGTAATCTGACCACAAACTTATCGGATTCACGCGCAGTTTTATAGAGAGTCGTCGTCATGAAAAGTGGCCTTCACATTCAAAATCACAAAGTCAGTTCAATCGACTGACTTGAAAATCAAGGATTGGATTGTACAGGCCCATCTCAAGAAGGTCACTTATTTTCGAAATCCCTCCTGGAGGTCGCCCAGAAGGCCAAGGACAAAGCCTCATCACGATTGTCGCTGAAGAAGTGGCCAAAACACGTGGTTGAATTGTCGCATCTCAAGCCCAGGTGTTAGGAGTCAAACGCATCGAAATCGAAGTTCGTGCCATGATAAATGACAGCAGGGATTTCTCGAATCGGCTTGTTTCTGGAGCGTTGTTGACTTGAGGGGCTCCCTACTCTCGGATTGACATGGGAGGCTTTGGTATGTAGTACGAATATACCTGCACGCATCCGAGGTTTTCCAGCCTAGGTCAGTTATGGGACAATTTGTATAAGCCGCCCTCCGGCTGATGACCTGCCTTTTTCATTCTGATCTGGCGCTTAATTCTGTTCAACACCTCAAAAATGTCATCGGCGGGATCTTTTTTGGGATGGTATAGCCAGAGTTGGCAATTTCACGTAATGATTCTTTAGCAGCTTGATCTTTGGGGTTGCGTTCGATGAACGATTTCATGATGGTGGCCCTCCCCCTGCAGAGAGCTCACCTTACCTAACCAAGGTGAGACGATTCAAGCGCCACAACCAGGGGATTGGCTGCGATGGGCCAAGATCTCCTCGATCGCGAAATTCCTCCCTGTTCAGGCATGACCATTGATGATCTTGGAAGCGCTGACTGCCCCGCTAATCCGGCTGATGACTGTTGAAACGCGGTAGAGGGTAATAAATACAGGGAATGAATAGATAACGATCTACAGCCCGCTATACACCCCGCCCTGCAGAGCGGGGTCGTTCATACTCAGCCAGAGGTTCATTTCTGGTTGGGGCGCTCTAGGAGTCGGCACATGAAGACGAAACCGTGGGGATACGACAGTGCCAGGCCGCAGAATATCTTGATCGCACCTGTTGGCAATACATCCTCGATGGCAGCTCCCCAAGGGGAAATGGCCGCGAACTCAGGGTCGACCCCCTGTTCTCGACCAATTTTATGGTAAAAGCCCGCCAGGATCATGCTGCTTTCGCCACCGGCAGACTTCTTTGCAGCACAGACTTGCCGTTGATGCGAAACATCACATCCATGCTGTCCTTGAAGCCCTGCAGATAGATATCCGATGCGCCTTTCGCAAGGGCCTCCTGCACAATCTCCTCCATGACCTTGATGTGTTCAGCGCCCTCCTCCCAGTCGATCTCCTCATTGGGATAGAGGTGGGTGAAGGACAGGGAATGGTCTGTAATAGGCCTGGAATCAATGTGCTGAGCGATGTTCATCGGCAAATTCCTCTTGGATAAATGAAGCCTGGTAGCTGCAGAAGCCCTCGGAACATGAGGCTAGCCCAGGAAGAAATCGACGTCAATTTATGCTATACTCGAATCCGACGATTGACATTCTTCTCCTTACCCTCTCGGGTTTGCCAGGAATTGATGTCCGCAACATCCATACGGGCGATCGCAACACCCGCATGGCAGAACACACCAGCGCGCTTAATGGCTTCGAGGCCCACGATACATTTGGCCATACAGGCCTATAAAGGGTCTATAAAGGCCTATAAAGGTCTATAAAGGCCCTGGAGAACTTGCACCAAGGCGTCTAAGGGGGTTGCTGGGCCTTTGCTTGCAAACTCTACACGCTCGCCAAAAACGCCGGGGCTGCGCGACAAGCCCCTGAGCAGGGAATTGCGGATTTTGCCGTGTGGGGCGGTTTCATAGGTAGGAGTACATCTGTACTCTTGAGCGATATCTCACGGAGGCACTGTGCCATTATCCCAATTTGGGGTAGCTTCAGGGACTTGCTCAATCCTGCGCCGTCACAGCGGATGGTTCTAGCTACACCTCTTGATTCGGTCTTGGCTACAAAGGCCTGCGCCGCTATGATTAGGGCCTCTAAATTACACCTTGCGATGGGTATCAACGATGATCGAAATTCATGCTGATGTACGCGAGCAACGTTCTGGCATCGTGTCCAGTCTGAAACGCCGCACGGACGTTGAGGTGGTGGATGCTGCCCTGCCCATTGGCGATTTTTCGGTGGGTGGTGGGATCGTGATTGAACGCAAATCAGCTATAGACTTCATCAACTCGATTGTCGATGGCAGGTTCCATGAGCAAATGATCATGCTCTCCCTGAATTACGCCAAACCGACCGTTTTGCTGGAAGGTGATATTTTCAACACCCGGTCTAAGTTTGCCCCTGCCGCGCTGGCGGGCGCGGTTGCCTGGATTCATGCCCAGGGTGTTTCGCTGATCCCTTCGTCGAGCGTGGATACGACCGCTGAAATCATCTACTTCATGGCGAAGAACGCCCAGACGGAGATGAAGGATCGCCCGCTTCGCGCCAAAAAGCCTGCTATCACAGAATTCAACGCTCGCTTCGTCGCTGAAAGCCTGCCGGCCATCGGCCCAGGAAACGCCAAAAAAGCGCTGGAGCATTTCGGATCCCTCAAAGCCCTCTTCAATGCAACACCAGCAGAGATCAGCAAGATCCCTCGCATTGGCATCGACTCCGCGACACGAATCTGGGAAGTGATCAATTGGAGTGCCGCCTCCTGATGCCGCGTTAAACGAGCGCACGGGTAACAAGGGCCAACTACATCACCTGGTTAGTCTGTCATATGCCAAGCGCTATGAGATCGCTCGACCAGGATGATGCATCAACACGCAGGGCCGTCGTCCATCAGTGATGGCCACCGTTGACGCGGGGCGTATGCCTGGACACATTCCCGCATGAGCTCGGCTGGCACCCTGGCCAGGGCCCAATCAAGCCAGGTCACGCCTTGACGCTCTACCCTCTCTTCCATGATGTCAGTTGCAGCCTGATCGCTGAGATCAGCCTCCATGTCATCGCGGATGCCTCGACCAGAACAGACGTCAGAGACCGACACATCCAGCACCCCCTCGTCGAAAGCGTCATCGACCTCGGATGGCGTCAATCCTGCGCCGTGAGCAATGAACTCAATCGCATGGGCCAGCTCATGTGTAGTGGTTGCCAGAAACGCTGAAATGTAGGTTTCTATGCGTGGGAGCAAATCTGCTGCAAGGTCTCTTTCCGTCTCCTCACGCACCCATTTTCGTAGTTCGAGCTCGTCACAGCCAACGATCACCCGAAACCGGTCAGCACACCACGCGGTAGTATCGAACGCACCCGAGCTTGTGGCAAAGATACCCAGGCACCCATCGTCATCACGATCAAGAATGGCGCTGATGTCGCTCAGCGCGGCGCACAGGTGAACATCGACCTCAACCAGCCTGCTTGCATCTGGAAATTGGATGTCGGGGTAGGCCTCTGCAGGGAGAATCGAATGCAGGTTTTGCAGATCGGGATGGTGAGCCATCACCTCAACCACCGCCGACATCATTCGCGCCAAGGGGGTTTTCAGGTTCAAGTGCTGCAGGTCATCGATATCGAGGTCATTGCAGGTTCTGAGCGTGGGCTTGATTTTCACAAAGCGTGCCTTTTCTTACCATTATCGCAGCCCGTTCTTTTGTGATGCAATCAACACCCGCCAAACGCTTAATGCTGCCAAAACCCCGCTTGGAGGGTGGTCTTCAGATTGCCCTCAGTGAAGCCACGGCCTACTGCCCATTGTAGTAGCCAATATTTCAACAAACCGACTCGAAAGCCATTCAACCCGGATTGGACAGGTGTGCACGCCCACCCTCCTAGTTACACACCAGGCCCGGCTCCCGTATACTGCACCTAATAGGAATCTCTCATCATTGCAGGCACGCCATGTTCCCATTCATGCAAATCGAAAGCTTCTACCGCAGCAAAGTGGATGGCCTGTGGCTCGATGATGAGTACCCTGCCGTCGCCGGCTTGTGCCAGGAGTGGCTGGCCAGCCTGATCCCAAAATCCATGGGCAACCTGAAAGTGGGCGACCTCAAACCCGCTGGCCATGCCATGAAGGCCATGAAATGGCAGGAAAGCGACTACCCCAACTCAGACCGTCTGCACTTCGCACTCGCCATGGCGCTTTCCATCCCCGGCAAGAACACCGATGCACTGTTTGCGGCCTATTACGACACGCTGGATCAACAGTCGTTTGAGATCGGTGCTCACATGGAAGACATCAATGGAAAGATTCAGGATCACCCCAAGATCGATGTCTACCAAGCGTTCAGCCTGCTTTCTGGGCGCGAATATTACAGTGTCGCCCGTCGAATCTACATGACGGAGTTGGAGCATGTGCGTCTGCAAGCGGTCGCCAGGGACGATGTCGGCGTCTTCAAGTGGACACTGCCGGAGGAAACCGAGCGAGCTTCCGTGGTCGCTTACACGGCCATGCTGGAGTTTCCCGTCGACCCTGAATCAGCGATCTACAAAGGCGTGGTGACGGATGAGGTGGCTGAAAAAGCCCTGTTCAGGCGCCAGGTTTCCAAACTACGGCACATCGCCACGGCTATGAATGATGCCGACACCAGCGAGGTCTACGGATTTCAGCGGCCCCTCCCCGCTGAAATTCCGGTTCTAGAGCCGTTCAAGGAGAATGCCTTCCCACGCGCCACTGCTGAGACATTCATGCACGCCCACAGGAAGCCAGATTTCGCTCAGAAGGTGATGCGCGATGCATTCCAGGTGACAGGCTGCTTTTTTGACCTTATGCAGAACAACCTTGTTGGGTATTGCAATGCAGGCTACGTTCAGGAGGTGACCCAGGCGTTCATCGATGCTGGCCTGAGCCCTTCCTACCTCATGTCCACGGGTGTTTGTGGCGACCTCGAAGGCGACAGTCCCGTGACGCTGAAACGTGCATTAAGCCATCTGGCTAACATGGGCCCACGCAACTGGACGTTCTACGGCTACCTGTACCAGGAATTTCTCAAGCCCTACACCACTGAAGAGATCATCGCCAACTGTGATGATGACAGAGCGATTGAGGCCCTGTCACAAATCACAGGCGATCGAGCCTACATCGAAAACGCCAGTGGCGCGGCCCTCGCCAGCATCTGCGAAAGGGATCTGGGGCTCTAACCAACCCACGATCATCATCGGGCTTGGAATCATTTAACCTTTCCAAGTTGTCGCTTTGCCTGTATATTGCACTCAAATTTTGGGGACGACTATGACCGAAGCCACTGCAGCATTGGAAAAAAAAGCCCGTAAAGCCAGTGACAGCAGCATCATTAAGCTGCTGCCGGCGCTGGTTGAACATACGCGCTGGAACGACCCCGTCAAGCTGCGCGAGATTCTGGTTGATCTGTCCGAGAAAACCAGGATCAGCTACCCGGCCATTCATAAGCGAATCGAACGCGATCTTCGCCATGGCCTGGCACCAACGCCAATGCGAACCCTGCCCAAAAACCTGGTGGAGCTGTCCACGCCGGTCATCCAGCTTGATGACGTAGTGCTTAACGAACAGCTGAAAGCCGAGGTGCTGGCGATCATTCAAGAGCACGATCGCGTCGAAGACCTGGCCGCGTTTGACCTGAAGCCTCGGCACAAGGTGCTGCTGTACGGCGCGCCCGGCAATGGGAAAACGCTGCTGGCGGAAGCACTGGCCTCCTCCCTGGACATTCCCTTTGTGAAAGCCAAGTACAGCGGCTTGGTTGACAGCCACCTGGGTGAGACAGGAAAGAACATCGCCTCAATCATGGAATATGCGGAATCCGGGCCTTGCCTGCTGTTCCTGGATGAATTTGATGGCCTGGCAATTGACCGCGCAGCAACTGGCGATGTCACTGAAATGCGCCGGGTGACCAACCAGTTGCTGATCTCCCTGGACAAGCTACCGCACTACTGCGTCTTTGTCGCCGCCACCAACAGCGAGAATTTGATAGATAAGGCGATCCTGCGCCGCTTCGACTTCTCTCTGAACATCCAGGCGCCGACCCCTGACCTCGTGCTCCAGCTGGCACAGAAGGAGCTCGACCCCACACGAACGCCCGGCAGCGATGTCCTGCACTATGCCCCACGCATCGCCCAAATGAAGCTCAAGAACATGAGCGAGACGGTGATGCTTTGCCAGCAAATTCGCCGCGACTTGGTGCTCAATGACGGCCAGGGGATTGAAGCGATCCTCAACAAGACTCAAGCACAAGATTCCTGAAGCACCCAAGCAGCACCCGACCAGTCCATGGCCAAGCCATGCATCAATACTTACCGCTCCTCATGGAGAATGGATTATGCGCATCATCATTACCGAAAAATTTTCTGTCACCCATGTCCTCGCCAAAGTCGCTGGCGATTTTTACCCTGACGAAGAAATCTTCTTCATCGAGGCATTACCCTACTGGCTCAACAATTTCAAATTCCCCAAGGGCATGGCCCTGAGCGAGTACCCATATTATGGGCGGCCCTTGTACAAACGCGATCAACCGTGGGGTGGCCTGAGACGACGACTGTCCAAACTCATCGACCGGAAAGCCGTACTCATCAATCCGATCTCCTTGGATGAGGCCGCAGCATTCATGCTCAAAGCGGATGACATCATCTGTGCCTGCGACTGGGATCATGCCGGCATCTGGGGGTTTAACCTGTTCATGGAGCAAACCCTGGGGGCCAATAGAGCTCCCGCCTATCCAGTTCTGGCGCTCAGAGGTGGCCAAGACACCAAAAGCCTCTGCGCGGCCTTCAACACCATGATTGATACCAATCACCCCGATTTCAAGGCGCTGCTGAGCGCCGGCAGGGTCAAGCGTCTATTCGAATTCAGCTACGCCATCAATAGCCAAGCCATCCTGGGCAACCTGTACCGCAGACTTGCCGGCACCAACGAGCCTGTATTTGTCAGCAAATACGCCTTACAGGCGCTTATCTGGCTTGCTGAGCACCCTCCGACCCTGTGTTACAAGCTCGAAGAGCTGATGGCCAGCAAGTGGCAGGGCACGGGAAAATACCCGAAGGACAGCATGAACCACCTCTTAGGGATGGGCTCAGCCGCATCGCGCCAGCATTTGCTCGGTAATTTGATCCAGCTTGGCCTGATCAACCAGTCTGAAACACATATGCTTTCAATTACCCCGCTTGGCACAGCCTTCGTCGGCGCCCTGCATCCAGATTGCCGGGATTTTGACTTGCCGTTTCGCCTTGATGCCTGGATGAACATGGGCGTGGAAGCTGCAGAACCCGCAATCAAGCGCTACCTGAAGACATTTTTTGGGAAGCAACTGAGGTTCGACAGGGACAAAATCCTGACAACCCGATAGAAGCTCCCTCCTGCGGCCAAGCTGGCCAGGGGCGCAAGAGGCATCTTCCCATCAGCTGTGCCTGCGAGCCCTTCCAGGGCTTGCCTGGCGTAGCGATAAGCTTCTATTGCCCTCACGTCTTCGCTTTTCATGGATATTGGCTGAGAATACCCCTTATCATTGCATGATCACCCTCTCAAAAGCGGAGCCCTCATGGAAAAGCCTAAACGCAAATCCCTTTCCATTGAAGAAACATTCACCTATCTCACCAGCCTTCCGGAGGCGGAAGCGGATCTGCTGCGGCGCTATTTCACGAAGGATATAGAGTTCCTGGCCCAGATGGGGTATGCACAATCCAAAATCCTGGCCAAGCATCTGGTCGGCTTGGGATACATGGATCCTCCGATCGAGCAGACCGACGAGGAGCGCATTGCGATGTGGGCCAAGTATGGCTTGCCGGTGTCAGTCCCCAGAGGTCGCAGCGCCTTCAGCGATTCCATGATGCTGGCCGAGCATGATGGCGTGCCGTACTGCGTTAACGAAAACACCCATTTGCTCAAGGATGGCAGCGACGCAAAGATTCACCGGAACATTGCCTATCGGCAGATGATGATCGACTGCTACCACAACAAGATCAAGTCAGTGTATGAGCACTGTGTGCAGCTCGATCGCGGCCCGGTCTGGGTGTTGGTCGGAGGTGGGTCGCAGGTACAAGCCTTCTTCGGCCATGACCAGGGCTACTTTGCCATTCTCTTCCTTGATGACTGCAACCTTCCCCGTGATACTCAAGCGCAGCGGGAGAAGCTGGCCAGAAAGTGCCACATTCTTCAGCCGCAAGGGGCGCTGAATGAGCAGCTCCTGGGCCAGATGAAATTACCTGGCGTAAAGGTTGAGTTTTTCGGCCAAGCCCCCTCCCCTATGGACTGATCATGGGTCTTTAAATGCCTGCGCCACATCAGACATTTTAGTGAATCCAAGGTGCTTGAATGCTCAAACAAATTGCACAATCCATTTACAGGAACATGTTGGATGAAGTGGGTGTGCCAGCAAGCCTTGCCGCCGTGATCCAAGACCACCCTTCTCTTCGACAGGTCGTATTCGAGGAGAAAAAGACTGCTTCCTCTCGCGACATTCAGCAGTGGGAGGATCTTGGGCTCAGCTCAAGAGGATTTGATGCACAGCGTGGCGTGCTGCTCGGCTGGACTGATACTCAAGGCAGCTACGCTTCGATCGATCTCCCGGTCACTGCGCTCAGTCGGCTGGTTACCACCCGAAAAATCGAGCAGTTCACCTGCGATATCACTGACATCGAAACCCTGGGTGCAGCTAAGAGCAACCTTTCTGAGTACAACAACTTGGACGAATTTGCAGAACAACGGTGCGCCAATTTACTCGGCGACATCAGCAAGGAGGGCCTGTTGAACATGCTTGAGCATGACCAGATCCGAAGCGTAGGTGCCTATGCTACCGACACGCTCAGCCGTTATGGTTGGGATGGTCGCCTCAACCTGCTCAATGAAGGGGGTGCGCACCATTTCGCGGCGGCACGGTACATCGCAAAACGCACAGGCATCCCCGTTCCGATCTGCACAACGCTGCATGAATACGTGTTCGAGCCATTGGCTGTGGAGCAGCTTACCCAGCAGTTCGAAATCTTCGCCATAGGTGATCCAGCGAATGATGCCAGGTCTCACTTGGCGCTGCAGGATGCGTTCAAGAAGGTCAGGGCTACTTTCTTCATCGGCGCGCTCCCCTGGAGCGCTGGTGAACATGCCAGAGACGCCAGCGCCATCTTCCTGCTCAAGAATGACCGCAAGTCCGAGCGGATTGCCGACATGTTTCGCAAAGAGGGATTCATGGATCTCGGCCAGGTGCTGGAGAGCAAAATGGCCGTACAACAGTCAGCCAACAAAATCACCCACAGGCGCTCGCACCAGCCTTCCGAGCTGGGCATGTAGCGGTTGCATAACTCATTCGAGCGCCGCGCACCTGGCGACCACTATGGATCTGCGGCCAGGTGTTAGCGGCGTTCAGTTAGGCAGCCTCAAGATTCGGCACATCAAAAAAAATTTATCGGGCATTGCTTGGACTACACACCGAAGTCGGACGTTTACTCCCGAAGACAGCTTCTCTTCAAGCAAAAGGCCGCAAGGCTTTATGCGGACGTCGGCCAAGTCAACGCCTGAGGCCAACGCCTCCGTCATGTAGAGACCTGCTAGCGTATAGCTGCACTCCAGTGCATTAAATTCCTGCCTGACCACAGTTTTACCCCTGATCGAGTGCAAAAGTGTCATGTGCCCAAGCTCGCCGATCAGATCCAGGCTCGCGGAACCCATCTCGACTGCATCTTCCACCAAGCTGAGGAACTCCGAGCTCATCACGAGTGCATCGTTTTCGCTGATCCACTGCGCAGGCGGGCACAGATCGAGGAGTGACAAACCTAGGCTTTCATACTCGTTTGGAGCGCTCATAGGGAAATCCGCATTGAAAATCTGCTGCACCAGAGGTGGGGCCGCGCCACGGGAACAGCTCGATTAGTGGCCACTGATCGCGCTTTGTTGCGGGAAGGCCGTCCACCCGTCTTTGATCTCCAGTAGCACGACATACGTTGCCATGGCCGCTGCGGCATGCTTGATGGCATGTCCCGCCATTTCGAAGTGCAACAGCGCATAGATGGCGTGATCCCAGTGCTCCAGCACCTTGGCCAGCACGTAGAGCCCAAGCACTTTCCAGATCACGTGACCCTGGAACGCGAGGCTTCCAGAACCCTTCACCAGGATCGGAATGAGCAGGATGGGGAGGAACTGGACGATGACATAGGCCCTCAGATCACCCGCGCCCTGACCTTCCGTATAGCTCCAGTACACGACCGATGCGATACCCAAGATCAACAGCGGCCAAAGCGACAGGCGTGCGGCGCTGAGGTCGGCGTGACATCCGATGATGATGGAGAAGAACGCCATGAATGAGATCGTCATCGGCAGCCTATCCCATATCAGAGATTGATTGGTGGGCTCAAAATGGTAGTACCCGGAGCCCAGTCCTGTCAGGAGCACGCCGGCAAAGAATGCGGCGCCAGCCCAGGGTAGCTCTTGCATGACAAAACCTGGCGGTGTGTGACCGCTAGTTTGTCTCCGACATTCGCGCAGCCCAAGCCACCCCACAATCACGAAGGGCAGGTTGGAGACTACGTTCCAGAAATTGCTTATGCCCAAGAGGTAACGGTGATCACCAAAGGCATGGTATGCCACGTCTTGCGGAATGCGAGGCATGGTGCCAACCACGATCAGCGCCAGCAGGGTAACCAGGAGGACAGCGCCCCATTTATAGGGATTTTTTAGAAGTGGTGCCCACATATCCAGGTCTCCGCTGTACAAAAATGGGGAATGACGTCGAGCAATCAAAGCCGCGATGCCGGCAAAGTCTACTGTTCGTGCAATGATTGTCAATATATGCAAAAACAATACTTAACACTCTTTAGCTATTTATTGACAACATTTGAAACAACTGCTCTAATATCCATTCCCAATCACTGAAGGATATCTAACATGGCTGGCGCAAGCCTGCTGACCCTGATGGACGATGTCACCACCTTGCTGGACGACATTGCCCTCATGACCAAAACCACCACCCAAAAAACAGCCGGTGTTTTGGGCGACGACCTGGCAGTGAATGCCCAGCAGGTCGCAGGGGTTCGAGCCGACCGCGAACTGCCCGTCGTCTGGGAAGTGGCCAAGGGATCGCTCAAGAACAAGGCACTGCTTGTTCCTGGGGCCATGTTGATCAGTACCTTCACGCCGTGGGCCATCACCCCTATCCTGCTGCTGGGTGGCGCCTACCTTTGCCTTGAAGGCTTTGAAAAAGTCGCGCACAAGTACCTGCCCCATGAACATGATCAGATGAGCACGCCGACAACAAGGCGGCTGCTGGCAAGACGCCGGCTGAAATCGAGAAGATGAAAATCAAGGGTGCGATCAAGACGGACTTCGTCCTGAGCATTGAGATCCTCTCGATCGCCCTCGGTACCGTCCAAGGCGCCAGCCTGCTCAACCAGTTCCTGGTCTTGAGCCTTGTGGCTTTCCTGGTAACCGTGGGGGTTTACGGCCTGGTTGCCGCCATCGTTCGCCTTGACGACGTTGGCTTGTACCTGGAGAAGAAGAAAAGCGCCTTCGCTCAATCGATTGGTCGCAAAATTATCCTCAGTGCGCCTATTTTGATGAGGGTCTTAACCGTACTGGGCACGTTGGCGATGATACTTGTCGGCGGTGGCATTTTGACCCACTCCATCCCTGTGCTGAGCGATGCCATGCACCTGGTGGAACATGCGGTCACTGCAGTGCCCCACGTTGGAAAAGCGCTGGGCTTCGCAGTGTCCTTGATGGCTGAAGCTATTGTCGGCTTTGTTGCAGGTGCAGTGGTTCTCGCTTCCTTGAAGACGGTGTCCTGGCTCATCAAGCAGGTTCGAATCGGATCGTAAAATAATGCACTGATAAAGCCCCAGCTATGCAGGGGCTTTTGTATTCCGATGCGAAAGCATTGTGCTCGTGCCGGGGGCATTCGCGCATGGTAATCCGACTTGGCCGGGTGTTACTCTGGGAAAAAAGAGGCTCATCATGCTCACCCGCTATTTGGCCCCCTCGTTTGTGACATCCAGCTTTCTGTACCATGGCAGCCCCCATCGACAGGGCGCCATAGCCTTCGGACTTCCAGGCAACCAGGCCCCCACCATCACCGCTGGGCAGCCGTTCTACGTGACCAACAGCCTGAAATACGCCCGCCACTTTGCACGCGGAGGTGTCGTCTCGGCGCTGCAATTTACCCAAGGTGCCATCATCGACTTTCACCATCTCAAATTACTCGATCATCTGCTCGATATCTACAATCAGGATCCCAAGATTGTCCAAGACGATGGGCCATGGAACGAGGAGTTTGAGGGCAGCATTGACGGCAGCCCCTACCGGTTACTGGAGTCACCCGCTGTTATGCAGTACTTGCAGGATCAGGGATTTTCAGCAGTCTTTTTGCCCGAAGATATCGAACTGAATGTGACTGCGCTGGCAATTCTCGACGCTGGGAGTGTTGAGTTTTCACACATGATGCCTGAAAGCATCCTCAGGCATCATGACGAGGCATTTGACGGGCCTTAATACGTGTTTGGTAACATTTTATGGATGGCTTCAGCCAACCACCAGCCTCACATCCATCAGAATCATCTTGGGTGGCTCATTACCCTAGAACACCAGACCGACCAGCCAGGCTCCGACCTTGAACAGAAGCCAGAAAATCAAACCCAGTGCCGCGAAGAACACTACGTAGCAGGCGCCGAACTCTAGCAGGTGCTTGACTTTCTGTCGTGGTGAGAGCTTGTCATAGCCATCCCACATGCCTCCCCAAAAATAGGCCATCAGGTACAAAATGAACCGAATAAGCATGGCTATTGGGTTTCTAGAGAGTACCCACCACACCTTCAACGCAATTTTCTTCACAACCATTTCCTTGTTTTGGTTTGGTCACGCTTAGCTGCTTGACCATTGTATTGCTGACAAACACCTCATGCCAAACGACGGCTAAACCTGATAGTCGGCCCAAGCAGACATAGTGGATGATCTTGGCAACCATCTGGGCTAATGGAGGTGTTTTATAGGGCTCTGGGTATCCTGCAAGTCATCGAAGAGCCCCTCAACCCTAAGGATCTCACGAATGTCGTAGCACTTCCAGGGCTGATGGCCAATACAGCAAGTCCGCATTGAGTGCTTTGCCAAGACGCCCCTCGAATGTCGGTGACAATGGCTTGAAACGGGTCTTGAAGAATTGATTACTGGCAACTCGACATGAACCCCCGCCTGAATACCCGCTCGTACGGCCCGTGGAGGAGCCTGAACCCTTGCCGAGAAACTCCGTTAAGACCTTGTTTCTTTGCGGTGATACACTGGGATGATTTAGCACAGCAGACGGAAGCGCCCCTCGAATGAAAAGCATTGGCACCTACATCCTGGATGGCAAGACTCCCGTGGGTTGTGAAGACTATCTCCAGTGGTCGATTTGGCTAGGGACGGCTGATCGAACCGTAGCGCTGACACGCGTCGCCAACGTGAAGATCAGCACCGTCTGCATCGGCGTTGACCTGAATCCTGAGAATATACCTCCACAGGTTTTCGAGACGATGCTTACCCTGGTGGGTGGTGATGAGCTTCCCGCCACCGTGCAAAATGCCACGCGCCAATTCGCCAATCGGGGCAGACGATCGGGCACGTGGGATGAGGCGCAGCAGGTTCATGATGAATACGTTGCACTCGTCAAAGAGGCAGTTGCTGCTGCCAAAACGTCCATATCCAGGCAGGCAGTTAACGACAGCACCAATGACCCTCAACTTTGAGGCTGCCTACATTTTCCGAAGCATCTCAACACAGGAATTCAGCGCCTAATCGCTCAGAACCTGAGTCCCTGAGCGGTGCATGCAAGAAACCATTCTACCAATTTACTTCTAAACCCAATAGAAGCTGGCCTCCTTGCCACGAGCATCATGGCATTGCAGCGATTGCTCGATGATAGCCGTCAATGGGTTACGTACATGCCCTACGCAGGTCACTCTTGCTTATCATGCCGTCTCAGACCTACCTGTTCCATCGGGAGGGTTTGGCAATGGCATCCACGACATGCACAGCCTGGATCGATGCGTCTTCGATGTACACAGAATCGCCGCCGCATACCCCGTCAAGCCGGCATTGTCCGTCTCTGCGGTAGATGAACTCCCTGAGCATGCAAAGACCGCCATCAAGCTGAACCAACACCTCGTCGCCTGCCTGGCAAGGTTTCCCAGGCTCAATGACCAGGACTTCTCCGTTTCTGAAGCGTGGGGACAGGTGATTGCCTGACAAGACCAGGCCATACGCTGCAGGATCAGCGCTATAGATGGATAAATGCCCAAAGGGCCCCTGCTCCAGATCAAAGCTCCTGGCATCGCTCAGAAGGGCCTTGCAGCTCACAGGCACGCTACCTGTGAGTACTGGGAGGCGATAAGCTTCCACTTCGGTATCCACAATGCCTGGTAGCTTTGCAATGAGCTCCATGGTGCTGGCCAGGCGCGGACTCACCTCCGAAGGACTGAAGCGAAGCACCAGCGCCAGCTTCAGCAAAGAGTCCAGGTTGAGCGCCATACGCCCGACCAGCAACTGACTAAACACGCTCTGTGCTGAAGCCCAGCCACAAGCCCTCCCCACCCCAGCCTGGGTGATTCGCTTACCCCGTAGCTTTGCTTGTAGTTGGCGTTCCTCAAAAATAGCCCGCAGCTTCTTCGACTCTTCGATCTGATGTTCAGGGATAATTTTCATCGCGCAAATATATTAGCTGAACTGGTGAAATGCAAAGAATCTCGGGCCAATAACAACCAACATTAGCGCTACTTGTAGATATCTGGTCGCAGAACTCCCATGCAGCTACAGGTGGACGAGGGCCCGGACTCCCAATGTTCTGTTGACATCGTCCGCCCATCGCCCTACATTTGCCCCTGAGCTTGCCCTCGCTCCGCCGACCACTGCGGGAAAATAAAGGCCGATGTACAACCTGCTGCAACGCCAGCATTCAAAGCACAGAAGCCAATCCGGGCTGATGTGGCATGTCTAGTGGTCGAGATAACGTCATTTGCCTGGATCGGGAATCGTGCCATGAAGCCGAGCAACCTTCCTCCAAAACCCAAAGAGTATTCACTGCTGCTCTTGGGGAAACCCTATGCTGTACGCAAGAAAGTCTTTGATCGCAAAGAATTTCTGCTGCCTGGTGCCGGCAAGAACCCTACACGGGCTGAAGCCAAAAACGCTGCTGTGCACACCCCTGTCACTGAGATGGATGTGCTGATCTTTGGATCGGAGAAGGTCTTCAATGACATCAGCCTCGCGTTCGATGCGCCAAAGCTGACCATCGCCATGCCAGGAGCCCCAGACACCCTTAGCCTCAAGGATCTGCAGGCCAGAGCAATCGAAGAATTTGCGCTGGAGGCGAAGGCGAACAAGGCGTATGACCTGTTCACCGTAAAACACCTCAAGCAGCATTACTCCGATGTGGTCGACAAGACCAAGAAGGCCTTGCTTGTCCGTTTTCGCGATGCCTTTTCCCAAAACGAGTTCGAGCCGCCGCTGAGCCCCGCCAAGCAAGGCATGGGGCACAAAGCGGATGTCTTCAGCCATAATCTCGTCTGGGCGCCAGAGTCCTCCATTGCTACCTACAAGGCATTGGCAAGGCAAGGCCATGTCTATTCCCAGTACCTCGCAGGGCTGCTACTCGCGATGCCGGTCGGCGGTCACAGCCCGTCATGCATCAGCTACCTGCTGATGGCGCACAAGAACAAGCATCCCAAAGCCTTGGGGGTGCTGGCTGAATACCTGTTGTTCCGGGATGACTACCTGGGCGCTGTCCAATGCGCGCTGCTCTCGATCGAAGGTGGAAACCGTGATGCCTACCGGGTCATCAAGCACACCTTTGGGATCAACAGCCAATTGGTCGTGAATCTGCCCAGTGGCATGACCTTCGGCACCGTCGTTTTGTTGCACGACTTGCATGAGACCGGGTTTGACAGCTTGCTCCAAGAGCATTGCCCAGACCTTGCCCCGTCGAAGGCAGTCTCCGAGACGCTGCTCCGCCAATTCTTGCGCTAATGGCCGCCTGCGGCCTTCTGCTCCCATCCACATCAGCATCCAAGGTGCAGGCCCCTGTCCTGCCACGGGTTGCCCATGCGAGTAAATGACATGACCGAGTCCACCAATCAGCAGCAGATCATCGACACCTTTGAGCGCCTGGTAAGCACGCCCCGCTCGATGCTCTCCGAGATCAAAGCCAAGCAGGCTTCCCCCCAAGTTCCAGAGCCGCGCAACCGTATCAAACGAAAAGGACTGGAAAGCCAGGCTGGTAAGAGAAAACCCGTGCGCAGCGCCCCACCGGAAAAACCCCAAGCGCCTACCCGCGACGAACATTCCATTCACAAAATGATCGTCGACCACCCTTTCCTCCTCCATACGCCCGAGCTCTTTGGTGGCGGCCTGTACCTCGATTCGGTGCTCAACAAGCACCGACTCCCCTGCAATCTGATTCCTGACTTTGCCTATATCACCGCGCAAGACAGGGTCATCAAGATTACGCTGGTCGAGATCGAGCGCTCCGTGAAGGGCGTTTTTCACTCCCACATAAGCATGAGGTCAACGTTTCGAAGCGAAACGGTGGAGGCCATCAACCAGGTACGGGAATGGCGGGCGGCCATGGAAAATGACGACATGCGTCGGGCCCTGCTGCGAAATCTGAGGCCCTTGTTCCAGAACTACCCGGTCGGCATTTTCGAACCTGACGGACATGTCTCCAACCTGGCCAGAATCAGCCTGGGCTATGTCCTGGTGGTCGGTTCAGAAACGGTGGAAACACCCATCCAGCAGCAGATGATCGATGACCTGTACCTGCATGAGGACATCATCTTCATGACCTACCCCATGATGATCCAGCGGCTCAGAACCGGGATACGCGCCAAAAACATGCTCAAGGTCGGGCCCAGGGGAATCTCGGTCGAAACCCTGGGGGCACCCACCCAACTGTTGAGCAAGGGCCCGGATGTCGGACTGCCTCGGGAGTTTGACACCGATGCCTACGGCATCAAGATGGCAGGTCTTGGATGGGCGCTCAGTGGGAACGCTCGACGGGCAAGCGCCGTCCATCCTGCCTCGATCAAGCAGATTTTCTACCGGGCCAATGGCCTGTGCGAGCAGCCAGGCTGCACTACAAAAATCATCCATGAGGGGGAGGTGCGGGGCCGTCTCAGGCACCTGTACAACGGCATTGATGACCTGAGTGACGTGGAGACCCTCTCGGACACCGATCATGTGCTGCTCATGTGTCACGAGCATGCCGATGCGCTCAACAAAGGCCAGGTCTTCATGTTGGGAAGACCACACCCATTAAATGATGCCCTCAAGCTACGCCGGCCTTACAGACCCCTGCTGGATGACGATGCTTACGCCTTCATCGGCGAATGGAACGATTCGAAGTCCCACCCCATTCTGGAAACGCTTGGAATCGACGCAGCGCTTGAACCGGAGCTCGCCCGACTTGTTCATTTGTGGTCAATGGCCGTAGCCTCCTTGCCCTGGGTTTGCCAGATCAAGCTGAGCCAGATTGTCAGGGATCATTTCGATCCCAAGAACAGCTGGAACGTTGACCGGTCACGCCGATATGCCCATACCAACCGCGTGTGTCATTACCTCTGGCGTGCAAGCGTCATACGGGTGAATGACTTGGCACGACCTGGAAAGGAAATCGAGCCCACCGTGTTCAGCAAGACCCTCATCGATCGCGTGAACAAGCGCTTTGGTAGCCGCTCCATGGCTGCCATCAGCGCGTTGTGCGAGGCCAATGGCCGCAGGCTTGAGGAGGAGCTCAAAAGGGCCATCAGGGAGGCCCAGGAGGTCTGATCACGTGGGTTGGTCAGGACTCAAGGACGAGTCCTGGGGTCGGGTAGAGCGGAAATCGGCGGCATTTACTTATCAACCATGCGACAAGCCCCTAGGCAATTACGAGGTAAGGCGGGCAAACGTCGTAGACGCCGAAATCAAGCTTTCTGGAAGAGCCTAAAGATCCTGCCGGTATTCAACGGGACGCCGTGAGTCTACCCGCTCCTTTTCTGCTATTTGACGCTTGAGAATTTTGATCCTTTTATACTCACGCGTGTTTTTCATGCTGGCATCTTTGAGAATCAGGGCTTCACGGTTGAACTGGCGATCCATCTCCTGATTTCGCTGGTAGTGGTGTAGAAGAATATTGATTACCCGCTGATTGGCGTTCGTGCGAGGTGCCAGGCTTTCCAGTGACTGCAAGCCCATGGCCGAGCCTTGGGGCCAGAAATTCTGAATGAAATCGTCAACGCTTCGACATTTATAGGCCACATCATAACTGAAATACCCCAAGGCTTTTACAGCCATGTCGAGTGACACTCTTCTGGGTATTTTCGCCCCTGCCTCTGCTGAAATCTTACTGATGAGCCAAGCGAAGCGTTTTGCCTGCCCCACGTACAGCCCAGTTGTCGCGCTGAGCATGAGTAAGATGTCTCCTATCCTGTCATTGCGCAGAACGTAGTCATGGTCGTCAGGCCAGCCTTGCAAATTGTTTGCAGCCAAAAAACCTGCAGCATGCTCACCCAGACTCTGAATTGCAAAGCGTGCGGTGATCTGTGGCTCATCTGGCTGTGGAGGGAGAACGGTGATTTCCATGACTGGTTTCGCTTCAGGACGTTGGGGTGAATTAAGCCCTTGAAGACTCAACCGCACCGATATTTGAGCGCACTGGCGTGCGAGAAATGCGGTCATTCTAGATGCATATCTCCGACTATGACCAGCACGACGAAACATTGTGGCAAGCCGTCAGCGAGCCAGGGAAACGAAGGCCGCGTATTCTAGGATGATCTAGGTCTTTGACCCTGCGCTCTGTGTACGATCATAATAGTTTAAAGATAGCCAAAGCAGGTGCAAGGAGCTGCTCGCAAGCCCCTCAATCAAGGGGGCGAGCAAGCCGACCACCTGCAATAACAGAAGCAGGCTTTTTACCATGACCACCAGGGCCGAAGCTCAAGCTCGACTGCAGCAGATCAAGGACACACACGAAGAGGTGTATGTCCAAAACCGCGCACTGAAAGCCATCGTTGCCATCTCCACCATCCTGGATGACTATGGCAGCTTGGGCGGCTTCTTCACTGCCTTGAACCTTCGCTCCAACAAGCAGAAAAAGGAGGCCTATCGGTACGTTGCCCTGTCGTTTGAGCAGGCGACTTCTGTGGATCATGGGGAACACAACCGATTCATGGGCGAGCTGCGTGGCCTGAAGCGCAACGCACTCGAAAACATCAAATCGCAACCGCGCCATGAATTTTACGCATATTTGACAGATCGCTATAAAACAGACAATCCCAGGACAGTGTCGGGCACACCTGCTGCGCTGTGGGATGAAACGGGCGCGCTGATCCGCGATCCTTCGATCTTTGCCGAGTTCCAGAAGGAAAATATTCGCCATCAAGCTGAGCGATTTTTCGATCGGAACCCTCCCGCCTGGATGAATGCGTGTTCCAGTTTGGAGACGATGGATGAGGGCGATCGCAAGGAAATCGGACGACTTTTGCTCCAGATTCACGCGTATATGCATGTCCCCGCCATGGATGAGCGCCGCCTCGCGCTTCGCCCATTCATTGATGTGAAAACCGAACTGTCCGAGACCATGGAGACCATGGATCTGCGCAACACCATGGCCAGGGCTACCCAGGACGACCTCAAATCACGGATCGTCAACTTCATCGAGATCGCAAAACATGAAGGTGAGGTCGATCTTGCAAAAGACCTGATCAAAGAGAACCTCCTCATCACGTTCAAGCGCAATCCTGGCGCTGCACAGCATCGTTCATCCACTGAGGTTTACATGAGCCTTTTGGATGCCTACGAAGGCATTGGAGGTGACCTGCAGCCGCTGAAGCATGAGATTTTTCACAGCAACCATAACCCCGAGCTGTCACCGCTCGAAATCATGATTGATCAGCTCAACCCTTCCCAAGAAGGTCAGCTGGCCGAAGCTACAGCGTCGAATGTGATCGCTGGCGCCTTTTTCGAAAAGATCGGTAAGGCCGATTTACTGGAAGCCGACCTCAACCCGGAGCGATTACTGAAGGCCTATGCCTACACCAAGTCGAACATGCTGCGCGACAGGATCATGGACACTGAAGTCGTCGACGAACTATTGGCTATGGATCTTGGCCTTTGAGGCTTCGCCTTGCGCCAGGGGTACACCCCTGGCCGAAACCGCATCACGGCGAATGATCCAGCTTGCGGCGTCACTCGCAATCCAATCAACCCCCTTCTCCTTCACCCTTCTTGGGGCGAAGAAAGCCAGCCCGCCTCAAGCTCTTGCGAACGTTATCCAGGCCCTCCCAGATCTGCGCCGCGATCTCTGGCGTAAGACGCTCGTAGTAGGCAGGATCCTGAAGGGCCGTGTTCGCTTGATCAAGTGAGTGGGGCAGGGTCATCAATGAGCCCCGCAGCGCGCCGGCTTTGACCACTGCATTTTTCTCTGCCAGATAGCGCTCTACCTGCTCAATTTCCTGCGGCTCAAGCAGCTCACGCACGGCGTCTGGCAGCGTCTGCGAATACTTGTTGAAGCTGGTCACGAAGGTGTCCTGGCTGCGCTTCTTTTCTGATGAGTAGCTCACCCGCAGGAGCTGGATTCTGGAGCCTTGGGGTCTGATTCGCATGAGCGGATTTCCTTATAGTACGCCTACAGGATAGCCGATATTACGCCTGCGTATACAGCTAGAGGTGGCATACAGACTCAGCTACGGTACGCATACAGGCAATTGTACAAGTCGCATACGTGCCATGTTTTTAACCGCATGCGGGCAATTATTAGATACGCCTGCGGGTGGCATTGTTTCCCGCATGCGTCTTAATCAATGATACGCATGCGGGGAAATTTATGGTCGCCTACATGCATAACGTTAGTATGCATGCGCACCCCCAATTAATACGCCACCCGCAAAATAGCTCGGCTACGCCTGATCATCCGGTGCTACGCAGGGGCGCCTATTGGAGCCAGCCCACATAGTCAGTGTCGAATGTGCCAACGCGGTCGTGGTATATGAAGCGCTCCTCCAGGGGGAGCAAGCGAGCTCTTACAGCAGCCTCAACGTCCACGGCCCCTTCAGGATTGGTCGAAGCACCGAGGGCTTGCAAGGTGACGAACCAGAGTGCAGTCACGGATTGCTCAAGGGTTTCACGGCTGTTGAAGCGTTCGATATGATCCAGGGCTTCAATGGCTTTGCACATATGGCCCTTCAGCACCACGAACTCGCAGATCAAGCCATGGGTAGTCTCTGGCGAAAAACCAGCGCCGACCGGGTGAGTCCAGTCCAGCCCAGTCGAAGTTTCTCAGGCTCGCATTCGGTGGTGATGGTTTCCAGGCTCATGTTCAAGGTGTTCGCGCAGGACATTAGAATGATCAGCGAGTCGACCAGTTTTTTCTTCACCGTCTCGTGATCGCCAGTCAAACCCGCTTCCATCATTGAACTTGCGTATTTCGAAAGGTGCAGGGTGAAATGACCCATCTTGTGATGAGTGCTCAGAACAAAAATGTCCCGGTGATAGATCTGATCGTGCTGCAGCTGTTTGTATTGCAGGCGATGGATCTCTGCAGGGGGCGCGGGTTGGGCAGGCGCTTGCACATCCCGCTCGGCGGCTACGGATCGGATTGAGGGCTGGCGCTTTTTGAGCAATAGCGAGAAAAGGCAGCAGGCGTAGGTGCCGGCGATAAACACCGTGATTTCCATGATGGCCAAGAAAACAATCGGCCCGGCACTGAGCCCCAGGGACTGCTGAAAACCTTCTGCCATCATAAAAATGGCGAACTGTATGACCGCTCCAAATATGGTCAACAAAGTCGCCAGGAGCAGCACCAAAACCTTGCCGCTGCCGCCCTTATCAATCAGGTAAGCGAAGCAATTTCTTTCATCCAAGGCGGTCGTTTTCATGATGGTGACACACTCCAATTTTCATAAGGCACAAGTGCCACCCGCCATTGCCGGGCGACGAAGCATGTCGTCAATAATGCAGCAAATCGAAGGCCCGATCAATTATCGGCCTGCGGTGGTTTTCTCCATTATTATGCTGGCCGCCCTGGAATTTTTCACGCGCACGTTGTAGGCTGAATTCTTAGTTAACAATATATTGATTTGGGAATGATCATCGTGAACATGAAGACACTCAAGCTGGCAGCGCTGGCCTCCTTGGCCCTTGCCCTGGCCCCATCTGCACAGGCGAAAGGCTTTTTCGACCTGACACCCGTGTTTGAACCGAGCGGCTACCAGCGCGGTGATCTCAAGGATTCACAAGCTGCAGATTTATATTCCGCAGAACAAAAGCAAAATTCCTTCGACGACTGCGTCGACAAGTTCCCGGATGAAACACCATTTTCCGCAGGCATTGTGCCCCAGCACATGCAGACCATGGCATTGTGCTCTGACAATTTCGCGGTGCTGTACTCCAAGACCAGCAAAACGCCACTGGTGGTAGTCGAGCGCTTGAATGCGCAACTACTGCAGGATGCAAAGGGCGAAGAACGCACCAATGCGTTTTACGCCGACCCACGCATCCCCGCCCAATTCCGGGCGGAATTGTCCGATTATCGCGGCTCGAAACTGGACAGGGGGCACCTCTCGCCTGCCGCCGATGCGCCTGATGCGAAAGCCATGGCGCAGAGTTTTTCCCTCTCGAACATGGTGCCACAAGACCCCAACCACAACCGCAAGATTTGGAGCAAGGTTGAGCGGGACGTGCGCAAGTTCGCCCAACGGGTCGATGGCGACGTTTACGTGTTCACCGGGCCACTGTTTGACCAGGGTCACAAGACCATCGGGGCCAACAAGGTCTGGGTACCCACACGCCTGTTCAAGCTGGTTTACGACAAGAGCAGTCAGCGCGCCTGGGCTTATGTGATGGTCAATGGCAATACGGCCATTCAACGACCTGTAGATTACCAGACGTTCGTGGAGCAGACAGGCCTCCACCTCCTGGGCGACCTCCCAGTGTCGGGCAGCGTTGGCCGCTCCTGAACGCGCTGCCCAGGATGAAGTGGCTTTCAGGCTCTACGACCTGGCAGCCACTCAGCTTGCCGGAGCGCGGTCTTTCTGCTGAGACTGCCAACCACCAGCTCCTAACATCGTACAAGCCCACCTCTGCTGATGAGGCAGTGTTTCATCCCCGCTTGGCCAGCCCGCACAGATCCAGAGCAACACCCATCAGGGTTTCACCTCAGCCCCTAGCCATTCGGGCGACCGGCCACCAAGCTACCCCTGCTGCAACGCCTTCTGTGGGGGCGACTTGAAGGCTGCTGGCTTTGGTCTCAAATTTGTACTATTTTACCCACCCGTCCTGCCCGGTGAGTGATTGACCATGGTTGCTGTTGTCAAAGCCAAGACGCCATCCAAGCGCGCCACAAGCGACCTCGCTGATTTCGCCACGCGGGTACGCCAGGCGCGCAAATTGCTTGGTTTGTCCCAGCAAGGGCTCTCAGACGCGTCAAAAATTCCGGCATCCACCCTGAAGAACTACGAGCTGGGGCACTCCAGCCCAAGTGCCGAAAACCTGCAGAAGATGTTCAGGGTTGGGATCAATCCCATGTGGGTGTTGCTCGGACACAAGCCTGTCCTGGTCGAAACCTTCACATCCCCCACGACTCGTCATTCCAGGGCCCTTGCAGCCGCCGCCCGCCGAGACGCAGCGGCCTTGTCCACTGGCCGCCCCCAGCCCAGGGCGCCCAGCAAACCACCGATTGCGTCAAAGCGGGCCATCACCACCATCAAACGTGAAAACGCCCCCTCACCAACCTCTTCTACCCCCGAGGTCGACAATGACTAAAACCGCCAAGGCCAAAAATCCTGCCGACAAGCGTGGCCTGGAGTTGCTCAAGCGCCTGTTCGGCCCCAAGGTCGTGCCTGCGCTGCGCGTTGTCTCAGCATCAACGCCAGACGAAATCAAGCGCGCCGCAGACCGCGCCCGCATCAGAGCGCTTCGCAAGAAGTTGGAGATTCAAAAACGTGTGGCTTGGGCTTGCCGGCGCGCCGAGCGCAAGCGGTTGGCTGAAGCGATCACCACAACACAGGCTTCTTCCCAGGGTTTGATTGATGGCCTGGAAGTCAAAATCAGTGAGCTCTCGGCGGCAAATGCCAAGCTGGAGGCGCTTGTGCAACAGCCTAAACCTGATGCGGATGAGGTCAGAAGCCTTGAGCGGAGATTGGCCGCGATGCGCGAAGATCTTCTGGGCTGTGCCCACGATTTGCTGAAGGCAGATCCCCAGGCCTTTCGCCGCAGGTTTTCGACCCATTTCGACACTGCGTCGACCAAGCTGTCTGGAAGCGACATGAAGGTCAGCAGCCCCAAGCCGCTGCCAGGTGGCATGTCGACCACCCGCAGGTAAAGGGGGGTAAACTGGCGCTAGGTGTTACGTCACCCGTAGACTGAAAGAAAACGGTCAAATTCATGTTGGTCGAATCAAAACCCGATGCGCTCAAGCATAAGAAAGTCGCTTCAAATCTGGTCAAGCTGGCACTCGGGAGCCAGGGTCTGACAGACGGGCCCGTGCACCTGCACATCCACAAAGGTGAAGTCCCGAACGACTTCTATCGAAGGCTCTTCAAAGAGGCCGACCAGCGACTCAAGCAACTCGATGCGTGGTCACTCACATCTGAACTGATTAAGCTTGGGGTCAATCCGGTGGACATGGTCATTCACTCGATCCACCCCTCATTCCCCTGGAGAGGGGGCGGGACGAAATTTGTCCCCTCGGTATTCTTCATTGGCAATCTGGAACCAACCCGTTTTTACCCCAATTTTTCAACCAAGGTTGAGGATCTGGATCAGTTGCTGCGCCAGACTTTGGATATGGAGAGCCACCCAACGCCTTCCGAAGCGGATCATCTTGGTCTGCCCCTGAAGCACCCCAAAGCCAGACTGTTTGGGTTCGTCATGTCAGGCGCCTCCCCTGTGCCGTATATGTGCTTCTCCCCCCTGATGAGGGAGTGCCTTGAACACTGGTCGGCTGAATTGCAAACCGCGCCACGTGAATACCAGGCAGGTGTAGTCGCCTACTTCCATGAGTTTGGACTTCAGCTGGGGAATTACGCGCCGGAACACCCATCAATCAATCAGGATTATCGCACACGAGTCAGTGAGTTCTTGCTGGCCATGGCAAAGGGGATTTGTGCGAGTGGGTACAGTGCTACTCCAGAGACACTCGATGCCAACACCTCGGTGCACAAGGAACCCGTGCTGAGCGAGATCCTGTCGAAACCGCAGTATCAAGAGCTTTGCAAGCTGTTTGTCGATGCAAGGATCTGGCCTTGTGAGGCACGCTTCTTGGGTGAACTCTATGACACCCCAGATGAATTTGCCGAGACACTGATGCTGTCTGGTGCGTCACAGGAGCGAGCTGAACAGGTGCTTCGTGGCTGCCTGATGACCGATATCATTTTTAGAAAACACGACGATCTACTGGCCGAGTTCTCACACAAGGTTGCCGCCTTGCGCCAAGCCTTCCTTGACGTTGGCTATCACGACATTATTGGCAGTCAGGCCATGGATGCCTTTGCAACGGACATTGATCTGGGTGAGCATTTTAATGCCCTTGGCTACATGCGCCGTGAGGACATGGCCTTGGGTAGAGCCTTTTGCAGCCGGGACGCCTCCTCGCGAAAAATGCAGGTGTTTCCGACAGATGAATACCTGGCGCGCAAGGTGGCGCTGGCAATTGCGTTGAATCAACGAGAACTTTTGAGTCGGGAGATGGAGGACTTCTTTGCTCGCAAAAACGGGGTCAACACTGAATTGGTTCGCACGGATAAATGCCAGCTCATGATCCTGACCAGTGGGCTGCTTGATCTGCAAAGCCTTCTGCGTACGCGGGCCCGCTTGGAAAAGGCCATCAATGTAGGTATCCCACCTGAGCTAATCCTCGATCAGCCGGGATTTGAAAAGACATCCTACGCAGCCGAGCGCTTCCTGGAGCGGGATCTTGGTCTTTAGCCGGACACCATTGAAGCTTGTGGAGACGCACTCAGCAATAGTCGGGTTTCCGAAAGCTCCCGCTCTAGAGCTGCATGGAGCGTCCTCACAGCTGCATGAGAAATCATGCTCAGGCTTGTGAGCATCTGAAGCCTCGGTTATTATCAGTGACTAGGTTACTGCGCGACCTTCCGCTCACACTGGTAAAGCAAATGGCGGCGCTATTAGGCACATTTTTCTAGAAGCCCATGAATTATTTGCCTGGATTTATGTTAGTGAGCAGCAGACGTCTTTCGAGATCCAGGCAAAGGAGCATTCATGAGTTTCAATCGCGAAACAGTGTCTGATATTTACAGGCTATTCAAAGAAAAAACCTGTCATCTTGTAAAAGACGGCTGTTATCTTAAGAAGTCCCTTGATCTAAATAATACCTCTCCGCTAGCAAGCGAAACGGCAGTCGCCTCCTTTGTTGCAAACTGTTTGTCTGGGGCGAAAGTTAAAGCGGACTTGTTATCTAAGGCCATGAATGTACCTCGCCATGTGGCATTAGATCTTGTATCTAATATGTGTTTTTTCGGCAGCTGGCAAGATCTTAAAGCCTCAGCCAACTCATTGGAGAAGCTTCCGCCTAGCCAATTAATGACATCCGGAAACACCTTCAAGATTTCACTTGCAGGGTGGCGAGTAAATGGCGAATACATGAATGACGAATTTTTCATGTTATTTTGCGTATTTGCTGAAATCTGGATTAAGGCAACAAACAGTGACCATGAGTTTAGCGCAGGAGAAACTGTAGCTGGCTTGTTTGGTAACGCTGAGACTGGAAGCGATGCGATTCCAGTGAAACAATTCATTGAAATTCTCAGCATGAAGAATTCAAATCCTTGTGAAAGCATGCTGATGCACCTGCTCGCCAAAAAACCCCTTGATGTTGGTAACGAAGCCAACGGATGGGGAGACATTTCAACTATCACCGTCAGAGAATTTCTGTCGAAAAAAGTGGCCGTGGGCTCCGGTCGCGCATCGACCATGATGGATCAAATGAATGGACACATCCGTGGCAGCTGTCATGACTTTGTGACAGAAACTATGCCCATGATAGGCATGCAAATTTATGACCCCGTGGAATTTGTACGGAAGCTTTCGCTTACACAGAACTCCGAGAATGCGAAGAAATCCGGCCTTAAATTACTGGAGGGTTTGCTTGATACGCCACTATTGGATGTGGTGAAGCCGCCCTTGGCTGCCAATGGTTTTCGTCTCAACCTGAGAATGGACTTTTTTTCCTATGTCTCTTCTCATTTCGACAAAATCATTGTTGACAACCACCCCATATCGAATGGCTATAGCATCAGCCTGTACCGGACAAAGCTGGATTACGATGATGAGGTGAAAATCCACCGTGTTGTTGCAACAGTAACTGACAGCACGGGAGCTTTGGCGGGTTTTGCTGATGCCACGTTTATTAAAAACCCTTATGGTACCTTGAGTTATTTGGGAAGTGTATTGGACGACGCCCAGCTTTCGGATTGTAATGAGCTGGCATTAGCAGCTACTTTTGACTATGAATTCGGAATCTACCATCGGTTTGAAAAGATGCTGTTCATCACTTCCTGGGAGGTATCCTCACACCACCGAAGAAAAGGCATCGGGCGTGCTCTCATTGACGCCATTCTGACCGATGGGATAAAGGGTCTTGGCAAACCACAAACCGTGCTTTCAGCAGTCAGGCCCACTGGCTACGTTGTTCCCCCGCTTGCGGAAGAAGGTGGGGACAACTTTTCCAACTATGCCAGTGATCTTCGCGTGGTACAAGAAGCTTGGGGTGAATGCGTCATCAAAAACAAAGCTCTGAAAGGATTGAAAATCACCTACGTGAATGCGGAATACAATCCTATTTTCCACGGCCTTGGAAACCTGGAAATTTTGGCTCTCATGACCTACCAAATGATTGATTACTAGTCTCACTAGATAGAAGATGGGTGATCCTGGCATGGCCGCCAGGATCAAGCCATCGAAGAGCTTTGCGAGATAATGCCTTTGGTGCCCTCAAAGGCCTTTCATTTCTACCACTTTCTCGGCGGCTTCTTCACCGTCAATTTAGCCTGACTGGTCATTGGAAATTTCAGTCCATTCGACTGCAGTAGCTCAAGACGATCCTTGTCCAAATGATTGGCGATGTCCCGTTCCGCCTCCTCACTCCACACCACATGCCCTTCACCCCGGCCAAACAGCTTGGAGTTGAGGAAGGCATCGACCTGCGCTACCCGCACCGGGTCGCAGGTGATGTAGCCGATCGGCACCGTGGCGGCACTCTCATCACTCGGCTGAAAGTGGTACTGAACCACCGCGAGCTGCCCTGGCACGAGGAAGATCTCGAACTGATCCTGAAGACCCTCGCCTTCAAACGCGATGCCGTTGGGGATCCGGTTGTGGTAGGTGCTGCGCAGCGGGCCGAACTCGCGCTTGTCCGTAAAAGGCAGAATCGCGGTGATCTTGCCTTTGGTGTGCGGCGCTTCACTGAGCTTCTCGGACGTCTTACGGCAGAAGTCACCCAGCAGCGTGCTGCTGGCAGCCCACAACGGAACAGCGCTCGACAACCACAGAGCCAGATGAACCTTGCCTTCAGGCCAGTCCTTGGACAGGTCTTCGAGCATTCGACCGATCGTGATGCGGTTGTTGTTATCGTACACCGGGCCAATCATTGCCCGTGTTTCTTGGGTGCCGTACCCCGTCTTGCGGTTTTTGTGGTCGATCAGCCAGGTATTGATATCTAGGCCGCGATCATCCAGGTAGCGCTCCAGGACTTCATCGTTGAATAGCTGGCAATACTCCTGAAGGCTCATGCCATCTTTGGGCATCCTCAGGCTGTTGAGAAAGTCGGAGATCTTGGCCTCAAGCTCCATGCTCAAAGGGCGCTGGCGGATTCCCCCAACCTTTTCCGCAACCCGCTTGATGACCTCCACACTGCCAGCCGCCGTGGGCAGCAAGCCAATCTCCAGATCAACCTGGATGTTAACCGGGGATGCCTGGTCGCACGTACCCACCTTGTAGAGCCGCGTCTTGCGCGTTTCCGACTCTGGCAGCTTGGAAAAATCCAGGTAGGCCCGATACTGATCGCCGAAAGCATCCGCCACGGCCTGCACCGACCAGGTCTTGTTTTCGAGCGGCACGGGGATCTGGGGTAGCCCCCAGCGCGTCCGATTGTTGGGGCTGGCAGGCACAATGGTCTTGGTCAGCAGCTCGAAAATCGGGCGCTCGATCTTCTCCTCGTACTTGGTAAGGCTTGGGCTCGCCGACGAGTTGCCTTTGGTGCGATCCAACAGCATCGATGAGGGCATCAGGTGCCCGTCATTGGTATGCACTGCAAGCTTGTTGCGAATCAGTGTGTCAATCAGCACATCGCATTCGCGCTTAGACAGGCCGAAGTACTGGCGGATCTCGCCTGGCAAGACCTCCCCCAGCGCCAGGAGCAGGCGGCAGGTAAACTCCTCGACCGCTGGCAGGGAAACTTCTTTCGTCCAGGCGCAGTTGATCTGGTACTGGTACGCCGGCACCAACAGGGAAATGGTGTTGCAGATGCGAAAGCCCGAGGCATCAACTGCTTGATATTCTTCATTCATGACGCTGACCCTCGATAACAGTGGTGCCATCCACGATTTCATAATCATCTGGAGCGGTGATCTGGTGCTCGTTGATGTAGCTGACAACGGTACCCAAGGCCGAAGGCGCGTTCACTCCACTCCACATACGTTTCGAGCCGATGACAACCAGGCGATCCTTGGCACGTGACAGGGCAACGTTGATCCGTGACTGATCGACCAGGAAGCCTTGAAGTCCTTTGTCATTATTCCTCACCAAGCTGAGGAAAAGTATGAGGTTTTCAGAGCCCTGGTAGGAGTCGACGGTGTCGATCCTGACGGCACCGCGCAACGGCGCGGCCCACTCGGCGCGACTCAGTTCTTCCTCGATCAGGCGCTTCTGCCCACGGTACATCGTGATCACGCCGATCGGCTGCGGACTCATCGGGGTGCGCTTGGCATTGATCTTTTCCATGTGCTCGGGGCGCGCCAGTTGCCGAAGCAGGTGCAAGCACACGGCTACCTCGTGCTTGTTCACAAACTTGCCTTTTTCAGGCTCATCTTCGTTGACGGCACGCTCCCCGCTGCCGCTGTCAATCCAGCTCACAGCCTTGTTCAGCGGGTACGGTAGCTCCGAACACCAGGACTCAGCCTTCTTGCGGAAGCTGTGCAGCTCGTTGTTGTAGAAGCAATGGCTGACGATGTTACCGATCGGTTCGATCATGCGGTATTGGGTGTTGAGCGTAATGCCGTTGTTCACAACAAAGGCCCGCTCAAAGTCGGTTTTGACCGTCTCACGCTCATCGATTTGCAGCTTCCTTGCCACTTCGCGAACATGCCGTTTCTCATACATCGGCGCCAGCTGCTTATGATCGCCCACTAGCAGGACGCGACGCCCGCACTGCATGGCAATCATCAACTCCGAAGCCTGAGCCCGCCCGGCTTCATCGATGATGACCCAGTCGAATTCCATCTCTTCAATGTGAATGGCGCCTGCGCCGATGCCGACCAGGGTGCCGCAGACAAGTTGTGAAGTCTTGACGAGGAAGCGGTCGTAGTTGGCGGCGCCCGACCCAAGGACATCGATCCAATCCTGACTGATGCTGATCAGGTTGTTCAGCCGCTGAAGAGCCAGCAGATCCGTCACGCCGTGCTGACGCGCTACCCGCCTGGAAAGCTCATCCCAGAATTCAGGCGCAGCAGGTGATGGCAAGTCGAACTCATAACCCCGACTGTCCATGTGATGCTGAAGCGACTCGACGCAACTGGCAATTCGCTCATCAAAGTCTCGCATTTGCTCGATGCGAACAGATTCTTCGATGTGCCGCTTGGAAGCTGCATCACCTTTCTGCTTGGTGTACGTACGCACCCGATCCAGGATTGGGCTGATGCTGCGGTGCAGCTTGGCCAACTCCTCTACTAGATCCTGGCTGAGCATCAGGCGCGAAGACAGGGCATTGATGCGTTTCTCGTATTCGCGTTGGAACTTGAAGCGAATCTGGCGCTGAATCGAGCTGGAGTGACACTGGAGCATCTGATCATCGATAGCTGATTCATGCCCCAGGCGTATGACGCTCACTTCTGTGCCGAGCTTGGCGCACAGTTCTCGGGCCTTTACAGCGACCGTGTCTACTGAGGCATGGGACTGACCTACAAGAAGTATGTTCCCCGCCAGATCATTCTCGAAAAGGTAGTGAATCAGCTTGGTCACGAAAGCTGTCTTACCCGTCCCCGGCGGCCCCTGGAGAACACTATCGGCCCTTCAGAGATCGTCCGCTGGAACGTCACGATCTGCCGGGGATTGAGTTGTTCGAATTCGGAATCGTACCGTGTCCGAATGGCAGCCTCATCAGGAATCTTACCAATGACCTTCGATCGCAGGGTGCCGTTCTGATCGAAATAGGCTGGTAGGTGCGGAATGCGGGATACCCCGTTGAGCACCCTTTCCATGGCCTTTTTCCGGCGCTCTCGGGAAGCATTGTTGAGTTTGGACTCAAAGATCAGCTCGGTACCGGGGATCAGCTTCTGTTTCACGCTGCGAATGCCTGCAGCAAACATGCGCACTGCCAGGCGGCTGGAACTGCACTCTTCCGCGACAACCTCACCGAACGGGCGCCCCTCACCTTCCAGGTAGATGCCAATGTCGCCCGCCTCAGCGTTGAAGTCCAGCTCCCGGTTGCCCTGAGAAACATAGGGGATCAACAGTGCACCGCTGGCGCTTTCTTCCAGGCTGGCGTTGTCGATCTCGACGCGCATCAGCTGATCACCCTCGGTTTCCAGCATCGCCCTCCAGATGGCCGTAGGCCTGATGGTCTGGTCAACGGACTCATCGCACGTATCGCTGGCCGCACACTCATCTTCATCCGCAACTTCTTCGGCCTTCTTGAGGAAGGTCTGCACGGGCTCTTGTTCCAGCAGGAAACGCACGAAGGCTTCTTCGTTCGCCTTGGTCGAGATACCTTTCTGGATGGCAATCGGCTGGACAAAGGTGGCCTGGGCTTTTTGCCCTGCGGAGATGTATTCGCCGAAGGACACATCGGCGAGCCAGGCTGAAGACAACGCCTCGCTCACTGGGTCGAAGTTGAAGGACAGGCGCTTGTCCTGAGCGGTGATCCGGATGTACAGGTGTTCCGGGTTGCGATCGGCCTTGGCCACATGAAGGTAGTAAGCTGATTCACCCGCTTGCAGTAAGGTCAGCTCGGCAGGCCACTTGTAGGCATCGGCAATGAATTTAAGCGGCTCGATGGGAGCTGCAGCCGGTTTGCGCAATACCTCAAGGGCAGCCTTGATGCTGACCGCAAGGGGGTCGATGGCAACAGGGACTCCATTGGGCTGTTCCTTGGCCAGCTCAAATTCAGCAGTGAGGGCTGCAGGCGCTTCATTTCCCAGGAGCTCGCGGACGATCTGGTAGACCGCATAACAGTCACGACCAAAACTATCACTGGTGGATGGATCAAGCGGGCCATACTCGACGTTGTAGGGCTCCGAGGTGTCGCCGAAGTCCAGGGCGTCGATGAACATCAGTGACAATGGCTCATCCGCCTGGGTAGGCCGCACCAGAATGTTGCCGGGGTGCAAATCGCCGTGGGCAAAATCCAAGCCATGAACATTGTTCAACAAGCAGCACAACGCGGCTGCAGTTTCGAGCTTTTGCTCCAGCGTCTCAAGTTGTGCGACATAGTCTGGCCAGGCAGTTCCGTCCTCGAAACGCGTGACCACAAAGAGACCATTGCCGTGGGCGAACAGGCCATGATCCAGCAGGCCTGGCAGCGGCAATTCATCCTCCTGCGTCTGCTCGATGCGCTTGCGCATGCGCAGGATACGGCGGTTGATGCCAGGATTCTTCGGATCAACCACAGCCTTGGGCCAGAATTTCAGCAGCCCTTCTTCGCCGTTGCAAAGGCAGCGGTACACCATCTTCTCGCCCACAGGGGTAGGCACGGCCCCTGGTGCTGGCGGGAAGTAGCTCATCAGCATGTACGGGTTCCAATCGGCCTTGATGAAATCGCCTTTGGCGATCTCCTGCATGACCTCCTGAGTGTCGTCGTACTGCAGCGACTTGCCGACCGCAATGCTGTTGAACTCAGCCAGCATTTCAGAGGCATTGGCGAAGCGATTTTTCTGCTCCAGATCCATGGCCTTGGCGAAAAAGGCATCGAGTTTCCCCTCGAAAGGGTCGTTCGGGATCGACCGCCAGACGGGGATGCCATCGTCCAGGTTGAATTTCACACCGTGGTAGCAAATCTTGTGCGCCACCAGGGCCAGCAGGTAAACATCCTTGGCAAACGGGCTGAGCACCTCGCCGTCCGAGGCATACACGTCCTCAGGCAACAGCGTCGAATTGCTTCTCAGCCGCTCCGCCAGATCCCGGACGGTGCCCTTCTCGGGAATGAACGCGGCATGGAAGCTGGAGGTCAGAATGATTCGCGAGTCCTGCGAATACCACAGGTTTTGTGCGTCGATGTCACGATGGGCGAAGCCCATGCCGTGCATTTCACTGAACGGCAGGAGCAAGGCCTTGGTCAGGTCTAGACGCTCCTCCACCGACCACTTGTGCCCATGCAGGTTCAGGTGCTGCTCAAGGCGCAGGGTGTTCTTGCGCAATTCGAACAATTCGACGCAGTCGCTGGTGATGTTGTCCTCAACCATCGGCGACAACGGGCGGAGCAGGAATTCTTCCAGCGGGCTGTTGGCAGCGCTGGCGGTGCGGTAGACGTAGTCCTCACGGGTCACCACGCGACGCCATGTATCGTCATCATGAAACGCCAGGCCCAGCGTTGCCAGATCCCAGCGACGCATCATGGCCTTGCTGACCGGTGGGCCAGCCTTGGTTGCCGGATACTCGCTGAACAGGTGTTGGTCATGCACCCGGTCAGGTGCATTCGCAGCGGTGTATTCCAGGTAATTGAACTCAGCCAGCTCTACGCGATTGCCACGGAAGAAGCTGTCAAAGATGTGCTGGGCCTTGTTGGGCCTGAGCCGCCCCATCTCATCGAACTTGATCATCCGCACTTGCTGGACGAAGTTGTCGTAGTCGTTGCCAGCGATTTTCAAGAAGTCTTCGAGAGTGTGAACGTATTTGCGCTCTCCCTCAGGCAAGAACTCCGGGGTCGCGCTGCCACAGAGCACCACATGGGCTTCGACATAGGGATCGTAGGACAGCTTGTGGCCGATTTCCCGTTTGAGAATGGCTGCCAGGCGATAGCCCTGGTCACGCTTGCGGTGATAGGCGCTTTTCCCTCGGTTTTGCTGACCACGCGGGGTGGTGATCACCCAGTTGCCGTCGAAATTGGTCAGCTTGCCATGCCACTCCTTGAGCTCGACGACCAGCACCCGATCATGGGTGACGACAATCAAGTCAAATTCCATCGAGCCTTGCTTGTCGGCCACCAGTACCGAGGCATAACCAAACCAGCTATTGCGCAAGTGCTTCTGCATTTGGTCAAGCGCGTTCGTTTCGCTCTTGTGCAGCCCATTACCGCGAACGATGATATCCATACTGACATCCCTTGTGCTGACCTGCGCGACCTTGGAGTGACCAGGGGCGTCGGCGCCTCCATGGCATCCAGCTGTTGAATCGTGCGCAGTTCCCGCTGGCTTGAGAAAACACTCTTTCAGTGCTGGTTCAGATTCTGGAAGCCTGGCATACCTTGCCAGCGTCCGAGCTGTCGCGAATGGTATAAGAAAAGATGGCCATTGAATAGCCTTTCGAGATCATCTCAACATCATCGTGGTCATGTAGCAAGGCCGTTCGTTACTGGGTTGGCGGTCATGCTGAATAATGAATCTCTTTCACACTCGGAAATACCTCACGGATCGACTCAACGGTTTAGATGTTTATTGAGTCAAAAATGCTAGTTGCGTCAAGACGCTCCTGACCACCATAGCCCACATCGCAGCGACAAAATCAGAGATTGCCTGCACCAAATGAGATTGTCCTTACGCCTGACACCCAAAGGAGGCGCGCATCTGCAACGATTCCAACAATCCGTGGGTGACTCCTGATGGCGTTCAATTTGGCAGTACCCACACCTCATAATAAAGCTCATCTGACTGTTAATCTAAGTTGAAATCCCTGGTGCTTTGGATTAAGCGCAAGCACCCGCTGCAAAACTATCAAAGGAGTTGGTCAAAAATATATTGCGAAAATCTAATGCGGAAAATGCGTTTAAGGCGACAATCTGGCAGCCTAGCCTGCTGATTAAAATGAGGCTCTCTGCACCGCTGAGGAAACTTCCATACCCCCCCGATGGAGTTCATGGGGCTCTTGAATGCACTTCCCATCCTCATCAATGCCACCCATGATTGCGCCATTATTTCCTTAGGGTGCAACGCTCTGGTAGACTCCAAGCCTCTTCAGATCAACGTCAACAGGTGCACAAATGACCAAGGCAGAAATGCAGATGCTCGAAAAGGTCTGGATTGCAGAGGTGGAGAACCGCCTGCCCTTTCAGACAAAGTCCAAGGTCGCTCAAAAGCTTGTTGACGAAGGCATGCTGCAACCTGACGTGACCACCATCAGCGGCATCAAGATCGAAGGGTTCGCCCTGACCCATGCTGGTCGCTTCACCTATTGCAACAGCTGTGAAGATCCCGAAATGGAACAAAGCAGCCCCCTCTGATGGTCGAGCTGATCAAATCCGTCGAGGTCGTTTACTCCAAGGCACAGGCCGAGGCACAGGGGCTTACCAACCTCAAAGCCATGAACCTGGATGCCATGGAGGATGACCCCCGCTACGCCTTCATGGCGGCCCTGGAGCGGGACATCCCTGCCAGGGCCAAACTCAATCAACTTAAAAAGGCCTCTGATCAGCTAACCCGAGTCGTGATCCCGCACTCAGCCTGCCGATCGGGTTGCAGCTACTGCTGCAACATCTCGGCGGTGATTTGTGAATCCGAAGCACGAGCGATTGCAAAGGCTTCCGGGCGCCAGATGAAGACACTTCAGGGCGTGCCCAGCCCTTCCGTGCGCGAAAAGTGGCACAGAGTACCCTGCCCGTTCCTGAAAAAAGGCCGCTGCTCTGTGTATGACGAGCGCCCCATGGTGTGCCGACTGATGTTCAACATGGCTGACACGCCCGAACAGTGCAATACCGACATTCCCTCTAGCGACAGCCATGTCATCACACTGAATCTCAAACAGTTGGAGCATGGATTTGTCGCCGCCTTCGCGCATGAGGCCTGGGGTGACATCAGGGATTTCTTTCCGCCCTCCTGATCATAGCCCTCAGACTAACCGTCGAAAACATAATCCTCTCCCCCCAGTTTGCTACCAAGAACCGACCATGGATTTGAATAAGGGGAAACCTGACCTGGTTTGGACACACCCTGGGATACCCATTATCATAGTTTGACTGGGTTTTGGAAAATTGATCAAACACCCTAGGTTGACGGCCTGGCGCTTGGACTGCAGCCCACTGTAAAATGAAATGCATTCAGGCTCTGTCGTATTTTTGCCTTTAATTATAACCTCAGGACACCTCTGATAAAGGAACAGTACCCATGCGTCTTGGTTTGGAACAAATTACCCGTGAACAAACGGTCTGGCTGCTTCGCGATGAGCAGATCGCCCCGTTCAAGGCCGTCGATGTGAAAAGCAACTGCATCGTTTTGCAAGATTTTGAGCAGCCACCCCGGTATTTGCCCTATGACGGCAAGAACGGCTCACTGTATGGATCTGAAAAGGATGCGCGTGTTGCCCTGATCAACATCTTCCAGGAAGACCTCGACATCAGAGCACGTCGCCTGGCTTCTGCCAAGGCTGCTCTTAATCAGCTCTTGCGCCAGCTCGAAGATCCAGCCCCGTAATCCTGGCTGTTGATCACCACAGGCCAGCGGGCCCTGCACGGTCTGACCTCTGCCTGGAGACGATCACCCTCCGTAGCTAGACAAGGCGGCTACGGATTGCTCCCTGAGCACGGTCTTCAGCAGGTCAAGGTCTTCACCAGAAATCTGAGTCCAATTGAGCGCCGCCTCGGTGTATCGACGCCCCACGTGAAAAATCAAAGTCTGCCCCAGTAGCGTCATGGCCCGCACTTTCACCAAGGGTTCTTCAGGTGGCAACGAGCATGCGATCGCCACCAGGGTCTGGGCGGCGCTGTCGATCTTGTCGGCAACATGCTCACGCATCAATGTAAAACCACATTCCAAACCTTGGCCTGTCTGCGACATGGCCATGAACAGGCGCCGGGTGTCATCCTGTTCACCGCACCCCAGGAGGCGGTCGACAATGGAATCCTGCAGGTCGCAAAACAGGCAGATCGCCTGCTTCCTGGAGACCGGTTGCAGCAAGTGCGCCTCGATCATGCTCAACACTGATTTGAAATGGCTGCTCGCATCGTGCGTGATCAGTTCGGCGCAGGCCCGATACAAACCTTCCTTGTTTTCAAAGTAGTACTGCAGTGCAGGTGTATTAACGCCGGCTTTTTCCGCTATCTGGCGCGTCGTAGCAGCCTGGAAACCTTTGGTGGCAAACACGTCAATGGCGGCTTCGATGATGCGCTTACAGGTCTCGTCGCCACAGTGATAGGCCTGACGATGGGTGCGTCTGATCTTCTTGTCGGGGTGCGGCATGAACCTTTCCAGCTCAATACATGGGTAAAGCAATTGTATCAGCCGGGCAAATAATTCCAATCAGGAAATCATAAAACCTTCACCAAGGGCTGCCACGCTTGAAGCGCACAGCCAGTGGATGGCCGATGCACCCTGCCCAGGGAATGGGCAGGTATCAGGCGATTAAAGAGAAGGGGCAGCAACCGAGGTCTGTACAGAATGAGGGGCATGCTCAAGTTTCAGGGGCTCCCGCCTGGTGCCAAGATCCATTTCTTCCTTGACGATGGTTTTAGGGTCGATCGCGTACCTTTCAGCCCAGCCCTGTGGAAGATGACGGCTTTTCAGAATCGCTGTCAGGTGATTGGTGTCCCCTTTAATGTCAACGAGCATGGACAAAGCTGTCTGGTTGGCAAGGTGCCTGTCGACCAGGTAATCCTTCACTAGGATTTGCGCGCTGCGCTCGACGTGCTTGAAGGTAGGCTCGTCCTTGCGCTTGGTCAGATCCAGGATTTTTTCAGTCGAGAGGTTCATTTTCTGCATCGTCTGAATGCGATTGAGCGACTGCTGGCTCACCTCAGGCTCAGCAAAATACTTCCCAGTGAATCGGGCCTTGCACCACTGCATGAAGGTCTTTTCCTTTGCCAGCGCGCCATCAAGAATAGCTTGATCGCGCCCTTCCAGGAACTTTGCGTTGTCGTAGTGCTTTTTGGCGTCCCAACCCAGCTTCAAGCTGATGAGCCCGAACGCCACCAGGCCTGCCGCCGCCGAGGTGCCAAACCAACCCATGTGGATCTTGTCCATGCTGTAATTCATCATCTCCATGACAGGAGCCATGGTTGGAGAATTGAAAAACGAGTTCACTGTCCGCCCTTCCAACCCCATGCCGAGCGCAGCAGCAGCGCCGATAATCATGGCGTTTCCACCGACATAGCGAGCCAACTTGTCCGCAATATTGGCTTTGGTGCCTTCATCAATCGGCTTAATGAACACGCTTGACAACCAGGGTTTCATCTTCACGAAATTGTTGAAACCCGTACCCACCTTTTGCCAGAAGACATAGGAGTCGGGACGCGTGTAGTGATGGATGCCATTGAGCCCCAGGTTCGGCTTGAACTCGGCTCCAATAAGGTCTTTGGCCAACACGCCCACCACCTGGTTGGCCTGAGCCTCAACGACAGGGGCAATCTCTTTGGCTTGAGCGTCAAAACGCTCCAGAATCTGGCTTTCGAGCTTAAGCTTGGGCATGGCGGTTCCCCTTGACCCGGAGGATGAAATGATCGATTTGATACAGAAACTCCTCGGAGGCCTTGAAAAAGCGCTCTTCGACAGCAGGGTCAATCATCTCATCGATGCACCTGAGTTCTGGAATGTCATGGCATGACACCAGCAACGACATGCGCGTGCTGATCACACTCAACCGCCCAAGGATTTGCTGAAGACTCTCATCATCGACATGGGGCGCCAGATCAATGACTTCTGCGGTAATCCTGCTGTTGGTCGTCAATATCTTTTCGACCCGCACGACTGAAACGGGGTAATTTCTCATGCCTAACCCTTCTTAGCGAGGTTTTGGGATATTCTAACAGATAGTGTGCTGCAAATTACAATTTCAGCAATGCGTCTAGTGCGGGTCGCATATGAGGGCTGGATCATCCTGCCTGCGCCTGAAGCAACTTGTAACCCATTTGCGATTTACCCTACTATTGAAGATGCAGGGTATTCTTCAATGTGCCTGTAAGCCTCAGCGATAACCAAGGAGTCGGGCCTCTTGAGCGTGGTACCATGAATGGCATTTCTGGTAGCCCATGTTCATACACCCCAGCTCAACCCTCACTGTGGGGAACCGGTTTGAGCATGAGATACTTGGCCAGTTGCCCCACACTCCATCAACAGTACACCTAAGGCGGCAGACCTCGTGTTCACAATCAATCAAGGCTTCTCAATCAACCCCAGCAGCATGGCCAGCCAACAGCTGAATGATGATGCCGACGCCCTGCTAAGCAAATGCTTTGAGCTGGCGCCCATTGTTAACACACGATCCGTCGAAGCAGCCTTGCTGGCCAGCGATGATCCCGTGGGTGCAGCCGGCAGTTTCTATGGGAAGCTCAACGTTGAGCTGATGTTCGAGTTCATGCCAACCAAAATTGATCACGAGGCGAACATTTTTGAAATGTTGGTCGATCGAGGCATCAATATGGTTGATGCGTGCCTACAGAACATCAAGCTACCGCTGCTGAGCGTTTCCGAGACGCTCCATTTGATACCGGGACTAACCATGACCGCGTCAGTGAAATCTGATCGGGATGGACTGGTGAAATTGCCCTACGCCATTGCCAGGCTGGATCAGATCTACGCGAAGGTGCTCGACCTGGCGTGCTTCGCCCCCGACCTTGACGTCCGACGCGGCCTTCCCAGGGTGTATCCAGGACAACACCTGGGCATTCCCCTCAATGATCCGAAAGCACGTGCCTTCGCCCTTGTGTTGAACACACCCAATCCACTGCCGTATATCGCCAATTCCACCTTGATGCAGGACTGCATGGCGCATTGGTTTGACGAGTTGCAAGGGGTGGAAGGAGCCTATCCCCACCTTGCCATCGAGGGCCTTCTAAATCGGTTCAATCGTGCTCACACCGACCTACTGCGGCGCATGGCGTTCTACACCGATGACCGCAATGGCAATGAACTCGGCATTGATCGCTTGCTGATCACGGTCGCCAAGCGGATCTCCCAGCTTGACCTGCGCCAGGACATACCGTCTTATCGCGCCCTGGATTTCGAACAGCTCTTGCTGCCACTGGGTGACGCTGTAGCGCTTGAAACGCATCTTGAAACGCAGGGCGCCACGCTTTTCCAGGTGGCATCTAACATCATTGCTTCCGGCAGCTTCCTGGAGTCCAGGCGCATCCTCCAGTCGTTCTTCACGTTCCCTGAGTCATTCGTTCGCTTGCTGGTTGACCAGGAGATGGAACCAGATCGAGCCTTTTCGCTGTTCGCTCATGCCCTCGGTGATTACCTTGGGAAATCAAGATTCACGCCTGACTGCGCCGACCTTCAGGGGAAAATCGACTGGTACCGTGAGGTTTTCCAGGCTGCGGGGTACCCCGACCTGAAAGGCACTCACGCGCTGGATACGCTGTGCATGAACATCGAGCATGGCGAATACTTTCATGCCAGGGGGTATTTGCGCACCGAGGAGATGAACCTGGGGAGCGGTTTCTGCAGTCGTGGTTTTAACTCACCCTTCTCGGGACTGCAAGCTGAAACGATGGCGCGTCGGGAGCGAAAGGTCGCATTCGCCCTCGCCATGGGGCAGATTGAGATGCTCCTGCCCAGTGCCATCCATTTGCTCGACAGATCCAAGCCCAAAGGCATTGACAAGGACTATGAGATTCCCAGCCTTATATTGAACCTTCTGAACCGTTCGCTTGTAGCTCCGAGCCAGATCATCTTCTCCAAAACAGCCTTCAAGGCGGCGATGACGATGGGCTGCTCAGCCCACTTGCTGTTGGATGACCCAAAGGTGGCCGATATCATGCGCGACAGTCTCGACGACATCCTCGAAGACGAGCTGGGACTTTGAACATGCCACTCTCAATCCACCCTTGGGATCGCAGGGCAACGCAAAAACCCAAATATCGCGTCGTCGCTGATTATCAGAACCTGATTGATCAAGCAGTGCGCAGGGTGCTCGCAGCGCGCCCTTCTCCATGAGTGCTGCACAGCGCAAGCCGCTGCGCGAACTGATCGATGTGGCCCTGCATCCTTCGAACCTGAGCAGGGACTCTTTCTGGAATCATCTGGCCAAGGATCTGCGCGATACCCTCGATCCGTATCTCCATGAAACGCCTGTGGAGCAAATGCGCCTTTGGGAAGGTCTCTCAAAATGCGGGCTGGAGCCGATTGCATTTTTTGAAAACACCAACCCATCGATTACGGGCAGCATGGTACCGTCCCCGAGATTGCATCTGCCTGAACATGATGAGGATAAGCACACAGCCTTTCGACACTTCAAGGATGAGATTCGACATCTTGATCAAGCCATGGAAACGTTCCTTTTCCCTGAGGAAAACGCCATTCAAGTAGGTTCAAAGACCTTCGCAAGCCATGAGGCAAGGCTCTACCACCTCATCAATGCAACGCCTGCCAACGCGACCTACTTGGCTACGTCAAAGCTCATGGCGCGATGCAGAGGCTGGTGGCTTGACGAGTTGCAGCAACCCACCGCCCCTCGGGTGTTCAATGCCAGGACTGCCTTCTACCACTCCTTGATTCATTGCCCAAGCCAACATGAGTTCGCACGGACACTAGAAGCGCTGCATAACTACTTTCTGTCGATGTCCATCGCCTTTGCCGGCATGCCTGCACAAGAGGATCCCGAAGCGTTCGACTGGGAGTGGGTCGAAATGAAAACCCACAGTATCCGAGACCTCCAGTTTGACGAAGAGCAGGCAGTAACCTTGGCGGCGACAGCACTGATAGCAGGCTCTATCAAGGGGGCAGCACGAATCCTGGAAACCTTGATTGATCAGCCTGACGCTTTCGTTCAAGCATTGCGCGCTGGTGGGCAAAATAACGAGCAAGCCCAGTATTTTCTCAAAGTGTGCCTTTATAGCCATCTCAACAACAGCACAATTAGCCCCTCTGAGGTGCTTTCACTGGTCGAGAACATGCGCACGGCCTTCGTAGGCTATGGGTACCACGACATTGTGCGTACCCAGGCGCTGGATGCAGTGACCTGTCGCCTGGACGCTGCTGAACAATTTGAAACCATGGGCTATTTGCGCACCGAGCCGATGGGTATGGGGGATGGCTTTTGTCGCACGCCCCATAAGGTAAAGAATAAGCTAGCTCCTGCGGGTACCCGAGAGGTTGAACCGCAACATTGCGAACGTGCGATGGCACTGGCTTTGCGGCTCCAGCAAACAGAAATGATCGAGCGTGCCGCCACCGTGTTTTTTGATTTTGAGATCGATACCGCAGAGGAATCGATGCTGTGCCACGGCGCGGCACTCCGCTTCCTGATAGACAGTGACCAATTCGACCCGACGACTATCATCACCACTCCACGCAGGGCAGAAATGGCCTTGAAGCTGGGGGTTAGCCGGGAGAAATTCCTCGCCCACCCGCAGCTTAAACATTATGCCGCCAGTGCCCTGGAGATAGATCTGGGTCTTTGAGCAAGCCGGGCAGCGCTTCGCTCGCCCGAACAGGGCGACCTCCTTGGGGTTGATTGCGCCAGGGTTCGCTCATCGACTAACCTAGAAAAAAGAATCCAGGAGCAAAACATGAAAACGCCGGCCCAACTTACCGAAATTCTCGAAGCCTTGGTTGACTCCGGGAAGGCCAAGATCAACACCGTCATGACCTCATTGTCGGACATCAATCACCAGCTCGTCTTTCCCGGCGTGAACACGGTGTACGTGGCTCCCAAGTTCGAAGTACCATTGGCTGGCGCAGAGGCTTCAGCGGCGCTGTTCATCGACCATCTGCTCAAGGACAAAGGCGCCCAAGTCCGCAGGGACTCCATCCTGCAGCAGGCAGAAACCGGCGAATCCGAGCTTTTGTTCCTCAAAGAAGTTCAAAGCACCAGCAAGGCATTTCAAAATGCCCCCGTGGGTGAGTTGGCTCAGTCGGGATCCAACGTCATCGAGGTGTACTACCACACCCGTGACCTGATCGAATTCCACCCCAATCTGTATGTCCAGGCCACCATTTCGCCAAACGATGCCATCATCAAGCAGTTGACTGACAAGGGGCTGTTCGAGCGCGCTGCGGTCGTCATTTTCCCGGAAGGGGCTGAGGCGACCAACCTGGAGGCGGCGTTTGAGTCCACGCAAAACATCGAAGATGCCTGGACAGCGCACAAGCATGTCATTGCGATTACAGAACGTCCGCGCTCCTCAATGGTGGGGGATGTCATGGTCAAGGATGGTAAACCCTTCGTGGTGGCGATGATGGGCTTCAAGCCATTGGAAAGCTTCGACCCCTTCCCAGAGCCAGAGGTCAAGAAAGCGGCGGTGCGCGCCATGGACAGTGACGGCCTGCTTTACTGATCGTCCTCACCAATCGACCCCTGCACAGGGGGTCGATCTGCCTCCCTGCAGCCCCGCCTGCAAATGCCCCCCACACACTCCATGACGATGAGAGCCTCAGGCTCAGCTCAGGCGTCCCCAAACGCGGCACGCTTCGGTTTTAATGAAAATTGCCTCGATCCACTCGTGTATGATTCAATTGCTTTTTAAATAATAAAAAGAATTGATTATGATCCCTCGCTTGCACAATTGGCTCACCCGTCGAAAAATGGAAACTGACTTCCCGCCCACGCAGTGGCACAGGGTGGGTGCCATTGCCAGCAGCCTCACTTTTCTACCCTTTCTGCTCTGCTATGCCGCGCCATTGATCTGGCTGGCACTCGACAATCCCCTGAGATTTGTCGCCGAAAATACTGCTGTGGCATTGGGGGTAGTTGGCATCGGATCCGTGATGATCATCGATATCTGCGTTCCCTCCCACCTGAAGAAGCTTGGATTGAATCTCCTGGCACTGTGTTTCTTGAGCGCGCTCAACCTTGTCTATTCTGAGTTGGAATTGAAGATGGGCGAGCTCCTAGTTTTACTGCATGAACATCGCGTAACGCTCACGTCCATGGCTCTGCTTGCCGTGGCCTTGTGGGGCTTTTTGAGCCTCATGAAACACCCTCTGCAAATCCTCATTGATCGCCTGTTCGGCCTCTGGGCCAAGGAGTGGGAGGCCCAGGGTTACATGAGCAAAGCCACCCGATTCACCTGGTTCGACAAACGCAGCATTTCGATTCATGAAGCGGGTCATGCCGTGGTTATGGCGCTTGATCCTTTCCTGGATGACAGTGCCGAGGTCGTGTTGGCCCAAGGGCCTGACAGAGGCAGTTTCGGGTACTGCCGACACAATGGCTGGCCCCACAATGTCCTGATGCGTGAATACATGCAGATGCGTATGATCGGGATGCTGGCAGGCGTCGAGGCTGAGCGACTGATGCTGGGAGGCTATGGCTCCGGAGGCGCAGCGGATTTTAGAAATTGGCTGGCGCGGGCACCTCAGTTCATGGCCACTGACCCTGACGATGTGTATTTCACATCACCAACAGGATTGGCAGAAATCGAACTCAATCGCCTGACCCTGAACGAGGTGAGGAAAAAACACCAAGACCAGGCCCGGCGAATCCTGAAGGCAAACAAACCAATTCTCGAAGAGATCGCCGCCAAGCTGGTTGAGAAGAACCGCCTCCACGGGGCAGAGTTACGAGAAATTCTAAGCCGAGTCGTTTCGGTCGAGGGCGTACCAGACTTTTCCCGGTATCTCGAATGGCAGAGGGCGCACCAAAAGGCATAGGGCTCGGGGAGCCGCCTTGGTTGCGTCGGCACCTGTCCTTCCGGCATCATGGAATTGATAACTAACCTCTATATTGCCGTTTGTGGACATCCTCGCATGAAGCCTGACTGCTCACCACCCCCTGCCGCGTCGGCTGCCCGCGTTCCAATGCCACCGCACCTGGAACTGCACAGACAATCCCGGTGCATCCTGGATCTGATCGGGAGCGGCCTCAATAGCGGTAACGCTGCCCTGATTCATGACGCTGGCAAGCTGCTGGAGGCCTTCAGCGCCTACGGCAGCCAGCAACGCCTATATGCCCTGATGGCGTCTGAGCTGGTTAAAATCAACGACACGATCCCCTACGGACGTACCCTGGAATCCATTCAAAAAGGACTCACCTCCAGTGAAAGCCTGTGCGCCCTTTTTGAATACGTTGCACCACCCCTCAATGTAATTATCAAGGCTATTGATAGCGCCCCGGATGCGGTGCCAATGGCGTTCGAAGCCTTTATTAGAACCGGGCTGGTCGAAGATCACGCAATCGATGACTTGATTCAAGAGGTCTACCCCTTGCCTGACTCCAAAGCGCTGGCGGTGCTCATGAAGCACAAACTTGATCGCTACTGCAGGGGTGACGAAGAAAATTTCAATGTGCCCAGATTAGTTTCCGACTACCTCTCTGATACCGGCTTGCCCGCAACCCTGCGAGGCGCAGGAGCGATCGGTGAGTTCCTGAGGCAAGAGCTGCCAACACTGGTCGAGTGCGTTGAGCAAGAAGAAGCATTGGCTAGCGGCAATTTAGCTCATCTGTTTTCCCTGAGCAGTTTTGAGATGCTTGCTGCCAGCGGCTTTACGGCAGAAGTTGCAAGAATGGCAGTTTTCTACCTGAACTATGAGATGAGCGAGGGTCGAAGCAGAAGTCGGTTGGCAAAGCTTGTTCCTGCTGACATTGTTGCGGAGCGAACCCTTGACATCCTGAACACCTTGAAGCGCATCAGCACGGGTCATCTGAACTTTTGCCTCGAAAGCCCGCTTATCTCCACGGCGCAGTTTTGCGCGATCCTGAACGTGGGGGATTCGCGCCTGGAGGCCAACGGGATGATGACAGCACTGGGAAGCGCCCTCTCGGTCTATGACGAAATGAATGACGTTTGTCGAGGGCAGCTCCTCGAAAAAAGCAGTTTGATTATACAACGCTTTGTGGAGCTGATTGGGAGCTACTCCCAGGGCATCTCAACTGAGCTTGCTCGTGGATTGAATAGGGTGTACCGCCAATACAGCCATCTCGATGCCACAGGACAGTCCATGCTTGATCAGCAAACCCTCTGGGCGATCAACCATTGCATGCTGACCATGGACAGTAATCCCCAGCTCAAAGAAAAACTGCAACACGAAATCATCACCCTGCCGTATCTGCCCAAAACCGTGTGGTCGTCCGTAGAATGGATGCAAACGCAAAAACTTGAGCTCGACCTTGGCCTCTGATGCCTGCGCCCCACACGTTACAGGTGAGGCAATCCTAACCGTCCATTTGCCCAGTCCACGGATATCGAACCGATGAACTCAGAAAGCCCGGCACCTGCCAATCAATGGCTCCAGATGAGCAGCATGCTTGAACCTTTGGATCAGCTGGGTGTGCTGTCCAACCGCATTCAAGTCTTGTTCGAACGCGGCCTGATAACCAACGATGTGTCGCTGATTCATGACGCCGGCAACATGCTGGCGACATTTACAGCATTCGGAACCCAGCACGGTTTGTTTGCAAAAATGACCGATCACCTGGTCGAAATCAGTAAAACCCTGCCCTTTGAGCGAACGTTGATAAACATCCAGCTGGGTAGCGTGTCCAGCGATGTATTTGAGGCGCTGTTTCATTACGTGTCGCCACGCATGAGTCAGCTCGGGGAGCTGATTGAGCGTGCTCATGACACGGTTCCCGCTGCCTTGCACGCCATGCTTCGTAACGGCCTGGTACGTCAGCGGGAAGTTGATGAGCTGGCAACGCGCCTACACCTCATCCCGGACAACCTGGCGTTCACCATGCTGCTGGAGTACAAGCTAGAGGGTCTTCGCTCAGGCACTTCGGACTATTTCAATGTACCCTACCTGGTTTCCGATTATTTTTCGGAGGTGGGCCTTCCCGCGAATTTACGCGATGCAGGTGCATTGGGGCAATTTCTGATCCGCGAGCTTCCCGCCCTGACGGCTCAAGCCGTGGGCGCCGAAACAGCCAGGAACTCAGGCCAGGCCAATCTTTTCTCGATTGACGCACTGGAGCTGTTTGCGAACAGCGGGTTCAAGCAAGAAGCATCCGCCATGGCCGCCTTTTACCTAGGATTCAACCCAAACGACGATCGCCATATGAGTCGCCTGGCACAACTGGGTCATGGCGAAGTCATGCTGCAAAAGCTAGTGGCTGCGGTCGGTACTCAACAGCCGATAACCACAGCGCAGGTCAATTTCGCCCTTGAAAGCCCGCTTGTTTCCAACGCCCAATTTTGCGCGCTGCTGTGCATCGACAGCTCTCGCCTGGCCCCCGGCGCAATTATGGAAGGACTCGGCCATGCCTTTTCGGTGTATGAGGAAATGGAAGAGACACAACAACAGCAGCTGATTGACAAAGTGGGGTTTGCGTTCGACCGGTTCATCGAGCTTCTGGATCCAATGCCACCACGGTGGCGAAACGAACTGGTCGAGGGCTTGATAAATGTCTTTTACAATTACGAAAGCCTTGATCCCGCAGCAAAGGCAATTGTCCAGGAAAGATCCATTTTGACGATGAGTCACTGCCTCAAACGCCTGGACAACAATCCCAATGAGCAAGTTGCCCTGCAACGTAAGATACTGGATATAGAGCACCTACCCAGAACGCTCTGGGAGGCCGTGGATTGGATGCACACCCACAGCCTAGAGGCTGACCTCGGCTTGTAACAATACACCTTTCCTCTGAACGCCAGGGCAACAAAACCCTCACTGTTTAGGCTTGGCCAGCCACAGCGGATATTCCGTCAGGACACTGCCAAAAAACTCGCTGTCAATGATCTGTTCTAGATCCCTGACCTTGAAAAAACCGGCCTTACCGATGGACGATTCGGCAGCACATCGAGCTTTTCCAGGAAGGCAAAGGTTTCTTGCGCTGTACGTAACCATCAATGGAGGCTTCGGTAAGAGGCTTCAACTTCACAGCAGTGCCGGCAGGCAGACTCGTGGTGATGAGCAAATACGAAGCAGTATCCAGGGACATGGGGCTTCTGGGGGAGCTTGCCAACAAGCTGTCCGAGGAGATCAAAAGCCTGATGGCCAAACCGATTTCCCAGCAGGAGAAGGACGCGCTTGAAAGGTACCTCCCCCTTCTGCATAACGGCTTGACTGTCATAGGGGCACTGAATAAAGGGCTGCGCCCCAAAAACATGGACATCGATAAATTCACATTCAGCTACGCTGAGGCGCTCAAAAATGTATCCGAGGTCGTTCGCTCGCATCCCAGTTTTAACCCATTCCCCTGATATCAAGCCATTCTGAACTCAGGTCATAACACTGGGAATAGGTTGTGAGCATCCGCCTTGCGGGGTGGATTCATGCTTGGCACGCTCCATAGGCCTAACGATGAGAGGTGGATTCGTTGATTCTTTCTGTCCTAGCTCCACTGCTATACGCTTTAGTGGTAAATTGCTTGCTTCCAGCCCCCATGGGTTAAGTTGGTAGATTGGGGGCATCGTTTTTGGAGTTTTTTATGACGACCGTAAACCGTCTTGAAGGGCTGAAGATTGTCAGCTCCAACAAGACAAAAATCGCCGAGTACCGCAGGCTCAGCGGCAACACCATTGAAGTTCAGCCTGGCAGTGATTTACCTGAGATCCTTGGTTCCCCGGATCAGATCGCGCTCTACAAGGCGCTTGAAGCAGGCGAAGGCCTGATCGTAGAGGATTCCATCCTGGTGGTGGATGGCGAGCCGCTGATCGACATCAAGTGGCGCTTGGAAGAACTGACGCAGCGTGCTCAAAATGATCCCTGCAAGGTGGTCTGGGAGGTCAGGCTGGCGTATTTGCAGGATGGCCTGGTCAAGGTATTCCTGGGCTCACTGGAAGGTCGTCTACGGCCCTGGGATGTCGCCGGCAGTGGCTATGACCCCATCTTCAACGTGCTCGGGGTAGGCCAAAGCCTGGCCAGACTGGAAATCAGGGGGCTCAAGGATCAGTACTCCGCCCGAGCTCGCGCATTCAAAGCTTTGCTGGCAGACCAATACCACCTTTCTATCAACCAGAGCGCACTGCCCGCCTGGACAGGCGCCTACCAGAACGAGTAAGACCATGGACAACGAAATCAGCTATCCACCGACCTACTACTTGATCCACCTTGTTGACGAAGAGGCCATCAAGGTGCTGAAGCTCTACGACTCTCAATCCCATGGGCGTCATGACTACGTGATGGCCTCCAGAAAACAGTGGCAAAACGCGAGCGAGGCCACAGCCTATGGCCTGAAGCTGGCTCAACAGCACGGACTGACGTTCAAGCATGACCGAAGCGTGGACGACGAATCCTACCGGGAGTCGATGCTGCTGGACTGACAGTCCTCAATTTTGCCTTTATCCACGTCACACCCCCTTGCAGTGTTATGCTGCAAGCGATGTGGAATTTCCTCGCCGAGCCTGCTTAAAATGAAGCAGCAGACCTTCAGCTGATCCCGAGGACAATCCGATGGACAAAGAGCACCTTCCCCGCACCAGCAGAGTGCAATGCGCTGATGGGGTGGTCATGAATGTAACCGTTTCCGAAGGACGCTCCCAGGTGGCAGATTCTCCGATCATGGTCATTTCCATAAAGGCGGATGACCTTGAGCTGGAGACCTGGATTGCAGAGTACAGCTACTCCAATGCAGCAATAGCAAAAATCCTCTACGCCGCCAAGCATTCACCTGAGTTTCGCGAGTCGCTTAAGGTCAAGGACATTGCTTATCCGGAATCCGATGCGCTGCAGGTACTGCTTGAGCAATTGGACAAGCCCTGCTTCATCGAAACCAGCGGCAACGTTGATCAGGCGCCCGTGCATGAGGAGCGCTGCACCATCCTCAACTTCCCCGATGGCATACCCATCAATCTGGAAAAAGCTGCCAGGAAGGCCGACTGGTTGTCGGTGCGCCATGGGGGTGGTCAGCATCGCCTCAGGGTCTATGCAGAGTATGGCAACGCTCATACCTACAACCGACGCTTGATCGATTTCCTGGGATCCTACCTGTCCGGCACCCTGGCGAAGGCCCACTACCCTTATCTAGGATGCGGAATAGCCTCAACCATCATCAAGACGCCTGCCATCAAGCGTGTGCCTGTAGCCATTTCGCCAGCGGAATTGGAAAAGCAGATTTCCTACATCAAGCACATGCCCCTCGCAAACGCCGAGGATGCGCTGCACCGGCTCAAGGCAGGTCGGGACGCCTGGTCAACGATGAAGGAGCCTGAGCTACGATCTAAGGTGACTGATCCTGAGAGTTTGAAACTGATCCAGGGCGCATTCAAAGACATTAGAGACCGTCAATCCGCCTACCGCTGGCACTTAAGAGGCCTTCCGGCAGCCTATGCCATTCACAAGATTCATCTGGACGCCCAGCGGGGGCTGGAGTATGCCAGGGCGTCACGTTAGCAGTGACAGCCCCTGAGGGGCTGAGTGCCTGCTGGGTAGCGCAGCAGTAGGTCAGTCAGGGAGAGATTGCTGCGAGATGCCCGCGAATTTGAGCCTGGCTAAAGTCCGCATGCGGGCCTTCTGCCCGCACTCCCGATCGCGTATAGCCGAAAATCCGAGTTTAGATGAGTGAGCAAGGCTTTCGGTTCAGCGCCCAGCTCACCAAGGCAACGAGTCCTCCGATCAGGACAGCCTGGGGCGGGGTTCCGCCGATCAAGCTGATGCCTACCAGTGCAACGAAACCGCTGAGTATTGCTGTACATTCATTACGCAACTGATGATGCAAGGCCAACAACTCGGCCTCATCCAGGGCAGTGAGCGGCGCCTGAAACCGTTGATTCATCAGGTGCCGATAGCGGACAGGGCGGCTATTCCAGCGGGGCTGGCTAGGTACGTCATTGTAATTCTTGTTCACAATGCGAGTCTCTCAGATGGGCTAGTCCTTGGAGAAGCATACCTCGAACAATCAATATATGCAAAAAGGTAATTCGCTCACCAAGGCGATCCGCTCCTGCGGTATTATGGCCTAAAAAATAACTGAGGATTTTACTATGAGCACAGGCAAGACAGACACGCTGCAGCGGATCGCCGATTTTCTGTATGGCGCTGGTACTAGGAGCATGACAGGGTGTTCGCCCGAGCGTGTCGAAGACATGCTGGCGTTGGCCAACAGCGCTTTCCACACAAGTCGGTGTGCGTGGTAACGGATTGGATCTACGCCGAGCTTGAGGTTTCTGAAGAAGACCGCGCCGTGTGTTTGGCCACAGGCATTGAGCCGGTGATGATCTATTCGAGCAGTGTGGTCAGCGATCCGCGACGCCCATATTTTGTCGGTGGCTGGGTGCGTAGCACACCCATGGTCAGCTTTACTGAAGGCTGCCTGTTTGAGAGCTGTAACACCATATACTTGCTGCAAGGGCCTGGTACCGCTAAATCGGTAGGCGCCGACGTCATCATGTCTCTTCAATGACCAGTTTCGAATATGCAACTGACGCGGCTTGAGACATCAGGCTTCGAAAACAGAGTTCAGGGCGCTCACAGGTCAAACCACCCGGCGTCCCTCTCCCCGTCAATCAGGACGACCAGGCTTGCCGGCACCGCTTCGGTGTAGTCACCCGTGGTACTCGTATATGCCTAAGGAACACTCAGAATGACTGCTACAAACCACTCCCTTGCGGAGCGCATCGATGAAGCATTAGGTACGCATTATTTTTCGCCGCAGCTATGTGACATCCTCACCCGTGAGTACGATGCCGCCATCGACCATATCGTCGAGGCTGACAAGCCTGAAGAACTGGCTATCGCATTCCTTGGAAGTCCCAGTCCGATTGTTGCTAAAGCCATGGTGGAGGTGCTGAAAAGGATGCCCGAATCTCCTTCTATCGCGCTGTTGAACAAGGCCGTTTATGCTGCGTTTCATGCCTACTTCCCCGAGTCCCCCTATGCGTTTGAGCGCCGGTTTGGGGGGCAGTTACATCATGACGTGCGATCGTTCCTGGAGCAGAATATCGACAAGCAGACACTCGGTTTTTTCACTGCTACATTGTATGGCAATCTGTTCAGACTTGCCCCTGATAGCCGCACATGGATTGCAGAAAATTTCCTCTCATTTTCTCCTCTAGACCCGAACGCCTGTGCTCAAGGTTTGTCCAGCATTGAAGCCATGAGCAGCACACTCAATGCCGTAGGGCTGAATAACCTGGTCATCAGGGAGCGTTCTCGCGAGGTGCTCGACGTCCAGATTGCCAACGCAGTGGTCAATCCGCAGTTCGTCTACCTGCTGGTTGGCCAGCCTGAGTTCGACACGTTGTATCTGGCCAAGCTAGCCCGCTATCTGCGGGAGGAAGACCCGTACTCGCCGCTGGCCCTGCAGGATAATGAAGAGACCTTGAGGAAGCTGGCGAGGGTCTTTGTCTCGAATGCCCCCTTACAGAAAGTTGATGAAATTCGCGCCACCTTGACGGCACTTTGCGGTGACGAATTCACCGTCAGGCCAGATCGGGATGGCGCGAATCTGCTCATGGACTTCGCTACCGCCAGCCCCATGGCCAGCAAGGCTGTGCTAGCTCTACTGTACCGCCGCAAGATCCTGACGCCTGCAGAGATTGGCCCGCACCTCCTTACACTTAAAGACCTGAGTTTTGCATCCAGGCTGAGCCGCTTGCCGGTGCATGAGCTGCTCACTCATGCCCCGGAGTCACTTCAGGCGCTACACCTGGAACATGAGATCGGCCTCTAGCAGAAGCGCCAGGCTAAGCGACATCCTGGCCCGTGTCGATCAGCAACATGGCTTGGGCGCTCCGCGCTTTGCTGTCGCAGGGTGCCGCGCAGACAGGCGCAAATCATCATTCCGAAAGCATGTTCCCTGTGCTGGCGCCTGCATTCAACAATTTTCACTAAAGTCGAACGCCCCTTGGCCGATAACCTGTGATTTTGCCAATTTTAGCATTACCGGTCATGGCATCCTCTGAGATAGCTGCAGAGGCTTTCAAAGACATTTTCTTGACGCAACACCAGACCAGCGGTCACCACCGCCACAATCGCCAGAGCAACTAAGGGAAAGTGCCTGGAAGGTCGGCGCGAGCAGTTGGCTCAGTGACCTTCACCGGGCTTAGATGAACGAGATAGCACGAATCGAGGTAGATTAACAGGTGTAAAAAGCGTATACCCAGTTCGCTTACTCATTCTTTCTTCGAACCAATGTAGATTCCATACCTGGCGGCAAGAAGCTCATTAGTTACAATCTTATACTTTTCGAAAAAATTGAAGCCTTTCCCGGAGCCGTCGATAATTTGCGCACCTATCTTCGCCCCTAATGCGGTGAAATCGGTATGAACGGAACTAATTGAGCCTCGATTTGTGTACAGATAGTTATAGCCACCGATCATTATCTTATTTTGCCGCATCCCCAGCACGAGGTAAGTTTTAAAATCCTGGAGAGACCAAATTTGCTTATTTCCAGTAATTAAAACTGCATCGACACTTTGGTACAAATCACGCATCACTTGGGCCACCACCTGATTGTCCTGAATCTCAATCATCTTGATCTCCATCCTATGGGGAGTGGCCATAATCTTTTTTATTTCAGGAAGCTCGATATCATTTTTATTGTAAAGAATGCCAAGTGTTCGAATGCTCGGCATATTCAAATCAGCATGTTTGACTTGTAGCGCGACTGGTTGATCCATGTAGTACCCCCAAGTGTCAGGGCTGTACATGTTTTTCATGAGGCTGACCATGTACCGTGACGATATGACAACCAATTTCTTATTCGGACACTGGCTTGCAATCTTGCTCCCAGCGTCTGATCCCCACACAACCAACTCCGAATCGCGGACGCACAACGACTTGTCCAGGACTGAAGTCACATTCACTTCAAGACCAGGATTTGACGCCAAACCATCCCGGATTAGCGCTATTTCCGGGGCGTCTGACAAAAACGCAAGCGTTACTTGCTTTCTCTCATCCACACCCTGCACTGGAGAACCGTATACCAGTACGGAGAAAAGACAAAATAAAAAGAAAGTACTATAACGACATATGCATGCCATACATACTCTCTCAATAATCAGAAGCTCACGGAAGCTTCCATCCAATACGCTTTCGGAGAGTAGGCTTCAGGCCGGAAATTCGACTGTCCGCCAAGCAAGTTGCTCCCTGAAAGTTTAGTGCACACCTTTGTCGCCCCAATAGAGCCAAAACATTTTTCAACAAACATGTCCAGATTGTGTTGAGTATCCAGCATCCAGCCATTTGACCAGGCAAAGCCCTGCACCCTGTTGTACATGCCGCCTACTCTCCAGTCATTGGCGAATGAATACTGCCCCATCAGCGTAAAGACCGTGGTCGGGCTCGACTCCCCGATGTTGCTGGTATACGTAGTGGGATCAACGTGGCTGTCCACATCGGTATACGAGCCGCTAGCAGCCAACAGTATCGCTGACGTTGGTCGCCAGTCAATGCTTGCCTCAACCCCTCGAACAGTGCTGGAGTCCTTCAGGTTTTGAGCGGTCGCCACGGTTTTCCCGGTTTGACTGAAAATCCCTGGGTTGGGGGCAACCACATAGCCAATCATGTTATCGTACTTGTTGACATAGTAACGAATTTCTGAATTCACTGTCTTGTCAAGACTTGAGTACATCCAGGCCAATTCGTACGTCCGCATTTTTTCTGGTTCAAGATCAACCGTGTTATAAACGTCATATACTGGAACCATCCCCTGATCAAACAAGTATGCCTTACGTGCAGATTCCTGCTCGTACAGCAAAGGCAGACGAGTGCCTTTTGAAAAACCCACTCTGAACGTATTGTTAATGTCCAAATCATGCACCAACGAAACAGATAGCGAAGAAGTCCTACTGTCAAATTCGCTTGATGCCTCACCCTCAAACCCTGTATTCAGGGTGGTTTTATCTGTCAGTTTCCAGGTCTGACTGGTAAAGACTGTGTTGTAATCCAAGTTGTAGCTGTCGTCTTTAAAAAGCGTGTCGCTATTGGCCTGATCATGCGAATATTTATAGCCGCCTGACAGTTCAACAAAGTCGAAGTTTTTCGTCAGGGTGAATTCACCAGCGGTCGAAGTCAAATCATAACCGATGTTCCAAAAAAGCCGGCCAATGGCTGGGCTGACTGGAGCGGTCAAATAATCTGACTTGCGATGCAGGTAGGTGTGGGAAAAATTACTGGTAAAATACGTGCTGTTATCAATCATGTGAGTCCAGGAGGTGCTCACAAACCACGTGGAGTCTGAAGCCCCATGGTCATCACTGTTCAGGTTGGATGACGTCCACACATCAATGTCCGATTGGGCCGCGCCAAACGTTGCGGAAATCTGGTCTTCTTCGGTCGGCTGATAATCCGCCCGACCAAAAATCTGTTGCTTGTGGGTGTCGTCTGCTCGATGAACAAGCCCCTCATCATTCGTGCGACTATAAGAGCCAGAAACGAAGACATCACCAAGCTGTGTGCCATGCTGAATGTAAGTGTCATCAATGCCGTTGGTACCGTTGGCCTGGCTTATTGTTGTACCCTGACGCTCTTCTGCATATGCTGTAAAAATCTTGATTGTCAGCAACATGGAGTTGGAGCCAAACTCGCTATGCGCTGGCCCTCTATACACTTCGATACGTTCTATATCCTTGAGCGGGACAATGTTGAACGATACAAGGGTACCTGTCGTTGGGGTAAAAATTCCGCGCCCGTCGACGATCATATTTATGCGCCGGCCAAATTCTTCGGCCCCACCTTGCGTACCAATCGAGAGCGAGTGTCCGAAGCGGTAACCGACCGTCACCCCTGGGACAATGCGAAGGATGTCCCCGAGCGAACGCGCCCCGCTGGCCTCGATCATCTTCTTGTCAATGACGGTTACCGACGTTGCTGATTTCTTGGGGTTGGCAGGAAGGCTTACGTCGGCCAGGGTGAGGCCTGGGCTGAAGGAGTCGGCATCACCATACGCCACGCCAATTTGTGTAACGCAGGCGAGGAGCACTGCAGCTTTTAAGGTGGTGATAGTAAGGCTCGACATCGTCTTCATTTGCTCCATATCAGGGCGTACGCCCAGTGCGGAGGCTATGAGACTACAACGAAGACCGCATGTCAATAACAGTCATATGCGAAAGCACCTCCAGCCGAGCCAAGCAGGGCAGAATGAGACACAATTTCCCCAAATCATGTTTGCCGATTATTGCAACGCTTATCTTTTGACGTTTACGGCGACAAGTGGAAGATCAAGGTGCCAATATTGTCAATAAAGTGACTCGACCCAGGGATCATTGGCAAGGATCGCCACGGCGATCTCAAGCTTGGCCATGCTTCCGGAGGGGTACTGGTGGCGGTACCGATCAAAGGCCTGCTCCAAAGCAGGTCTTTCCTCAGCCCCCTGCGTGGCCACATAGAATGCCGCATCATCACGCATCGCCACTTTCATGGACGATCGATGAGAGCTTGATCCCGACGCATCAGTGCTCCCAATAAACCCGATCATCGTGATGCCCGTGGGGATGCTCGACATCAAGCTGGGCAGCATCGCCGCTGCCGCGTCGACCTCCGCATGGCAATGGGCGGTGAACCAGAGGCTGAGCACGGCAAACCCTTTGCCGCTGATCCGCAGGGTTCTACGCAGCATGCTGGACACCCCCGGCTGGCGCAGTGGCGTTGCAGCGAAAGACGGCCAGGATGTCGTCTGCAGACAATTTTTGAATGAGCCCGTCCTCATCCTGGATGATACCTTCAACGAAACTGCCGTGGGAGGAGGCCTGGCTATCCAGTGGTCGAGTGGCCTTCATCACCTGACTGACCTCAAGTACCGCGAGCGCGATCGGCTCGCGCTCATCCAGCACTACTGCCAGATCAGGCTGAGCGCCACGCGGCTGCCGGAACAGAATGGCCTTGGTATCTATGACTGGGATGTATTGATCGCGCACCCTGGCCAACCCGAGCATGTGCGCGGAAGCCCCTGGCACCTGATTGAGCGCCCCCAGCTTCACAATCTCACGAATCTGCGAGACAGCAAGCGCATACCGTTCCCTTCCACCAAGGCCGAAAATGAGGATGTCTTCTGACATGGGGGCAGCCCCTTAAAAATGTGCAATCAATATATCATTAAAGGGAGCGAATGCAAACCCTGGTGACTTCGGCTACGTAACCCACCGACGAAATTACCCAGCGCCAGGTGACTTTCTCAGTGAGGTATATGGTAAATTGGATTAATAACAAAAAGGAGATCCGCCTCATGAGCACCACCCCGTCGTTCATTGATCAAATTCTCGCGAATGCCCGTCCCGTATCAGAAGCAATGGCACAGCAATCCCGCCCTTACATTCCTGCTGATGTGGATCTGGGCACCCCGGCCCGCAGCAATCCTGGCGGCGTTTTGAGAGGTGCGACCATGAAGTTGCCCGAGGTCGGCAAGCCTGCACCAACCGCAGCGGATGTTCTGCTCTCAACCCCCATGCAAGCCCCTGCAGTGCGGCCAGCGCCGACGCCGCTCGGTCATATCCCGGATGATTACGATCTCATGGCGGATCTGCCCGTCGCGGCGCCTGGCCCCTTGGAAGCCCTGCAAGGACGCACCATGTCTGTCCCTGTGATAGTGAGGCCAGAAAGTCTGGCCGAGCGTGTACTGCGCACGCCGATGAACTTGCCTGCCATTGGCTTTGGTGATGCGGTCAAGCGCACGCTGGCGCCTGCGGAGCCCCTCCATGACCGTGAATTGTCCAGGTAAGAAAAACCCCGCCGAGGCGGGGTTTTTTGTGAAGTCCAAGGCTCAATTACCTTCACTCGGCTCTTCGCCCGCTGAGTCAGCAGCGTCAGGCGAAGGAGCGCCACCTGGTCGATAGGCCCACAAGCCAACATCCAGCCAGCCACGCGTCGGCATGGTGAGCATGGGCAGCAGGATCTTTTGAATGGAGCTTGGGTACGGCTCCGACATCCGCGAGATGTCGGTCAGCATGGTTGCCCACAGCGGACAATAGTTGCCTTGTGCGCGAGCTTCGGCAACCTTGCGTACGCTGTCCTGATCCAGCGAGCCAAGCCATTCACCTGCGAATTTTGAAAAGACTTTTTGTACGTCCACATCATTGATCACCAGCGGGGGGACGCCGGAAAGAATGGTCTTGACCGCCTTGGTCTCATCCGCAATGGCCTGGGTGACCAGGTCTTCGTCCACATCGGTCAGCCAGGGGGCATCGATCACCAGCAAGGTGGAGTAGTCCTGCGGCAAGTACCGGCACATGGACGGGTCGTGCTTGCCATAGTACGTCGCCACTTGCGCAATCAGCTTGGCCCGGTTGATCAGGGCTTCGTTGTCCATCACCCCAGGGGCTTGCCGCAGCAACGATTGCAGACTACCCATGGCCGCCCTGCTGGCGCGCTCGGGATTTGAATCCCCCTCATTGAGCTTGTCCCGGTAGATGGCCATCTTCAACAGCGCCTTGTAGATGTCCTGTTCCGCCAACAAATTTTTACTGGCCTGCTCTACCGTGTCGGCTAACTCGGTTTCGACCGGGGCCATGGCGTCATGAATCGCGCTCTGGGTGTTCTCGATCAACTTGAACAGTGCTTCGGCGTAGGGCCCCTTCTCGTCCTGGGTATCAGCGTCATTGCCCTCCTGCCCCTTGGCTGGCTCCTTTTGAACCGCACCAGCATCCGCAACGGCAGGCTGATCCGCGAATGCGTGGCCCATCGCAAGGGTGCCGGCGAGCATCAGAGTCGCGCCCAGGGTTCGGTGCAGGTGCATAAGGAGTCTCCAAGGGTGAAGGAGTGTTGATGAGGGATTCTTCACCCAGCACCAATATACGCATAAATCGCTCGATGTCAATCCAACCCCCACGCCGTTGGTTGCAGCCCCCCTATCGGAAACAGGGATTGGCGCACAGGTTTGTGGACAAACAGGACAGAAAATCGTTTTCAGGACGACCATGCCAACGTTATGCTCAAGCTATAGACCTTTGCCGTGCGCCAACACCTCCTGACCGGGACTGATCGTCTTCTCGGGCTGTGCCCCACCTGGCAAGCACTCACCATGAGACCGATCCAATGACCAACGAAGAAGCGGAAGACTACACCCAAACAAGCGCCAGGTTGTCGGCTCGCATCAGCGAGCACTTCAGCGCCTTTGGCTGCACCAATCTGGCCCTGATTGATGCGATGCTTGCGACTGATCAAGAGTCCGTCGAGCTCTTTTTTAACAAGGAATCCTGGGGCTACTACCCCAAGACCCGGCACCTGCCGTTCATGATCGCGGTACTGCATGATTTCTCTGCGCGATCGCTGGCCGAGATCGCCAACACGTTTGATATCGACCCGGTCGAGTACATCTCAGACATCGATTATAACGACGAAAAAATACCGTCCGTTTCAGGGCAAAGAGTCGATGGCCGCGTGCTGGCCTCCAAAATGGTTGAAGCGTTCGAAATCCTCGATCCTCAGATGGCGAAAAGGAGTTTCACCGATAATTTCGACCACAGTGGCATCGCATTGGCCTATATTGCGGCAGGCAGCAGCACCGGAGTTGCCAATGCCCTGATGGAGACCGAATTCAAGCGGGCTAAAACAGGTGATTTCAACTGGAACCTCCCACTGCAATCCCAGATTGCTGAACTGGCAATCTTCGTTGACCACCCGGAGCATTTACCCAATCGCTCAATTGCAGAGTTCCTGGAGAAGGCCGGCGCCTGGAACCCTCACGTTCTAAAAAAGACCCTGTATCAGAACTCATGCTGGGAGTCGATATTGGCATCACGAACCAAAAAAACATACCGATTCCAGCGCAAAATGCTGGACGACTTGGTCACACCACTCAACCTTTCGCTGAACAGCGAAAAGGTCAGGATGATGCTTTCGAATATCACCATGGACACGACCGAACAGGAACACGACTATCATGTGATGGTCGAAGATGTCCTGAAGTGGATCAGAGGCACTCCGATGCGCGAATACGCCAGCAAAGTGACATTTGGGCTGAGCCTGACCCGCAACTACCTGCGTTTCTCGGATCAGCCAGTCAAACCCCAGGATCTGTTTTGCGGCGATCCTGCAACCGGGCCACATTGCCTGGAGCTGCAGGCGCTGTTCGTCAGCAAGGGGCGCCGATTACTCCAGTCCGTCATTGATGAGACGTTGGAGATGCCGGATGACCACATCGGGTTCCATCACCTGAGCGTACCCTACATTTTGCGCAAGCTGGATCTGCCTCGGCAGCTGGTGAAGAAAGGATCATTCGAGGCCTATCTCACAAAGCTCGCCAGGGTGGGCGAAGCGTTCCAGATGGAGGGGGAAGTGCCAGAATACAAGTCCATGATGGACAGCATGGTTGATGAGGGGATGCGCCACTGGATCAGGGAGGTTTCGCAAACCATGCCGCTGGACGCCACGAAGCTTGATTTGCGCAGCGACACCATTGCTGACCATCTGGTGCGCTGGGGGCTGGACATCAGCTTGATCCCGGAACCCACTGAAAAGTCCTTGAGCGCATCCCTGGAACGTGACATGGGCCTCTGATGGGCAGGATGCCCCATCACTTGCCTTTGACCTGGCCACTAAACCTGCGAGCTATCGAGATTACACATGATCATTTACCCCAAAATTCACAAGCTGCTCCGCGACAAGGGCCTGGGTGCCTTGCCACTACTTTGTGAAACCGAATTCACCGATGAATTCTACCCTGTCAACCTGGACAGCGAAGACAATGGCTATCAACTGGTTGACCGCATCATGCCGCTTTTCGCTGCGGCCCACCTGGGGTACGCGCCGCACGCCATTGGGGCGATGATGACCGCCTTGAAATTGAACCTGATGGATGTCGACCGGGGATTTGATCAAGGCAATCTGTGGGCTATTGGCCGCCAGCAGGGGAAGTACAAGACCCCCGACCCGGATGTTGTCGACTCCAGCCTTTTCGACGGCATCGTCTTTTTGCAGCAGATCGCCCTGGCTTACAACGTCGCCAGCCCCGACCCCGACGCGGCCCTGGCGGCAACCAAGACCTGGCTGTGCCGCACCAGCACGCGCATGCTTGCCGCGATGTCGCTGGGGATTCCTGAACTGTCGGCAAAAGCATTGATGGATGAGCAGGCAGAGCAAGTCGCCGCTGGGCTCGACCTTGAACTGATCGACACAGCTGCCATTGATGTGGCCGAGGTGTGCTTGAACACCACCCACCCCGTCCTCTGCCCAACCGCTCACTAACCGATTTCTTTGAGCTCACCGGGGCTTTCAGTGACCATGTCCTGCGCAAACGGATGGGCTCAGGCTTTTTCTGGGAGCAGCTGATTGCACAGAGCACTGACGATGAAATGAAGACCCTCATGCTCGATCATGTGCTTTCAGTTCATTTGGGCCACTCACCAGCCCAGGTCAAACAGATGCTGCTAGCCCTTGAGTGCAGCACCCTTGACGATCTGGATGGCATCAACGGCCTCCAGGTTTATGAGCATCTCTTCTGCCAGCTGCAGCACACCACGTTGAGCCCCCTGCTGTCGGAAGAGGCATTTGTCATCGAGCTCCTCTCCACAGACATGATTGAGGCAGGCCAGTCATTGCTGGCGAACAACCACATGACCTTTGCCACATCCCTGCCGGAGGCTGAGGCCATCTTGAGGAAAATGTTCGAAGACCCCGGCACCCTGTACCAAAGAATCATGCTCTCCCAGATGCACGACTCATCCATTGCAGCGCCTCTCGGTCATTTTATGTTGTGGGGCAAACTCAAAGACGCCCAGCTGGGTCGTCAGGTCATTGACCCCGACGTGGCCACGCGCTACATCACACACATGGCGTCCCAGCTCCAAACCCTGCGTTATCCAGGGTACCAACAGACCCCGGAACTTGAGCTTTGTTACGACGCCATTGGCCAATCCATGCGTCAGCTGGGCAAGCGACTTGCACACCTGGTGGATTACACCGCACTCAAGGAGTTGCCTGAGCAGCAGCGCGAAGACCTGATCCTGTGGGACTTTAACATCAAGGAGCTGGGGTTGGTCGAGGGCCGGGTGGCGACCAAACGATTGGAAATGGATCTGGGGCTCTAACCATGAACAGACCTGAAGCGATCCAGCGGGTGCTGGCAACTACACGCACGGATGAGCTGTACCGCATCCGAAGGCTCGGGTTGTCAGACGCCCCCATGGCGATAAAGATCGGCGAGCGGTATATCCAATACCCCGAACACCTGGCGCCCTTCCTCAACGCCATGCACCTGGGTTTTGAAACCAGTGAAATGGCGGTGATGGTCAAGGAGCTGGGTTTCGAGCTAGCGTGGCTTGATCCGACGTTGGAGGAGCTGCCATGGCTACAGGGGGTATCGGGTACAGCCAATGCATCCTTCGACCACCTCAATTTCCTGCAAAAAATGGTGTCGGCATTTTATCTGGCCCACGGGGAGTGTGAGGCTGCTGCCAGGGAGATCAGCCTGTGGATGGGGCAATCGCCGGTGTTTATGGCGGCGGGGCTGGTCATTGACTCACCCCATACCGGGGCAACCGAAGCGCTCAACCAACTTTCATTTGGCCCGACCGGCCTACCCCCCTGCTTGTCCAGCATCAAAACAATGCAGATGATGAGCGGGACGACTGAAACCCTGGTGGACATGTCCCACCTGCCCAACAGATCCATTGAAACCTTCATTGAGCGCAGCGGCGGCTTGAGCAGCGACATGATTCGAGGAAGGTTCGGGCACAACCACTTCTGGCAGACCCTGCTGCTGTGTACAAACCTCGACCCAGGCACCGCAGCCAGAAAACTGTTCTTTGCGAATAAGGCGCCGTGGGAGCCTGATCATCGCCCTGCCATTTTGCTGGCACTGGATTCCTACGTCATGTCGGAATCGCTCTCACTCTACAACACCAATTTCCTGTATGAGGCAATGCTTGAAGAAGGCTTGTTGTCAGGCCTCGGCGACACATTGAGTGAGCCAGCCTTTGCTGCCATGGTTCTCGGCAGCCTTACGAACGGAAGTTCTATTCGCTTCAGCATCGAGGACAGCGTGCGGGTTGAACGCGTATACAGCAGGCACCCGCACCTTCACAGGCTGTTTCATGCACTCACCAGTGATCCGGCTTCCATCTATGAGCGGGTGATGCATTCGCAAATGCGCGCCGCGCCTGACAACCTTCCATTGAGTCAGTTTCTGGTATGGGGCCTTCTGGGCAAAATGGACAAGGTAGAACAGGTGGTGAGCCCAGCCCTTGCCAGGCAGTATTGCACGTACGTCCTGCAGCAGTTCCAAACCTTAAAGATCGCCCCTCAGGGGGTGATCGCGGAGCTTGATCCGCTCTACGAGGAAATCAACGCCTCGATGCGGGCACTGATGCCGCTGCTGGAACCCTTTCTCGACTATCAGGCCCTCGCCAGGCTGGGTGAACACCATCGCGAGGATTTGGTGCTCTGGGGGTTGGACGTGCACAAACTGAAGGTGGATCGCGAGGCGATTATGACCAAACGACTGGAAATGGATCTGGGGATGTAAGCGATGAGCGCTGAAGAACACAAAGCCGGCTGCGCATTGATAGAGCAGCACATCAAGACCAAGGGGTTTGATGCCCTCCCAAGCCCGTTTGCCGCTGATTGCTGCGTGGAAATCTATCGCAACGGCATGCCCCTGGGCATCGACGCGCCAGGAGATGCAGTGCCGTTTCTCGTGACCCTGTGCAGCGGTGCGCAGCTGGGCACGGCTTCAAAAGTGTTGAAACAGCACCCGTTCGACCTGGGTGACTATTTTCGCAGGCAAACCTATGCAGACGATTTCAACCTCTACACAGCCAATGGTGAAAACTGGGGGCAAAAGGAGCTTTTCTCCCGGATCATCCAAGCCTTCGCCTTGGCCGATCCGGAGCATTTGAGGCAGCGCGCCAGCGGATTTCAGAAGATCGATGGCTATGCTGTCTTCGCTGCGATGGAAGCGGGTCTACCCGAGATTGAGCTGGGCGCGCTGATTGAAGCCGAAAGGGCAAGGTATCGAGATGGGAATCATCTTGAAAGCAGTCAATTTGCCCTTGAACATGCCTTGAGCGAGTCGCCCTATCTGCTGACTCACAGAAGCCTCTTGCCGGACGGCAACCCTGTTGCGTTTTTACGAAAAAGTGGCGCGTTGCACGACGATTACCTCAACGGCCTGCACACCCGCCCGTATTTTTGGGAAGGCGTGATGTGGGGTGCGTTCAGCGCTCAAGGCGATCGGCAACCCCTCTGTACGCAACTGCTCAATGCCGCGCTGGTCGATATTGAACAGGCTGATCCAGGATTTGCATTGCGCTTGATGCGCTCGATCGATTTTTCACGCCTGGAAGAAGCTGCGCTAAGCAAGAGCTTTGTGCGGGGAGTCTTCAGCCTAGGCAAACACGCCCAGTCGAGCATGCTGTTGAAGATCGGCGTCCTGCAGGCGGCCACACATCAATCTGACGAAGGCCCTATTAATCCAACCCGAGTGCTAGCCCCGACACTCCTTGGCTGCGCTGAAGGCCACATGGATGTGTTTGTCGAAACGCCACACCTGGTGGTGCATGACCTGCTCACCGAGCTTGCCAACATGCCTGCGCACCACCTCGGTCTGAACGCCTTCAACAGCCTGTCGCTGGTGAGCAAACTGAAGCTTCCCGAACAGGTCTGGGATATCCACACCGTCACGTCGGCCATGACCAAGCTGCTCGGCGCCCTGACGAATTTCCATTGCGAATCGGCTGCCCCCACCACAACCAAGGCAAGTATTGACGAATCCGCAATCGCTGCGCTGCGGCAGTTCAACAATACGTTTCTGAAGCGTTGGGGGTTGAACGCCTCTGTGTTTACGATCATTCCCGAGCAAGCCCAGGCTGTGCTGGCGCTGTCCGACTTTGATCTGTCTGCCTTGGGTCAACTGAGCGAAAGCACATTGAGAAAGCGCCTTGAGCTGGATTTATCACTCTGACTTTCAATCAATATTGAGCTTTAATGTGGTTTTGTGCCAAAGTAACTGCATAACAATACCGAGAAATGCCCGTGAAAACTCTTTCGAAACACCTCGATGTAACCGCTGAAATTAACGCGGTCATCGACTATGTACGGCTAAAATGGACGCCCATCGAAAACCTGGACATCCTGGTCAATCAGCTTCAGGTCAGGGCATTTCATGACTGGCGCAGCTTCTTTGATCCGAGCATCGGTGGCATGGCCGGCACACTGTCTGGCCTGCATGGGCAGCGCAAGGAACTCTTGGCCAAGGCTTACACAGGCATCGCGCTGGAAACAGCCATCGTCATGGATAAGCCAGCTCAGCTCATCATGCACCTGTTGACGCAAGCACTGGCGCTCAAAGATGCGGCGCGCAAGCTCGACGGGGAGTGGAATTTTGAGAACGCTTCAGCAGCCACCTGCCGTAGCGCCCGGTTGCGTCATCCAACCCTTGGGTATGCAGTGCCCAAGGGCTGGCAAGCAGCGGGTCAAGGCTATGACCCGAACGTCCACATGGCTGAGTATGACAACAAGGCTGATGCCGACCTGTTCCAGGGCACTGATCTTGAAGCACCGCGCACTCAACCACTGCACCAGATGATATCTCTGCCCCAGGTGGCGCACAACGAAATTGAACACCGGAAGAAACCCGCCAACACGTTGGTTTCCAGTATCTACAGTCACTTCCTGGGTGTTCGGGAGTACCTCAACACTGTCCAGTTGGTAAGTGCCATCGAATCACTGACGGATTGGAACGCCAAAGGTCTGGTCACGCATCTCGACCTTGCAACAGAGCACCCGATGCTGAACGTGATGTTCAAACTTATGCCACAGGCTCAAGACCTGGACTTTGATGCGGCTGTCGCCCAGGCGACCCAAAGAGCATTGGAGTTCGAGCGCATGAGCGATGAGCAAAAGGCCCAGCGCCGCGAATCACTGGTGGCACTGACTCGCGAAATTGTCCGCGCCGCGCAGTCACCCACCGCGCAGGAAAAGGCCGAGCAACAGGCTCACGAACGCACAGTCCACCGGCTGTTGATCGAAGCGTATGGCACAAATGGCGCTGACCCCAAAAACGATTACGGCCTGACTCTTTAATCACAATCCAAGGGCAATATCCATGAAACTCAGCTTTGATCAGCGGTTCGCTCCGTTCAATCAGTACCTGGAGCATACACTCAATCAGCCTTCATACTTCGAAAGCGTCGAAGCCATGATGAAAGACCTGCTTGGCAAAGAGATCAGCCATGCCGGGATCCTGGAAGAAGGCACCTCTTCTCCCTTCGTAGCCCTGGCCCACCTGGTCAACAACCCTCACCTGATAACGCGTGAGGGTATGCAGGCGGATGTGAAAATCGAGACCGGGGATGACGAGCTTGACACACGGGTCGACATTGCCGTGGACATGCTTTGTCGAAGCGCGCACGAGACCATCCACATGGCACCAATCGACACAGTCCCTGTCGCGGCTGTGAAGATCATAGGCCGAGCCTTGCAGACGCTTGATCTTACGCCCGCGCACCGACCATTCGGCAAGCTACTCATCGATCTCATGGATCGCTCTCAACACCTGGAGCCTGTCCAGCAAAAGGAGATGCAAACCATGATTGCGTCGGCATTTGGGGCCTACCGAAAAAACTACGGCATCGACGCACAAACCGAACAGCAGATGAGTCACTATGTCCATGGCGAGATAGCGGTGAAACTGGTCACTGAGCTTGGCTTCTCCCCTGGCAACGTGCGCAACATCACCCGCCAACAGCGGGACGCCCTGCGCTCCGTTGAGCCAACCTTCGGTTGAAAAGGTCGATTCTTCTAGCTCGGCGCTGCCACGAACTCCAGATGCGCTGACAATTCGGTGTTGATGGCAACCCACCAGTTGAGAAAATGATTGAACTGGTGGTTCATGCTGCGACACTTTACGTGAGCGTAATCGCGAACCACCTGAAGTTGTCGATCAGTAAAACGGATCATGATCTTAGTGGAGTTAGGGTTGAGGTTCCAGGTAATTCTCTTACCTCTGGCAGTGCCAGTAAAAAACACCCGGCCAACTTGCTCTGACCGCAACGAAATACCAGTTGCCAGCGCCATCTCGGTAAATATAACCAGATTCTTCCAGGCCAATTCCTGCGCCCCCACGCATGTTGCAGGTCGCCCAGGTGCTGTCGGCCATGAAACAGTGGTTTGCATTCCAACTACCTCCAGACTGGCATGATCCCGCCCGGTAATCAGTAAAGACCGGCTTTGAGGAAGCCCAAACGCCGTCCTTGCAAGAAATGGCCATGCCGCTGGCATTGCGACCAAGCAGGCCATTGGGAGCGCACCCCGCCCCTTCCACGGCGACACCACCAATTTCCACGTATTCATTGGCGCTTAGGCGCCCCCTGGATGTCACATTTTGAGCCGTCACGCTCTGTGCGTTTACACTTTGAGCGACCAGCGCATTGACGTTCGAGGTGGCTGACGGATCTACGTAATACCCGGTGTTGTTCGAATCGTAGAAGATTTGCCCTAAAAGTGCTGATCCAGCAGAAACGTTCGTGCCGGCAGACACGGTGGTTGCCGCAGAAACCCCTCCGCCAGCGGCAATGTTCGATGTTGCAGTCACATTTCCACCCGCATGGAGATTCGCTGATGCTACAACACTCCCCGCAACGTTTGCGCCATTATCCACGATCAGGTTATTGCGCACGCGGAGCTGACCAATAATTTCAGTGTTCGTATCAATGACGACCCCTGCACCCGAGATAGCTGCAACCCCTGAGTTTCGTCCCAGGTACAAGGCTTCTGCTGCCAGATTCTGAATTCTTGAGGCACCGACAATCTGACGGTTGTTGCTGTCTGAGCTGTCAAAGGTCAATGGCGCATGCATGCTGTTGCCCCCATCGGTGCGCAGCCAGACATCCTGCGTCGCATTGTTGGAGGCCAGCATGGTGATGGTTGCATCCAATGGGTTTGAACTGAAGCTTGCATCGGTTGTGGTCGTGAACCCCGACCCCGTAGAGCCTGGCAGGTGACCAGCCGCTGCCGTGATTGCCGCAAGTCCAGCAAGGTCGGATCGCACCTGCAGGACACCCGCACTCAACATCTTGAAGGGTGAAGTGACGGAGGTAGCTGTGATCTTGCGATTCGGAGCTACACCGGTAACCTGGATGCTGGTGGACAGGCTGATAAAGCCTGGTTTGATAGGCGACACACTGGAGGCTGCGGGGAAGCTGCAGGGAAGATACTCTGCCCCCATGGCGAGCGTGCCGCCGCAGCTGGTGTTTTTTAGCCACGCAGTACCCGTCCGGGTACCTGCTCCAATGCTGTTATTGTTCGCCAGGTAATTGCGCACAGCATTGTTGTACTGGAATAGCTGGGCACCAAGCGTCTGCGCCTTGAGCTGCTCTAGCTCGGCCTGCTTGGAATAAAAGGACAGCAGCATTCCTACAGACAGAAGCCCAATTACCAGCATCATTTCCAGCAGGGTCAGACCCCGTTGTTGGCGAAAGCTCATTCCATTCCCCATTTTTATTTTTAGGCTAAAAACTGGTGCATTTCGGGAGTTGTATAGACAGCAAAAACTCACTGCGACAGCCAGTCCCGGCGTAAAGCATGGCAATCAAAATCATAGTCAGATGGTACGTTCGAGCGCCAGGGCCTGTCAATTTATATATAAATCGACTCATCACCGTTGGTCTGCTAGAGCCCTGCACTTCTGCAGGCAACCTCAATTTCAACAGCCATGGAAATGGTTGCTAAAAGTTTCAGTTGCACATAGAAGGATCACCCTAAGCAGTTGGGGTCGATCTCATTTAGGCGAAGGGAGGTCAAGGCGCGCCCTGGACGATGCTCTATGACTGTCCGGTGATTCAAACTGGCTTGCTCATACAGCCGGTCACAAAGCATCTTGCCGACCAGGGCTTCAACCATGGGCCTTGGCGCGATCCATGGGGAACCCAGGATATAGGGGTTCTCCTCTTCCGCCTTGTGGATCGCATAGGACAGCTTGACCCACGGATTATCTAGCGGGTCTTCATGTGGCAAAGGCTGCTCGAAATGCTCAGGGTTGGCACACAAGAACCGAGAGACGACGCGATCCAGCCAGATATCCTGCTCATTAAGGGCAAGCTCCCACCGCATGAATCGGTCAGTTGCAGCCCGTTCCGACGCCGATGAAATGGACTCACACCCCTGCTCGATACTCATGGTCGATAACGGTACCACTTCGGCAAGCCGCTTCGGTGCAGCAGGCTTGGCCTCGATCGCGAAGGCATTGATGTAACCGTAGTCGCCCAGCGTCATCGCTGAGTTGTAGCCACCCTTGACGGACAGAACAGCACCCAGCTTGAGTTTTTGCAGCAGGGCCAGATCATATTGGCCACGTAAAATGACCGGTGTGCCATACCCCGCCCATTTGGGTGGATGGTCAAGCAGCTCGGCATTGACCTGAAAAGACCGATTTTCAATATCCAGGTGCGGCTCACTTTTCAGCTGCACATGTGCTCCAAGCAAGTTGAATTCGTACTGAAGCATGTTGACTTCCTCCCCGCCCTAAAGAGCGGGGATTCCTTCTGCAAGCGCCTGAAGTCCCAGGCGGGCAATGTTTCGCGCAGCATTGACGTCGCGGTCATGAACCGAGCCGCAACTGCTGCATGTCCACTGCCTTATTCCAAGTCCGGCCCTACCTTTCGGACTGCTGGGCGGGTTAACGCCACAGCACGAGCACGTTTGGGTTGAAAACGCTTCTTTGACCTCGGCAAACACCACTCCCTGCCTCATGGCCTTGTACTGGAGCTGTGTTCGGAACGTTGTCCAGGCCACATCGAGCACGGACTTGGCCATGCTGGTTTTGGCCAGGGCACTGGCGTTCACGTTGCCAACGAAGATGGCGGCATGATTTTTCACCAGAGCGGCGGTTTCCTTGTGAAGGGCATCTTTGCGCTGGTTGGCGATGCGGGCGTGGATTGCCCGCACCCGTTTCTTTTTTCTGGCTCGCTGAGCGATACCCAGCGCTGCCTGGGCCTCGCGGTAGCACCGCCTGGGCTCGAAGGTATGGCCATGGGAATACGTGGCCAGGGTCTTGAGTCCGAGGTCGATGCCTACGACCGATGAGCCAAGAGGCACCCGCTTCTCCTCGACCTCGACCCTGACCGACACGTTGAGGTACCAGCGTCCTCGCGAATCCTCATTGAAGCTACCGGCTTTCAAGGTGTACTTCGACAGCCCGTAGGAATCCCATAGGCCTATATTGATGCCGTTGAAACGCACCTGGCCATTTCGATAGGTGACGGCGCGGGCCTTGAAGGGCACCCCAGCCCAGCGAATATTTGGGGGATTTTCGGTCGCTGGCCCGCCAATTGAGGCGCTGGCGCTTGAATTGTCGAAGTCTGGTGGCGAACTCTTCGCAGACCTGCTGCTGAGTGGCGGAGCCGATGGTCACGCCTTCGCATTTTGAAAAGCCGTTGGTGAGTTTTTGCAGATCGAACCCGGAAAGCCAGGTCTTCGGTTTGTTGCAATAGCGTTTGAGGCTGCGAAATTGTGTTTCGTTACAGAAATTCCAGACCTGGTTGACGTCGCGAGCCATCGCAAGCATCGCCTTGGCATGCTTGTCCTTGATCCGCAGTTTTAGGGTCTTGGTAATTTCCATGGAGGAAATGTAGCACGTATTGACTTGTCGGTGTAATTTCGAAGACCAATTCAACTACGGTCGCCTACAGCGACTGTGCTCTTGACCCTGGGGCTGAACCCCGAGGCTTCTCGCACATCTGGTGAGCCCTGCTGAAACCACTGTTCCCCCATTGTCGCTATAAGCATCCCCTACTGCAAAGCTCAACGCTAACCCGCAACGATTAGCGCCTTCACCTCATCAAGGCTCAGTCCATGGGATGCCAGGAAGTCCCTGGCGCGCTGTGACGGGTTTTTCCCCACATCCTTGCCGTAGACACGCCTGCCCAGGTCTGCATTGCTCGTAGCCGCCCTACAATGCTTCAGCACCGCCAGCAGCTGCCCTCTCTCGAAATCGTTCAGCGAATTTCCGGGCAAGACCTGCTCGACGAGATCCTCAGTTGCATGCGCAGCATGGGGCTTGCCCCTGGCCGACCACAGCGCTGTCAGCATGCCAATCTCATCCTCGACCAGGTCGAGAGTGATCACCCCATTATCACTCAGGGTGACCATGCGCTCGACCGAGGAGACGAGGTCGCGAAAGTTTCCTGCCCAGATGGCCTGTTCACTGCGAGCAAACGAAAGGTATGCGGGCGTGCACCACCCACGAACTGGTAATGCACCTGATCCTTCTCGCTAAGCTTGGCCAACTCAAAATCAAGGTTGGGCTCGATATCCTCACGCCGCTCGGACAGCCCTGGGAGGGTAAATGTCCAAGTGTTGATCCGGGCTAACAGGTCGGCGCGGAACAAACCCAGCTCCACGCACTCATTCAAATCGCGATTGGTGCCGACAATCAGTTCGAAATCACTGTTGACGGCCTTGTCAGCCCCCACCGGGAAGAACGATTTGTCTTCAAGGGCATGGAGCAGCATAGCCTGCACATCTTCAGCGAGCTCACCAATCTCATCCAGAAAGAGCATGCCGCCGTTAGCCTTTTTCAGCATCCCGTCACGGCTTTCCATGGCCCCGGTGAAAGCGCCCTTTTTGTGACCAAACAGCGTCGACATGACCGTATCGCCACGCAGCGTTGCACAGTTGACCTCCACAAAAGGGCCTTCCAGCCGCTTCAGGGAGCGCCTGGTGTCATTCTTGACCTTGTATACCCTGCGGGCCATCGCGGTCTTGCCGGCGCCCGTAGGCCCCATCAGCACAAGAGGGCTGCTGGAGCGCGACGCAATCTTCAGCAGCTTGCTGATCATCGTGTTGAAGGCACTGTTTTGCGTGTCAATCCCGTTCTTGAGGGCGCGCTCTTCCTTCACCACCTGCGAGCGTGTGCGCCGCATGATCTTGTCGTACTGAGGCAAGGAAAGATCCAGGATGGAAATCTTCGATGCGTGGTTTTCACTGTCCCGATCAGGGCCAACCTGAGCAAGCTTGGCTGGCCAGATGTTGGACTCGCAGACACGGTACGCCGCGATCTGCATTACATGGGTGCCGGTACTGAGGTTCAGGTAGTAGTTGTTCTCAGGTAGGAAGTTAGCCCTTTCGCCAATGCTGATCATCAAGTCGAAGCACTTGGCCAGGTCATAATGGGCGTTCTCGTCGTGTGTGTTGAGATCGACCGGGAGCAGCTCGACCTCGAAACCTTCGCGCACCGCCAGGTCGCGTGCATCCTGAGCCACGATTTCCGCCAATGCCTGGTGGCGCTGATCGAACATCAACACCAGCGTGTCGATCACGAAATCAACCGACTGGGCAATGCCGACGTTGGGGCGCCAGCGATGCAGACGCTTCTCGGTAAATCCCCCGTCCAACTGCGTGCCCAGGAAGCTGTACATGATATTTTTCGACATACGGTACACCGTAGCATTCTACATAATACCGTAGATAATAGGGCGCTTTTGTGTTGAGGTCAATTCAGGCCGAACCCGACCTCTGCCAATGATTACGCGGGCTCCAAAGAAATTTTGAAAAGTTGGCACGCCTTTTTCTAGGGATTAGGGGAAATCGTCAAATAGTCCGGGTCGCCGGAATGAACAAGGAGCAACACCTCATGGCTAACAAGAAAATTTTCGCGTCGGCGGCTGCAGTGCAAAACCACGCGGGCGGCAAGGCATTCGGTAAATCCGATGAACAAGCCCTCGTCCAATATGTGATGACGGGCACCTTTAACGACACCTTCTACGTCACAGGCGAGTCGCAGCTGACTGAAGTGCTGGCGCGGGCCAGCCAGGTGCCGGATGAATTCCTGGCTAAGCTCGCGATCTATGGCCGTGAGAAGGGCATGATGAAAGACATGCCAGCATTGCTGTGCGCCCTCCTGGTAGCCCGTGGCAGCGGGCACAGCGAAGCGGTGTTCAAGCGCGTGATCGATAACGCCCGCATGCTGCGCAACTTCGTGCAGATGTTGCGCTCCGGTGTCGTCGGACGCAAATCGCTGGGATCGCGGGCTAAGCGTTTGGTTAAGGGCTTTATTGCATCACTGAACGACTACGCGTTGTGGGAAGCCTCGGTGGGCAATGCCCCGAGTCTGGTGGATGTGATGAAGCTGGCACACCCGAAAGCCAAGGATGAGCGTCGAAATGCTCTGTACGCCTATGTCATGGGTAAGCCTGTGGATGCTGCGCTGCTGCCGGATTTCATCCGCGAGTATGAGGCATTCCTGGCAGGTAAGTCGAAAGCAGCACCACTACGCGCACCGTTCCAGAAGCTGACAGCCCTGCCACTCGGCACTGAAGACTGGATGCGCATCGCAACCAATGCGCGCTGGACGATGACACGGATCAACCTGAACACCTTTGCCCGGCACGGGGTGCTGCGCAACCCACAGATGATTTCCATGATCGCCGAACGCCTGGCGGATCGCGAGCAAATCATCCAGGCGCGGGCGTTCCCGTACCAGCTGATGACCGCCATGCTCAACATTGGGGATGAAGTGCCTGGTGAAATTCGCGCCGCCCTGGAAAAGGCTATGCAGGTCGCCCTGGAAAACGTACCCGCTTTCGACGACGACTCGCTGGTGCTGGCGATTGACGTCTCCGGTTCGATGGGTAACCCGGTGACTGGGCGCCAAAAAGGCGCTACGAGCAAGGTGACCTGCCTGGATGCTGCCGCACTGATCGGGGCCGCACTGCGCGCCAAAAACCCCTCGGCGAAAATCCTGGCATTCGAGTATGGGTGCCGCGAAGTGGTGGTGCCGCACGACTGCAAAGTCATGACGATTGCGCAAAAGATCAAGGCGTACCACGGCGGCGGCACCAATTGCGGGAGCGTGATCCAGTACCTGCTCGATCACGGCATCAAGACCAACAACCTGATCCTCGTGTCGGATAACGAGAGCTGGGCTGATGACTACCGGTCTGACCTGTCGACCTTGTGGGCGAAATACAAGCGCGATTGCGCACCGGAGGCGCGAATGATCAACCTGGATATCACGCCCAACCCATATTCGGTGAACGCCAAGCGTGCCGATACACTCATGGTCGGCGGATTCTCCGACGACGTATTCGCCGTGATGAAAGCCTTCCTGGCGGGCAATACGGATCAGGTTGATGCGGTGAAGGCCGTGGAGATCTAGGTGCATTTCGTACCACGTAGTACACTACAGCATGAGCAGCATTTCCCTCTAAATGCTGCGTATTGCTGTGTTGTTTGCCAATCAGCGTCAAAATTAATCGAAATTCGAAAAAAGATGTTGACGTAATTTGAGGCAAGTAGTACAGTAGTTTCAAGGTCAGCGAATGCCTGCAGCGGTCTACATCTGATAACTGTAATGACTCTGCAAATCCGTTGTCGCCAACCTTAAGCCAGATGCCGGTGGGTCTACATCGTATTGAACGACTCACCACCTTTTGCTGGCTCCCATTTTCAAAACCCCGCGCCACGGCGAGGGGAAACGGCTTCAAAAGTTTGAATCGAATGCTGGGTCGGGACTACATCATTTGGGATAAAACGTCTCCCCGTTTTTGTCGATTCATAGCCAGATGCCGGTGGGTCTACATTGCATACGATCACTCACCACCTCTTGCTGGCACCCTTTCAGCCTGGCGCGTAGCGACAGGATTGCGTTTCCAAGTTTGAGTCGAATGCCGGGTTCGGGACTACATCATTTTGAGATCCATGTCTCCCCCATTTCTTGTCGACTCATCGGTCAGATGCCGAGTATGCCTACATCTTTTAAATGTCCCGGCATGCTCATCCCTTTGCTGACCACCCTCCCCGAACAGCCGGCTTACCGGCTGTTTTTTTATGCGCCTGATTTGCTGCCAGGCAGCTCCGGCGCCAGCCTGGCCACAGCTACATATAGATCCCTTGCCTGCAGGCCCGCATTAACCGATGCTAGGTCTTATCTCAACGCCACGGTGGAGTTTCGTTATGCCCATCAATTTACCTGTCGGAAAACTCAAAAGCCTGTGCAACCCTTTTGGCTTGAATACCCCCTGGGGAGTGAAGGTGACCCAGGCGGATGTGCGCAGAGCTCTGGCCAGCAATTGCCTGGTCGCAACACCGGGTGGTGACAACCATGCGGGGCGTATCGCCTACCTGGTGCGGCACAAGGCACGTGACGCCATCTCGATCGATGTGGGCTGCCCCTCGCTCGGGGCTGCTTGCCTGAGCTGGCCAGTACTGGACGGGAATCACCGGTTGGCTGCAGCCATCTTTCGCAAAGATGAAGCCATCAGCGCTACAGTAGATGGCGAACTGGGCTATGCCGAAGACTTGTTCGGCGTTGACTGCGAAGAGCGCTGCACTTAACTCATGGAGATTGCCAGCGGTAGCGGTGCCTGCTAGTTTGTCCCCCAATTCAGCCGTCTACAGTCTTGGGTGCTTCCTCCAAATGGAATTCTTTGCCGTCAATCCAGCCGACATCGCGCATGAGCTTGCACTGCTTGAGCTGGAGGCCCTGGACGCCACCGGACGCCTGAAGGTCATGCCTTCGGCTTTCTACCGGGGAATATCACAGGGCGCCTTAAGCGCCTTTTGCGTGAAGCACGGTCATTATGCACTGCCCACCCATGAGCTACTGGACATCATCAACCAGAAGATCATCGAGGCCAGCCCGTCCCGCAACGCCCTGGAGATCGGCAGTGGCAACGGTACGCTGGGGGCTGGGCTGGGCATTACCTGCACAGACAATTTCCAGCAAGACAGTCCCGAGCTGCAGCGGTACTACGCACAGATCCGGCAGACACCCGTCAAATACGGCGATCATGTCGTGCGCCTTCCGGCCCTGGAGGCCGTTGACTACTACAAGCCCGAGGTCGTCGTAGCAGCCTGGGTGACGCACAAGTGGAACCCCGCTGAGCCCCACCGCCAGGGTAACGAAACAGGCGTGGACGAAAAGATTTTGCTTTCCAAGATCAAGCGCTACATCTTCGTCGGCAATGGCAAGCCTCATCAACACAAGCCGCTGCTGGAAGTACCGCATCAAACCCTGCAGGGAGATTACCTGTTCTCCAGGGGGCGTGCGCCCGAGGAATGCGCCCTGTGGATTTGGGACAACTGAGTGGGTCGCCGGCTGAGGGCTAGGCTTGAATCTTTCCTGATTCAGGCCTGCCTGTAGCTCAATTGGGGGATTGGGCTGAAGATCAGGTGTTATGTGCATGATCCCATCCAATGCGCAGCCCCCAAAAAGCGCTTTTGACAGACATCAATATACAAGTAAAGCTTTCTACACAAAGTCAGCTGGAGGCCTCCCAGAGGTTCGGTGTTGGTAGCCTGAGCCCCGATTTGCAGAGTATACTAAGTGTACTTCAGACCGAAATCTAGGTCAGACAAGCCGGGGGGATTATGTACGACTTCATTGGTGATGTTCATGGTCACGCCGAGCGCCTGGTTGCCTTACTCGAAACCATGGGCTATCGCGAAACGGAGGTTGGCTATTCGCACCCGACGCGCAAAGCCTTCTTTATCGGCGATCTGATCGATCGCGGCCCTGCCCAGGTGGCCACCCTCAAGATCGTCAAGGCAATGGTCGAGTCCGGTGCCGCGCACATGGTCTTGGGCAACCACGAATACAACGCCGTGGCTTGGGTAACTCCACACCCGGACAAACCTGGCGAGTTCTTGCGCAACCATGGTGAACGTAACCGCCATCAACACCAGGCCTTCCTGGATCAGGTGGGCGAGGACAGCGCGCTGCACCAGGAAATGATCGCCTGGTTCAAGACACTACCGGTGTTCATCGAGACTCCCGAGTTTCGCGCCATCCATGCCTGCTGGCACTCGGCGTACATCGAGGCAGCCAGGCCTTTTTTGGATGCAAACAATGCCATCCTTCCCGAAGCATGGCCGATGCTGAGCGAGAAGGACACCGAGCCCTATCACATCATCGAAACCTTGCTCAAAGGCACCGAGGTAGACCTGCCGGAGGGCATCACCTACTTCGACCCTGATGGCAATGAGCGAAACCGTACCCGCACGCGCTGGTGGGATGAGCAAGCCACCACGTACAGGTCGTCCGGTATGGTTGCCAAGTCGGTGGAACACCAGCTGCCAGACACTCCGATCCCGAGCAAGAATCTGTTGAGCTATGACCAGCGCAAGCTGCTGTTGTTCGGCCACTACTGGATGACAGGGGCACCACAAGCACTCAATGCGCACATGGCCTGCCTGGACTACAGTATCGGCAAAGGTACGCCTGGGACGAAGCTGTGCGCCTACCGGTGGCAAGGGGAGCGCCAGATCCTCCAGGATGGCTTTGTCTGGGTCGATGCCGTCAAGCCGGCGAAACACCTGGATAGCGGGGAGTTGATCCCCTGACCAAAATCACGCTGGCAGGCTCCTTCTAAATGACCAAAGCGGAGCAAGGTTCTTCGTCCCTCACAAGGCGCGATGTCATCAGCACCTGGATTCACTGGTGTACTGGGCATCAGGCGAATTTCCGGATTCTGACAGTGAAGCAGCGGTGCAGGCGCATGCCATTGCCTGCATCAAGCAGGTTCATCCAGAGCTTGCGCAAAGAGACCTTTCCGTTTTTTGCGGATGAATGAGCCCTTCCCGGTACAGGCCCCAGGCGCTTAAAGCACTGGCAGCACCTTGACCACCAGGGGCGGAAATTGGGATAGAAGTACCAAGGATCAAAAGATCGATAACGATCTAAGCATGGCGCCAGCGGGCGCGTGGTCAGGGCAGTCGTGTTATTCCTTGCAGCTTGCTGCAAGGGCTCAGTGATGGGACGTGCTGCATGTGATGAGCTAAAGACCAGGGCCATCATCCACAGGGTGGTTGTGTTTACGGGTAGTGCACCGTGACGCGGCTAGCGAAGGATAGGCGATGACCTTCTCCGCTGGATACGCTGGATCACCAGGCGTCATGTACCTGTTTGCTTGATTGCACCACACGCTCCAGTTGGCTGGATCACCGTAGATCGCTTTCAGCTTGGGGAGATCGGCGAGATCATGCAAATCAAACACACCCTGCTCGTTCGCGCCCATGAATTTATACCAGGGATCCACGATGTAACGACCTTGAACCACCAAGAAGTCGTGGCCATCGGCCAGGATAATCTCGCGATCGGTTACCGAAGGGTTGTTTTGCACCTGAAAGCCATAGAGGTCACCCTCGCCTAACAGTTTCGCGACATGTCTGGCACTGAAGGTGCAGATGGACATGGTTTGCCCGCCAGGAAGGAATAGGTGCTCATCGTAGTATTCAGCTTTGTGTCCGGCTTGCGCAAACTCGATTGGGGTCAGTCCTGTGTCGGCGTCTGCCCAATAGCATCCCAGCGTTTCAAAATGGGTGGTGAATCTGGCGTGCAAGGATTGCTTGTCCAGCTGGGACATGTAGGAGAGCCTCTATGGAAACATGGAACCAGGCCGAAGAAACTCTGACCCAATCACACCTTATAGCTATATTGCCAATATTAGCGGTGGAGCTTAAGCCCCTGCAATCCGCACCGCTTTCGCCGACGTGACAAAGGGCCCGAGCGAGGCCATACATTGCAGAGGGTTACCGCACCCAGATGGCCAAACCAATTACGGTTCCTGCCACAGCATTCCCGGCAAATACCGAGGTGGTGCCTGCCCCGCCGAGCCATCCTGACGAAGGGTAAGTCGGCAAGGCGGTGACAATGAACATGCCGTCATTGGCGACAGATAAGCGGTTATCACCTAGGCCACCACCAACGGACAAGCCATTCCCTCGTGGGTTCTGCCAATCGGCATTGGAGTAGCTTATCGCGCAATCGCCAGCAGGTTGGGCCATCTGGTTATAGCTGCAGCTCCCCTTCCAATACCGTACGTTGGCATAACCGGTGGAGACCACCTTGAATACAGATTTATTGATGGCGTTGATGGTCGCATCAGCGAATTTGAAGGAAACAGATGATGTGGGGGACGGATTGGTCGTTAGGGCCAGATCTGCGCGGGAGGAGTTCCACTGCCCAGGAGCATATGGGGCCCCACGCCCCACCAGTGTCCATCCTCCGCCATCGGTGCTCATATCGCAGTAAGCGGCCAGGTCACGACCTGCCACGGTGATGGTATAGACCCCGCTGGTGGCCTCTGGAGCGGCATTCTTGATGGCCTTGCACGATGCATAGATAGGTTTTGCAATGACGATTCCAAAGTCCCCGGAATGGGCTTTGCTCTGGGCAGAGGCATTGGCTGTCACCGTCACCGATCCTGCCAGGCTCGGTGTGCCACTGATCAATCCCGAGGAAGACATGCTCAGGCCCAAAGGCAGGCCTTGGGACTCCCAGGCGAGCTCCGGGTATTCCGGAGTCTGCTTGCCCTCATGCGTCCAGGCCACCAGGCTGTTCATGTCGAATTGGTAGGGGATACCCACCTGACCAGCATCGAGCGTATTCCCAGTGAAGCTGAAGTCGTACTGGTCTTGGGGTTTTGCAGGGCCTCCGGCAATCGGAGCGTAGCTACGAATGATGTTGGCACCGTCGGCCATTGAGAGCTGAGAAGCGGTGAGCAGCAGTGCACTGATCAATAACCGATGGGCTTTCAAGATGACGACTCCGCCTTGTGCGATTAAGTGGTATATTGGCTACAATGTTACGGCACTATCAGCACTACTTCAACTACTCACCCTAGATCACCGCTTACGTCGAAAGGGTCATTGTCATTCCAGCGGTTTAGCCGTATATTGGCTGTAATTTTTCCAAAAGACGCCACCATGCGAATAGCCAACCTGCTCCTTCTCGCAGTACCTCTGTCCATCAGCACCCCTGGGCTTTGCGCTTACTCAGCCAAAACCTATGGCGAACCTGCAGTTGCGCAGGCAGCATCCCCGTTTCTGAAAGACCTTGTACCGCACGAGATGGACTTGATTGCAAAACGCAGCGCCAGCCGCTCAGTGAGGGCGGCCAGAACCTCCCGTTCCCAGGCCCCTTCAATTCGCTCTAGATCAACCCAGGGTGCGTCGTCCAACTGCCAGGTGCAGCGGACAGACCTTATCCCAGGAACAGGCACACCACGCCAGGCTAAACCGGATTGCCAGGATCCGAAAGCGCGCTCGTCCGCCCCTGATGCCTTCACATTCGATTGAGCGGCTGCTCCCTAAAACCCCTGGGTTTTCAACATTGAGGCTTTGAAAAGCAATGAAAGAATGGATAAACAAGATCAAGGGGTTTGTGAAGGCCCATGCCAGCATAATTTTTATGTTGGCGATGCTCACCGCCTGCGCCAGCGTAGCCTATGTATGGCTCAGCGCCGACAACGATGTGAAGGAGCCGGTGCTCGATGGCAAGGGTGATTACACCGTCATAGACGGCGACGACCTCTTCTCTCTGCGCTCGGACGACTACAAGGACGTAACCAGCGTCATCGTGGTAGTTCCAACAATCTTCTCGGACGCCAAGCATGTCTTGATTTCACACAAGGGCGCGGCCAACGCTGATCTGTACAAGAATGTGAACTCCGAAGGGTTCGTCGTGTATTTGGACACGCACCTCAAGCCCATCTTGCGAGCCAACACGGCGATCGATTTTCGTTACGTCAACTCGCTATCCGGCGTGGGCAAAAAGCTGGGCTTGAAAAACGACCCTGTGGGCTTGATAACCGGCGAAACGGCCAAACAAACCGCAGGAGAACTGGGAAAGCTTGTTAGTACGGTGATCTTCATGATCATTATGATCGCCGTCATGATGCGCCTGCAGATGGGGTCGATGTCCAACAAGTTGGACAAGGTTGATCCGAAGGATATTCAGGATAGCCTGGATGACCTGGTCGGCATGGCCGACATCAAGCGCGAACTCGAACAGCTGAAGGGAATGGTTGAAAACCCGCAGCACTACAAGAAATATGCTGCTGACAAGCCGTTCAACGTCATGATGACAGGCGAGCCTGGTACCGGCAAAACCAAGATCGCCCGCTGCCTGGCCAAAGACCTGGACGTCCCGCTGTATTACGCGTCCGCTGCCAGCATGGAAACCGGTTTTGTGGGGGGTGGTGTTCGTTCCTTGAAGAGCTTGGTGAAGCGTGCCTCCAAGCACAAGCGCGCCATCATTTTCCTGGATGAGGCTGAGTCGATCCTTCAGTCCCGCAACCGCCCTACCCGCAGTCGCTATGAAAACGAAACTATGACCGCTCTGCTCTCGCTTTTGGATGGCGTGGGCACCAAAAAATCCAGCGGTATCATCTGGATTGTGGCGTCAAACTTTGACGAAACAAAGGCAGATTTCGACGCGGCCATGTTGGTCGATTCCAGCTCAAGATCAATTTCAGGTTGCCCAACCATGAAGAACGCCGAGAGATCATGGCGCGCCTTCTGAAGAAAATTGATCAATCCAAACTCAGTGATGACATCGATCTCGATCACGTGGCCGGCGTTACTTCCGGAATGAGCCCCGCGATTCTTGAAACCCTTATTTCGCGTGCTGGGCTGATGGCCCTCCAGGAAACATCACTGGTTACTCATAGTATCCTGTTGCGGGCATTCGAGCGGGTCGCGGTTGGCCTCACTGATCGGGCAACCACTGCGAAAGTAGATGCCACGCGTAAAGTGGTGGCCATTCACGAGGCGGGACACTTTTGCATGCAGCTGCATTCTGCCCTGGTCAAAAGTCACGGCAACTTGACTACGCTGTCGACAGATCTGGACGTCATCAAGATCTCGACTGAATCCGTCTCCAAGCTCGGCGCGCTGGGTTTTGTCCTGAGCAAAACGGAAGAAGTTGGGTTGCTGACGCGAACCGCCTATCAGGACAAGATCCGCCACCTGTATGGCGGCATGGCCAACGAAGAACTCTATTTCGGTGAACCAGGCACTACCGCTGGCGCGGACAATGACATTGTCAAAGTGACCCAGATGCTTGACATGATGGTCAACCGCGTCGGCTTCTTCAGCCCTGTCAAATTGAACTATGGCGAACTGGCTAAGGCGGGCTACAACACGGATGCGCAGCTGCCTAAAATGGAACAGATGGCCGCATATCTGTACCAGGAGACAATGGAAACCCTGGCTCAATACCGAGGCTTGACTGATGCGCTGGTTCAGGCACTGATGGATCGTTATGTGCTGACGCTGGACGAGATCATCCCTTTCATCCAGACCTTCTTTGCGGAAAATGAATCCCTGCTGAGAAGCTACATCCCACGCAAAACCATGGGCCTGTTATCGCACACCTCTTAAGTCCATAACGTATATCAGGGCAACCAAATTGGCACACCTAGTTTCTTATGGGTGCGCCATTTTGGATTCGTCGGGTTCACCATATTAGCCAACAAGGGATCAAAAATGCTTATTGTTTTTCTGATCATCCTCTCAGTGATTTTGCTGATATCTATCTACAGTCAGTCATTAGCGCCACTGTTCACCTTCGGCACTACAAGTCTTATTTTCTATTTCACTCTTCATGTGTTGTTCGATAACAGGCAGAACATTGAGTTGCAAACAGCGCCCTCCTCCATAGCGCGACTCGACATCGGGTCAAAGGCAGAGCTAACTAATACCGACATCAGGAAGCATAAGTCTTCGCTGGAAACCTTGAAGCCAATTCCTGAGCAACCACAATCAACCCTGACTAAGCCCGACAATGAAAGAAGTAAGCCAGACAGGCCCACGCCCAGCAGAGGAACAAGCGATTACTTTTGACTTCCACCAGCGGCACTAAAGAAATCCTGCCCCCACTACACATTGGATCATTAACATGTATGATGACTCTATGAACACTGACAACCAACACGGGTTTTCTCTTATCGAGTTGGTTATGGTTATTGCCCTAATGACCACCCTAGCCCTTGTGACCATGGCGACATTCTCAAAAGCGCCCGATGATTTGGGGGCAATACCCCAAACAAGCGGCATCAACAGCGCACCAAATGAAGTCGTGACCCCGTCGCGCTCCACGACCAGTTCTTTCTAACCTTTTGGTCGGTCAATATACCGTTAATTGACCTGTCTTACTCATGCTGAAGGCGGCATATGCAAGCCAGCGACGGTTACCCTAGATCAGGGCCATTCCGGCTGGCAATATCACCCGCCCCTTGCTGGTGCGGCTGACAAGCCCCTGCTGCAGAAGGTAGGGTTCGATCGACTCCTCAATGGTGCTCACGTCTTCGCCCATGGCAGCGCTAATCGTGCTCACGCCAACCGCTCTTGCGGAAAATGTTTCCTTCAGCAGCTTGAGGTAACGTACATCCTGATCATTAAGCCCATCCGAACGCAAACCGAGCACTGCCATCGCTTGTGTCAGTGCCTTTCCCCCATCCGTCGAAGCGTATTGCCCCTTGCTTTGCAACACGTCCCTGATGCGGCGAAGATTACGCAGGGCAATGCGGGGTGTTCCACGACTGCATCCAGCCACAATCAGCGCGCCCTCACGAGTGAGCTCCACATCGAGGCGCCTGGAGGCGTCCAGAATCACTTCTGCGAGGTCTTGTTGATTGTAGAGCCCCAGGGTGAAGTGGATCCCGAATCGGGCCCTAAGCGGCGCTGAGAGCATCCCAGCGCGGGTTGTGGCGCCCACCAGGGTAAAAGGCTCAAGCGCCAGCCGTATGCTCTTGTCCTCCATCATAATGTCCAGCGCACCGTCTTCCATCGCGGAATACAGCACCTCCTCAATGAACATCGGCATTCGGTGAATTTCATCAATGAACAGTGTATCGCCCGGCTCCAGGTTGACCAGGAGCGTGGCCAGATCCCCCGGCTTTTGCAGTAATGGCCCCGAAGTCACCTTGAAACCATTGCCCATCTCATTGGCAATGATGCCTGCCAGGGTAGTCTTGCCAAGCCCAGGCGGGCCGCACAGCAATACGTGATCAAGATTCTCCTGTCTCGCCAGTGCGGCACTGATAAAAATAGAGAGCTGCTCTGAGATATGGGGTTGCCCTTTGAATGTGGCAAGGGTTTGGGGCCGCAGGGCCTTGTCTGAAGGAGCATCGTTGTCCATGGGGCTTGCCTAGTTATATTTTTCTGTCAATATATCACATATTCGACATAGCCATTGGTGCAACCATGATCCGTACGGGTATGGCGCTCGCTGAGCTGCCGGGACTGATTCATCCAGAGATGCTCGCCAAACAACTGCAACCACAGACCCCCCGTGAAGAAGCGCTGGTTGATCTGATTGAGGATCTGCTGGTTTTTGATGATTCAGGGGATCGCAATGACGGCATCGACTACGATGAGCTGGAACGCCTCAAGGCGCTTGAGGTGAAATTCACCAAGGGCAATGCCGCGTTCAAGGCGGGCCTGGAAGAATTGAAAATGCTGCTCTGTCAGGTCGGCACCGATCATGAGAAGGTCGCCCACATGACGGAATGGTTGTTCCGCCAGCGGGCCGCTCTCACACAGCTTGCACCCTAGCGGAGGGCTGGGTTAAAGCCCAAGGTTACGCTGCAAAAACACTTCTTGCTCTTGGTCGCTGAGCGACAGCTTTTCAATGGGTAGCTGCAGATAGTCCGCAGCGATGGCCTTGAGGTCGGCGGTCGGCATGCTCTGGCAATAAGCAATGGCCTGCTGCTGTCTTTTTATGCCTTTGAGCCCCTGGGACTGGAACCACACCAGGGTCAGATACCTTGACTTGAAGTGTGTTTGAATAGTCTTAGTATCAACCAGTGTCCGCAGTTCCTGGCTCAAGGCTTCCATTACTTCGGGATCGACCGATGCAGTTGCAATCGGAATACTTTCATGCCTGATATTATACTGATTTTTCCTCAGGTCTCTCTTGATAGTAATGGCAAGGCGTGGGATGTTGTGCTTGATCAGTGACATCTTCTTATCAACACTGACATGTGCGAGAAACAGTTTCGAGTAGCTTATATCGAACAGGTTTTCAGCGTTGCTTTGTTCGATTAATGCTTTGATGTCAGCATTGATAAATCTTCCGATCTCGGCGCGCTTGAGCAAGGCGTCCATGCTCTTATGTTGCTCCTGGTCATCAAACAGATGTTTGTTGCTGGTACCCATAGCGATTGTTCTGGCCAGCTGGTGGGGCCACAGCAAGTCGGGGTTCTCACCGCAGGCCTCAGTCGCCCGAGTGATGAGGTATTCATTGCGCGCCATCCACCTGGGCAATGCCCTCATGTCCCTCAATTCGAACAGTGCAAGTGAGTTCAGCATTTGCACCAACGCCTTATCCGTGTAGCTGGTAGCCCAGCCCCCATAGACATGGTTGACAATGGTATCCATCAAAAATTGAGACCTGGATTCATGCAGCTGCTCAATGACAGGATACAATTGACCAAAGTTATTTTTCCCTGGTCGGTAGAAAAATTCCTCCGCCTGACGATAAACCTCCTGATCCCCTGTGGTATCAAGTGCCATGGCTGGTATGATATCGCTGGAAGCTACACTGAATTTTTGATTGAGCTCATCATGTTGACTGAATTGACCTGGCAACAGGTTTGGCCAATTCGCCTTCTTATAAATACCCGGCAGAGCATCACCAATACGGCGCATATCGGGAATATCGCGTCTTGACATGGACAAGAAGTCTGCAAAGGCACGTGAGAACTCAGCGAGGGTCAGGTTACCCAGTAATAGCGCGGATTCGAATGGCTGACTGTGAATGTCAAAAAGATGCTCATAGAGTTGTGTGCAGGTGGTGGCAGTGCGAGGGCAGCTGAAGTAGGCGACAGGACTCATTCCCTCGTTAATCCACTGCGAAAACAGTGGGCAGGTTAACAGCATGTCCGTGTCGATGGCGTCGCAGAAATCAGAAAAGGCTTTGTAGGTGGCCTCATCCTGCAGCGACAACCGGGCATCCAGAGCCTTTCGGTGAATAGTCCCGAGACTGAGTTCGCGGCTGACAACGGTGCCGGACGCCTCTTCAAGAAGAACGGCGATCCTCTCCTTGATGATTGCCAGTGCTGGGTGTAGCGGAACTGTTGCGTTCAAAGTCCAAGATCCTCGGCAAGAAATTCCTCGCGCTGCGAGGCGCTAAGCTTAACGTCAGCAGGGGACAATTTCAAAATACGCATGGCCACAGGGCGCCATTTCTTCGAGCGTATGCTTTGACACCAGTCAATGGCCAGGGCCCTGGTGTGTTCATGGCGAAGGGCTCGCAGCATCAGGTGCAACAACCTGGCATTGGTTGCGTCATCGCCGTCCACCAAGTCCTTGAGTCCAAACTTCTCATGAATACGGACTTCGATGGCCTGGGCGCACTGCGGGTCGGCATCCTCGAACTGGCGATCGATTTTCCAGGGTTCGTTGAAGGCTAGATTCCTTTGTTTCACGCGTCCGAAGATTTCACCGCAAAGCACGGGGGCTACCGTTTCAACATACCTGGCTTTCTCCGCAGAATTGAAGATCGAGGACAGCTCAGCACTCATCAGATCCAGCACTCGCGGCGATCCGCCCAGGGCACGTTCCAGCACAAGTCCTGATTCACGCTTGATGTAGGCCCGGAGTTCGTACAGCGAGGGGTGCTCAATCATCATGCTCTCGTGCAACTGCCGGCGCTCTTCAGCCGCCATCGATAAATCTTCGTTACAGAAGTTGTGGTACACCGCAGCGTAAATTGCAGCTGGCCAGGCCAGGTAGCCAGGGCCTTCAAGTATGCGAATGGTTTCAACAGCCTTGTCGATCCAGAACGAGATCCGCGACATCACGCCCTGACTGGGAGTGTCCGATAATTCGCGGCAAAGCGCCTCATCCAGTGAGAAATTAGCCCAGTCCTGATACTGAAGCTCGATGTAGCGTACCAAGCCGGCATGCCCTTCATCCGTGGTTGAATGCGCCAACGCCACCAAGGTCAGCCACTTGACGTCGCTCGGGTCATGCATTCTGAACAGGTTCCGGGCCACGTAGAAGTCACTGTCAGGCGCACCCTGTGTAAGCATCAACAAGGGCATCCATTGCCCCAGTAGCTTGTGATTGAAATGATTTTTCTCTGCACTGCGCCAGAAAGCTTTCCCGAAGAGACCATGGTCTGGCATGGCATAGTGAAAAACCCTGGGATGCATGACTTCGGGCAATAGCTTGGCTACCTGCAAGACTTCAAGGTAATTGAGCATCTTCAGGGCAACGGCGTCACGAAGAAACGCGATAAATTCCCTTGGGGTAAGGTTGCCCAGCAACGCTTCACCCGAAAGATCCTGGCCAGTGGCGAGCAATGCTCTCAGCGGAGGATTGGCCATCTTGTCGCGCCAAGGCTGCCAGGCAAAGAAGATGACTGGACTCATGCCAGCTTGCACCCAGCTGCGGATGGTATTGCGATCTTGCTGCCTGAAAATCCTCGCTATCTCATGGTCGCCATGAAGCCTGGGGTTATCTTTCAGGGCTCGTCGATAAAGCTCAGGAAGTGTCAGTTGCAAGAGCTTCGAACACCCCTCAGCAGACTCATGCGATTTTATTTTGGCGGCAAAGAGAAACTTCATGTCGTCGATGAAAGCATCATTGGCGGGGTGCATGTCTAGCTCCATGTCTATAGCTAAAGTCTAGGGGGGCCAAGAGGCGATTGTCACCAGAATTTTTCTGGCTTTGGCCAGATGTCGGCGCGATGCGCCTGGTATAAGGCCAAAGAGATGGTCAAAGTCATCGGTTAAACGTAATATTGTGATCTTACGGAAGCCTTGAGGATGAGCCGATGAAACGCCTTTCCCTGTTGTGTACCCCCTGGCTGGTGGCGATCGTGCCCGCCCTGATGTTGCTGGTGGCGTTAGCCACTCAGCATTTCCTTGGCTGGGAGCCCTGCACGATTTGCGTTGAGATCCGCGCTGGGCTTGCCGCCTGTACACTTGCCAGCCTTCTGCTGATCCTGACAAGCACCTTCAACCGGTACATCATGATCGGCTTCAGGCTGATGCTGATGGCCTGCTCTTTGGGCGTGGTGTTCTTGAGTGCGAAGGTATGGTTGCTTGAACGCCACATCATCGAGGCCACGTCATGCAGCCCCTTCCCTTTCTATGCCCAGCACATTCCGCTGAACGAATGGCTACCGTACGTGTTTGCTAGCGCGGGGTTGTGCGGTGAAGGCGACTTTGCCATCCTCGGCGTGTCATTCACCGCGTGGACATTGCTAGCTGTCGTCGCATATTTCATCCTCGTCTGGGTGCTTACCGGACGAGCCTGCCTTAACGATGGCCAGGCAGCTTGCCAGCCCACTTCCTCCGCTCACTAGGTGCACAGATGGCCAAGAAATTTTATGCCGTGGTGAAAGGGGCTGAACCAGGAATTTACAATACCTGGGAAGGGGGTGCCAAAGAACAGGTGCATGGCTACCCCGCTGCCCGATTCAGGGGCTTTGCAACCGAAGAGGAAGCCAGAAGCTGGTACTGTAGCCAGGTCGACCCTGACTACCAGGAGCCTTGGGAGCAGGCGGATCTGGACGGGTATGCAATCATGGTTATGCTGCAGCCCCACAACAAGAGCCAAGACCATGTGCAGCTGCTCGGCACCAATCTCTATGATGAAGTGACAGAAGCACTGGCGCGCCAAGCAGCCCTCGATGAGTTCTGGACACCGGAACATGATCTGATGGGCACTCCGATCGTGGAGGTGCACTTTCGGCCTGAGAAGGCACTGGAGGCCGTCAAGACGAACCAGAGGTCAAAAGAGTACGTACCTGAACCTGGTGATGGATACTGACAATGTTTTCATTTGCCCTCGTCAGTCTTGTTTGCGTTGCGCTGATGATCACGGTGTTGAACATCGCCATGCAGGCTTATGTGCACCAGAGCACGTTGGCACAGGCCAATGGCCTGGTTGCCCAGGGTGCGCAGATCGCGATGGCCGTTCGCATTTTCAAATCCGATGGCCATTTGCTTGAGGAGTACGCATCATTCGACAGGCCCAGCCGTTTGTTCTCAGCGCTTCAGGAACAGGGGTATCTGAAAACCATCCCGGTTCCCTATGGCGGTGGCGACTATGAGGTCATGGCGCTTGATGTCGGGGGCCGTTACGGTGTGCCCAGAGGCCCAAGCACGGTAGTAGCGACCAACGCAGAAGCCTCGGCCTCGCTCACCGACAAGCTGTGCAAGGAGTTCAATCGGCGACACTCGGACAGGTTCGGGTGCCTGAAAGACCCATCACGCACCGGTAATCTGTTCTGGTACCTGTTGGGTTAGCGAAAAGCCTTGTCGCTGACTTTGCTCCAGTGATGAAATGAAAGAAATCAAGGAGATTCCAACGTGAACATGACCACTCCACGCAACAACCTGCCCGCATTGCTCATGCCATTGGATACCCCAATGCTCGATGAGATCGATGCTGTGTACGAAATTGCAGATGCAGAGCTGCCCAGCCAAGTGAGCATCTATGAAGACGCCATGCGTATTATCAAAGCCAATCCCAAGCCTCAAGAGCAGTTGGCTGAGATGTTCCTGAGCCATGTACGCGCCATTGCCAAGCGTGACGGCTTGATGGCCGGTGTGCCTGAAGAGAATTTCGTGACAGTGGCCAAGCAGATTGCCAAGGACTGGGACAACACCAACGGCGTGGATTATCGCCGTGAGCAGGCAGCGGCAGCACCTGAGTCAAACCCAGGCCTCTGACGTAACCAAAAAGAAATGGCGCCACCTGGCGCCTTTTTTGTGACCGTTGTGCACAAGGGTCAGCTGGAAGGCTCGATGCCGGTGGGTTGATTGACGAGAAGCAGCTTGCGCCAGGACTCAGGCAGTTCACGCACTTTACTGACCATGCTTGGGGCAATGGTTTTGAGACGCTCAATGGCCAGGAAAGGTGAAGTCAGCGGCTCCAGGTCTTTGATGTGCCCTCGAATCCAGCCACTTAGCATCCTGAGCATGGGGATGTTCGCCTGAAAGGTCATTCGCTCGGCAATGAGCAGGTGCTTGACCGCATTCAGAGCTGCCGGTTTGAGCGGTGAGAGGTTGAGCACTTCGGCCACTGACTTGCCCTGATCGAAGCACAGCGTCATGTAGGCATACAGGGATGACATGAAGCGCTGGGTTGGGGCTGCGCCCTGGGTTTCACCTGCCGTAATCAGAATATTGGTCTCAAGTAGCTGGCAAATTCTCGGGGTCAACATCGGACGCAGACGGATGGCATATTGCTCGCCACGAAACAGTTTTGGCATCCTCAGCAAGGACTGCACAGCCTCTTCTTCAGTAATACCAAGGCGTAGGATGGTATCATTGAACATTTCCGAGTTTCTGCCAAGATCTGCACTGCACAAGGCCAGGCCGATGGCAAAACCATCACGGAACCTAGGGTCGATGATATCGATATGGTTGACAGCGGAATCGACGTCTTTGCTGCTGAATTTCGAGGAGAAGCACTCATGAACGATGATCGGGAACAAGTCTTCTTTGCCAATCCACTGATCTTCACTTAGCTCACGCTGCAAGGCGTACAGCGGCTGGAACCCCTGTCGCTCACGGCCCAGCCGCTGGCAAAACAGGAACAGCTCATCGCGGTCTTTCAGCGTCCAGTGGTTGTGGACTGGCAGAGAAATCTTGGGTGCTGGCAAGAACATAAAACCCCCCGTCCGGACGCGGCATTCTAGGTAGCCGCTGATCCGTGTTTTTTTCCATTCTTTCACAGGTGATTTTGGAATTCCAACCAATATTAGCGTAATCCATCACGGTGTCAGCCAATGGTTCCCCTGATGATGCTGGATCAGATCACTGCGCATCACATATAATTAACCAAAATGACTGGCCACAAAACGAGAATAATCATGCCTTTGCCCACCCTTGCAGAACAACAGCTGGCGCTTGCCGTGGAAGCCCTCACCCGTATCGAGGAGCACTCTGATGACACCGATTCCCGCCACGCCGCTCAGCATGCATTGATACGAATTCGCAGGATGGGTCATGAGCAGCCGGCACAGGCCGCTCAGAAAGAAAATGCCTGAGGCTACACAGGGGGTGGCGAGCGCCTGATTGCGTCTCGCCAATATTTCAACGCCCCAATCTTGTTGTACAGCTCATCCTGCAGGCGGGCGTGGAAGAAGGTATAGAGCCTTTCTGCGACTACACCAAACCCGGTCATGGCCAGGAAGGCCAGGACACGGGTGATGCGCAGGTGGTTGTGGTCGAATTCTGTAAGCCATAGCACCGACTGCGTGTCGAAATTGGCGGCCTTGATGAAGTCCACGGCCTGGCGCTGAATTCCCCAGTGCCTGAGCATTAGATCCAGGTTGATGCCAATCTGCTTTTTTAGCAGAGGGCTGATCGCGACCGCCTCACAATGCAGCGCAGTGAGCACGGGGGCTTCTGGATTGATGGTGGATACTTCTGGCAAGGGAAACAGCCACTGAATGTAGGTGTGCGTGAACTCCAGTTGATCGGATCGAACGCCTGAATGTCGCGTAGTGCGTGCCCCTGAGGCGCACTCAGGGACTGCATGAACTGGAACCAAGGATCATCAGTCATTGGGAATTGGCGTTCGATGTGGTTGAGGTCGATGGCACTGCCTGTCTGATCCTGGCAAGCAGCGAAGGGTCGAGGCGCTTGAGCCTTGCATAAGCGGTGTCCCCACTTGATTTGCCGGCAGCGCGCTTGCGATAGTCGTCAAAATCAAGATCTTCGCGCAACAGTCGTTCCGCATCACTTTTAAAATGCCAGAAGCCAAGTGGCGACTTGGCATTTTCAATCCAGAATGCCGAGTCCCGAATACCAAAGAACACCAGTAGCGCTCGGTAAAGGCCTAGAGCAGCCAGGTCGCCCTGCTCCGCAGCGTGCATGGTAGTCATGAGGCTTCTGCCAAGTACCTGCTTTTGCTTGTTGCGAAGCTCAGTCGCCCACGGCACTTGTTTGACCGTGCCCTTCAAAGGTTCGAGGGTAAAGTCCATGTCTTCGGCACCAGGATCATTCAGCCAGCCCTGCATTTTTCGGGAGCAGTCAGTGCAGACCATCCGAGCTGAAATACGCTTCTCTTCCTCGCGCTCCCTGGCTGTCTTGTAGTGAATGGAATCGACCTCCGTGTGGCCGCAGACTTTCCTCACCTGGCTACTGATATTGATGCTCGACATCGCTTAACCCCATTCGCTGTGTCACTGAATTTTATGGGCCTCGTAAAAAATAGTCAATTTACGCATAAAGCGTGTAGCCCCGCGCCACACTGGGTTTTCACCCTCCTGCGAGAGGAAAAATCAAACATCCGTTTGAACAAAAACTTGAGATATTTTCATTTTATTTGCATCGAGGGGGTTGACGGGAGTTCACGCATTCGCTTTAATGGAAACAAGACAACGGAGAACACCTCAAATGAACGCACATCACTTCAATCAACAGATTACCAAGCAGGCAAAGAATTATTTTGCTGGCTGGTGTGTGAGCGTGCGGTAGGTAACTCGAAAGAGAGCCTACCGAAGCGAAAGCAAAGGTAAGGCTCGAAACAAGCGGATTCTTCCAAGAACCCCGGAGCCTAGCCAAAGCTCCGGGGTTTTTGTTTGGACTCAAAAAAATGGGGTTGTGGCAGAGTGGACGAATGCACCGGACTGTAAATCCGGCTTGAAAGACGCCCTGGTTCGAATCCAGGTGACCCCACCATTTTGCAATACAAGGGCTTTGAAGCTCGACAGGCAGGTTGAAGATGAGACGTTTAAGTGCACTGGCGTTTATCCAGGCAGCAAAGCGAGCCAGCTCCCTCCTCGACGAGATTGAAAGGGCGCTTGACGGACTTGAGGTCAAACTCAAGGCGCATGAAAACAATCAGGTCGCTTTAAACAAGCACTGAAAAAATGAACATTTGGCCAGGGTTTGGCGGGAGAGATGATGTGTCCAACATGAAAGAATTTCATAAAGCACGACTCCTCCAGCAGTTACAGCGCGAGTTCCGCACGCTGGGAAAAGTGGTTACCGGCTTCGAAAAACGTCTTGAGAAAGACGGTGATAAACGTAAATTGGACGCCTAGCTCAGCTGGTAGAGCGCTCGACCGATAATCGAGAGGTGGCAGGTTCGAACCCTGTGGCGTCCACCAAATTGGGGACTTAGCTCAGCTGGGAGAGCAACTGCCTTGCAAGCAGTAGGTCAGGGGTTCGACCCCCCTAGTTTCCACCAGTTTCAAGGGTTTACGGGTAACGCTGTTGACCTGGAGAGCGATCTCCGAAGCAGTTCCAGGGTTGATGTTCTAATGGCATGATGCGGGATTCCAAATCCTTGCGGTTCAAGTTCGAGTCTTGATCAGCCCGCCAATATAGCTATAAAGGTTAAATTCCGAGATAGCTCAGCGGTAGAGCCGCGCACTGTTAATGCGTTGGTCGCTGGTTCGAATCCAGCTCTCGGAGCCAAATTGAAGCCTGCAAAAGAGTGGCAGGTGAGTTTTACTGGGTAGGTCGAATCCTCTCCTATCCACCATTATAGACCAGGCTAACTTGTCTGGGGGAAATACCGGGGACTTTACTTTAGCGTGAAGTCAGGATGAAAGCGGGGTGTGGGGCTGCTCATCCAAGGCAGGTGGAGTTGTAAACGGTGCGGGTTTCATGCACCACATTTTCTGAGTGGCTAGCTCAATTGGCAGAGCACCTGGCTTTTAACCAGGTGGTTGGGAGTTCGACTCTCCCGCCATTCACCAGTACACTTCCGGGATAACTCAGTCGGTAGAGTGGCAGACTGTTAATCTGCAGGTCACAGGTTCGAACCCTGTTCCCGGAGCCAAATACGAAGCACCGTTTTATTGCAGTGATAGCTCAGTCGGTAGAGCGATGGTTTGAAACGCCATGCGTCACAGGTTCGATTCCTGTTCACTGCTCCAAATTGTAATACGCGGTATAGCAGGTTTTGCTCCTTTAGCTCAATCGGTAGAGCGCGTCCTTGGTAAGGACGAGGTTTCAGGTTCGATTCCTGGGGGGAGCACCAGTGTTTGGGGGCAGATGCTCAGATGAGGACGAGAGCACGGCATAAACTGATCGCCGAGGTGTAACAACCAGCCATGCATTGAGCTGAGGGAATGTGACAGAAGCACTCATAGCGGCCTTGGATCGGTAATCACTCCCCCAAGGCGGGGTAAACCAGCAGAGGAAGCGAGCCCTAATCTCAGTTCGAGCTTCGAGGTGTAAAAACCTCCAAGTAATGGTATTCGCGGGTTCGACTCCCGTTGCCTCCACCAAATGAAGTTGTTACAGATTTACGTTGATGTGGCTGAATGGCTAGGCGAGTGATTGCAAACCACTTTAATGCAGGTTCGAATCCTGTCATCAACTCCAGATTGCAGCATGTGTTTCACGGGTGGTTAACTCAGCAGGCAGAGTAGCTGACTCTTAATCAGCAGGTCGCGAGTTCGATTCTCGCACCACCCACCATGATTCGGCGCTTGATGCGAGTTCAAGCATTGTCAGTGTAGCGGCGGGACACTGTCTTTTTAGTGAAGTAGCTCAGCTGGTTAGAGCATCTGCCTTACAAGCAGGGGGGCTTCGGTTCGAATCCGAACTTCACTACCACTTTTTAGGCTCGTAGCTCAGCTGGAAGAGCGCCTGGTTCTGACCCAGGAGGTCGTTGGTTCAACTCCAACCGGGCCCGCCACATCGCAGTACGCAGTATAGGTTAGTACAGGTTTTATGGTGGAGCTAGCTCACCAGGTAGAGCGCCGGCTTGTGACGCCGGAGGCGACGGGTTCGAGACCCGTGCTTCACCCCACATGTAGGCTCGTAGCTCAGCGGAATGAGCGCCTGGATTTGACCCAGGAGGTCATTGGTTCAATTCCAACCGGGCCCGCCACATCGCAATAAAGCAGTAAAGGTTTATGGTGGGGCTAGCTCATCAGGTAGAGCGCCGGCTCGTGATGCCGGAGGTGACAGGTTCGAGACCTGTGCTTCACCCACAGACGTAGGCCCGTAGCTCAGTTGGAAGAGCGCCTGGTTCTGACCCAGGAGGTCGTTGGTTCAAATCCAACCGGGCCCGCCATATCGCAGTAAGCAGCAGGTTTTATGGTGTAGCTAGCTCATCAGGTAGAGCGCCGGCTTGTGACGCCGGAGGCGACGGGTTCGAGACCCGTGCTTCACCCCACATGTAGGCTCGTAGCTCAGCGGAATGAGCGCCTGGATTTGACCCAGGAGGTCGTTGGTTCAAATCCAATCGGGCCCGCCACATCACCGTAGAAAGGAATTGAGTCGCAAGGCTGCCTGGCGCCCTCCTCATCTTCTACCGTAAGTTTGAATGGCTTCTGGGAAAGGTGCGCATCGGCCAGCGCAGCGGAGGGTGACTCCGTGCCTGAAACGCTTGAAAGGGCTCTCCGGAGGGCTTGATCTAGCGCTGGGCTGTACAGGTATCAAATCCTGTCTTTCCCACCAAACATCCCGCCGCATGCATCAGCTACACGCAGGCCCTAATGGCGCTCCACAGCCTGCTGTTGTGCTAACAAAATTGCGTCTTTGGTATACGGGTTGTGCCCTTGTCTGCCAGGCAAGAGAAGCCGGGTTCGAGTCCCGCAGGACGCTCCATCTCCATGGCTCCGCTGCACATGCGGGGCTTCCATCAACCCTTCAACTCATTTAACAAAATCGGAAGGAAAAATGCGTCATGAGCTTATTCGAGGCAGTGCAAACAAAACGGGCTGAGTTGCGCAAGGACGCTACTCAGGTTACAGGCTTCAAAATCCTTACCCTGCTGGTCGGCGAGCTCGAAACGCTCACCAAGGGCAAGGAAGTCGAGGTCGCCATCACTGATGAACTGGTGGTAGGGGCAATCAAGAAATTGATCAAGTCCAACACCGAAACCATCAGGCTCAGCGGCGACAACCCTCGCCTGGCAACCGAGAACGCGACCCTGCAGGCCTTCCTGCCGGCTGAAATGAGCGAAGACCAGTTGCGTGAGGCGCTAAGCGCCAGTGGCGCGACAAGCATGAAGGACGCCATGAAGTACCTGGGCGAGCATTTCGCTGGCCGCTACGACAAGGGCAAAGCCTCGGCGATCGCCAAGGCGCTGCTGCAATAACCGCCAATGAGGCCTGGGAGACCAGGCCTTGTTCGTTTCTGCAGGCAATGCGAGTTGACGTCCTCCCCCACCTGTAGGAAGGGGTTTCCAAGGCTACGGTTGGATGACCCTGGGTAAGGCCTGTAACTGGGGCGCCCCGCGCCTTCACAGTCCCAAATCAGCCAGCAGGTGAGTTTCGGCAGCCCCTTCCAGAGCCGGGATAGACAGGATGAGTTGCTTGCACATCCCAGCTGAAAGCATCAGATCGCTGGCTGTTTTGGGGGAATGCCCGCCTGCGATCAGGCAATTCGCCACATGGCCGACCACGCGCTCCACAGGCGCGGCATTGGCGGCCAAGTAGCCTTTGCTTCCCAGGTTAGCCAATGCCTGGAACTTGCTTAAAGCTGACACCATTATCCGGGGGATCCGGAAATCGCTGGGCGAGAAGGTGTAGGGTGCCACGCCCATAAGATACCCATGCGTGGCAGCAGCATTGAACAACGCCAGGTAACACCTGCTGATATCCCGCTGAAGCGATCTCGCCCCGTTCGATAAGGTCAGCCTCCTAGGCGCATTCAAGAGCGCCTCAGCTCTGACCCAGTCCCCTGCAGCCAAGTGCGCCCTAAGGGTTCGAAGATCAACCACCGCCATGAAAAAAATTCCTTGCAAGTGAGTATTTATAGACTTCAGGTGACCGGCAACCTGAAAAGCCCCAAGACCCGAGATCATACCTCAAAAAGGGCTTAGTCAATATATTCGTTAAGCGAGTTTTCTAAACCAGTCTTTAACGGTCGGATGGGCGCACCATCACCGTTTCACAGGAAGCATGTGAATGTCATTCCTGACGCATGGATTCTTTGCTACTCTTTTGCCAGTATGGATTTCATCACTGGTTGAGGGCATGGATATGCAACCCATCAGGATCAAGAGCTTCTTACTTTACTTGATAATCGCTCTTACGGCGGGCGGCTGTGCCTCTGTCTCAAAGGAAACCTCAACACGTCCCCCCTTTGGTGAGAATACAGGCGGGGACAAGGAGATAATTTTTGAGGATCCTGTGATTCCAGTCCCCGGAGGGGGGATTTCAGGCCAAAGAATCATGGTCATTGACAGAGATGAAGGGGCAGTAGCAGCTGCATATAGGGTTATCGAAGCCGATGGGAAATTTACCCGCCTGAAAGTGAGCTATGCCACAAACAGGCTGGCGAAGAAGGTAGATGGCAACCTGCAATACACGGCAGAGCCTGGCGATTTGTCGTTCGGGTATTGCTATGTCAGCATCCCCAAGGATCATCGCATGGGCGAAATGGAGGCACCCTCGAAGTGGCGTCTTGAGTTCAGGCCAAACCCCGAGAAACACATCGTGTTGATGTCTGCCGCCAAAACAACCAGGGAGCAGTTCTTCAGTGACATCAATGGTGCCCTGGCTGACACCAAGGGTTCCAGTGCCTTTGTGTTTGTCCATGGCTTCAACGTCAGCTTCGAAGATGCTGCTCGGCGAACCGCGCAGATGGCGTATGATCTGGAGTTCAAAGGCGTGCCGGTGTTTTTCAGTTGGCCCTCCCAAGGCAATATCCCCTCCTACACCGTGGATGAACGCAACATCGAATGGGCAGAAGCCGACTTGAAAAGCTTCCTGCTGGACTTTCTGCGCAACTCCCACGCCGATAACGTGTATGTGATCGGCCACAGCATGGGTACCAGGGCCTTGTCGCGATCAATCGCCAGCATCGGCGCGGAGGATCCTGCATCCGCCAGGAAAATCAGAGGAGTGATCCTGGCTGCACCTGACATCGATGCGGTTGTATTCAAGCGCGATATAGCACCGAAGCTGATCGGCACCGGTCGAAATGTCACGATGTATGCCTCATCGAATGACGAGGCCCTGGGCCTCTCCAAAAAAATTCATGGCTATCAACGCGCCGGGGATACCAAAGGCGAACTGGTGATCGTCAGTGGCATGGACACTATTGATGCCTCGAATGTCGACACCAGCCTCGTTGGGCATACCTACTACGGCGACAACCGATCCATCATCTCTGACATGTACTACCTGCTGAAGTCTCAACTCCCTGTCCAGGATCGAGCAGGTTTGTCCTCTGCCGGCAAGGCACCCGCACTGTACTGGGTGTTCAAACCCTGACGGCAGCATCAGGAACAATAGCACCCCCTCTTTGGCAAAATGCCTTATACTCCAGGGCATATTGCCAAAACAGGAGGTGTTTATGAACACGCACCCCGATCTCAAGGTGCTTCAGATCCTCGGGGGCTCCAATGGCATGCGCGCTGATGCCCTGATCCGCTCTGGCGTGCCGCTGGAAGCGCTTGAGAACCTTACCAAGCACGGTGTGAACCCCGTGGGCGTGGGGATCATCAATGCCCGTACCCTGCGCCATCGCAAAGCCAAGGGCGAAGCGCTGTCCCAGGAAGAAGGTGATCATTTCTACCGTGTAAGCCGGATCGTTGTCCTGGCTGAATCGGTGTTTGGGGACAAGGAAAAAGCTGCCCGCTGGTTGGCCAAGCCTCAGGCCATGTTTGATGGACTGACGCCGCTGGCCGCTGTCGCCACAACGCCCGGCTATGTTGGCGTAGAAGATGCCCTGCAGCGTATCCATCACGGGTTTGCCGCATGACAGCGCTGGTCTTGTGGCGTATCTCGAACTACAAGGATCTTACTGGCATAGGCGGAACGATCGTTTCAGGCCGCTGGCACACCAAGGGGCGGCCTGTCGTCTACCTGGCCGATTGGCCCGCCACCTGCGTGCTTGAAGTGCTCGTTCATTTTGAGATGGCGATGGGGGAGCTGCCTGAATCTTTCACCCTGCTGCGCGTCGAATTACCTGACTCGGTTTCAGTCAAGGACGCCCGAGGGCAACTCAAGCCTGGCTGGCATGAGCAGTCCGAAGTCACCCAGGCCATGGGGGACAACTGGCTGACCAGCAGCGAATCGTTGCTGCTGCGGGTACCCACGGCCATCGTGCCTGAGAACTGCAACTTCATCTTCAACCCGCTGCACCCCGACGCCAGCCAGGCCAAACTGACTTCCTTCGAGTTCCCAGCAGACAAGCGTCTGTTCGCCAAACTCTCCTGATCGCACGGGGCTACTTGGCTTGCGTGCTGGCGATGCCGGCCTCACCAGTTGACCCGGACAATGGATTGAGCGCTGACCAAAATCACGCTGGCAGGCTCCTTCCAAATGGCCAAAGCGGAGCAAAGCGACATCCCCAACATTTGGTGGGAGTAGAAGCGCATGGCGAAGCCATCAAGCCTTGAATTATTCGGGGCTTTCCCTCATATTTTAATTCATGGGCATGACAGCCACCAAAACCCTTAAGCTTCGGGTCAAAGACAAGCATGCGCGACTGCTTTCTGAGTGGGCGCGGGCGGTCAATTTCACCTGGAACTACATTAACGAGTTGAGCGAGCGCTCGATTCGCGAAAAGGGTGTGTTCCTGTCTTCCTACGATATTCAGAAGTACACCGATGGCGCCGGCAAACTCCTTGGCCTGCACAGCCACACCGTGCAGCAAGTGGGTGCCGAGTATGTCACCCGGCGCAAGCAATTCAAGAAGCGTCGCCTGCAATGGCGCAAATCCTCCGGCGCCAAGCGCAGCCTGGGCTGGATACCCTTTAAAAGTGGTGCTGTGAAATGGAAAAATGGCACGCTGACGTTTAACAAGCAGACCTTTAAAGTCTGGGATTCCTACGGGCTCGGTGATTATGCGTTGAGAGCGGGATCATTCAACGAGGATTCACGGGGCCGCTGGTACTTCAATGTGGTGGTGGAGGTCGAGCGCAAGCTGTCGCCAGGCCAAGGCCAGGTGGGCATCGACCTGGGCCTGAAAACCACGGCCACCTGCAGCGATGGGGTTAAGTTTGAAAATGGTCGCTTTTACCGCGACCTTGAAAAATCCCTTGGACTGGCGCAACGCGCCAGACGTAAAGCACGTGTGAGGGCCATCCACGCCAAGATCGCGAATCGGCGCAAGGACGCTCTGCACAAATTCAGCAATGCGCTGGTAGCGCGTTGCGGAGTGATTGTGGTGGGCGATGTCAGCTCACTGAAACTCGCCAAGACCACGATGGCCAAATCCGTGCTCGATGCCGGTTGGGGTCAACTGAAAACGATGCTGGAATACAAGTGCGATCACGCAGGCATCGTCTTCAAGGTTGCCAGTGAAAGAAACACCACCCAAACCTGCTCGAACTGCCAGCAATTGCCAGATTCGAGGCCGAGAGGTATCGCAGGGCTTGGAATAAGAGAATGGATTTGCAGTGGGTGCGGTATCACCCACGATCGCGACGTCAACGCCGCCAGAAACATTCTTGCGCTCGGGCATGAGCGTCCAGTTGTGGGAATCCCCTTCCAAATCGGATGATTTGGTGGGGGAGGATGTCAAAGCATGCCTAGAATAGAAGAGCTGCATTCACACCAGTGCAGCCCATCATCACCAAGGACTCTGCGATAATGGTCGACCAGGAAAGAATGGCTGAGAATGCCATCATCAAAAGAAAGATCGAAGACCTCGTGGATTACTGTGCGAACGCTATTCCCGGGGCCTCCTATCCGACCAATGAAAAGCCACCGATTGCGCACTGGCTGTTGACCCTGGAAGACCCGCAGAAAGCTGCTGAATATTTCTACCGCCACCTGCGCGAAATAATGCTGGGCAGCCGCGACTTACTCTATACGGACAACACCCCTGGCGTTTTCGAAACGCTGACAGACAAGGGCGTCAATGTCATCGACCTGCTCGCCAGCGCTCTGTACATGGATGCACCCACCTATAACGAAATACAGTTCTTCATCCCGACCGTCATATTCGACTTGGTCTCCTGCAAGCACTCGCATCAGCAATATCAAAAAGAGGTGTTGGCGCTCGACAGCCAGTTCCTCAAAGCCCTGCGGGTGCCGACGTTTGTCATCCAGTCGTCGCGATCATCAGGTCTCTCATTTGCAGATCCCGCAGCCCGCCTGTTCACCATGGTGCTGGGCACAGATAACAGCTTCCCTTACCTGGCACACTCACCCCTGATGCAGGTGTGTCGGCAAGCCTGGTTGCAAGCGCTAAAGCATGACATGAGCGATTATACGGCATGGACGGCGGTTGAAATCCTGAAGCAGTTTCAGAGACTCCCCGTACCCGAGGTTGAAGAGGCGAAAGCGATTTACCGAAATTTCTTCCTCGACATCGCCAGGGGGTTCTCCAGCTTTGACTTCAGCGATGAGCTGTCGACCAAAGACTTTGCAGGCAAGCGCGTATCACGGTACGAACTCCTGGGTTTCTCGCTGGATGACCGCCTTGAAATGGCCGCCTCATGGCTGAATACGGGCGCCGTGGAGCCTTCCAGGGAATGCATGCGCAGCCTGCTTGAGTATCCTGATCAATTTGCCGAAGCCCTGGTTCAAACGCACGCGCCGCAAGAACTTATGAGGACGTGTTCAGTCACGCCCTCTTCGACTACATGTATCAAATGCAGGATACCGTGCTTTATTTTCAGCTGGATTATCCCTCCACGCACCATTTCAAATCGCTGTTGTCACTGATCGATCACCATCGATCGGCGTTGATCGATGCAGGCTTCCTGGACATCAAGGGCAGCACAGCCGTTCGAGCACTCGCCATCAATCTGGATGTGGCTGAGGCCTTCGAATCACTGGGCTACCTGCCCTGCGAAGACATGCAACTGGGAGAGTGGTTTTGCACCGATGGCCTGGGGCAGCCTCAGGCAGGTGAGCAAAGCGCCCCACTGCGTAAAATGCACTTGGCTATCAGGCTTGGCCAAACTCAGTTGATACAGGAGGCCGTTGACTCTGTTTTCTGGCGCAGGGATGCCAAGGGCAATGGTCTGGCCCAGGAGGAGTCCGTTATCCACCTGCTTAAAAGCAACTGGGCGGGTCTGGCCGACGTTCTCCATTCGAGGGCGTACTTCGAGCGCGCCCTTCGCTACGTACCCGCCAACCTGCTGCTGCGCAATCCCGCGTTTGAGCAGTATGTTGATTCGGCCCTTGAAAATGAACTGGGCTTGTAAAGCTCAAGGGCTCGCCAACTCATCCGAACAAGGATTCACAGGCCTCCACGAACCTGGCAACCACCGAACCACCCCGCTCCACACGCACAGTATTTGAAACATGGCCGCCACCACGCCGGAAGCTGGTGATTTCTGTTTGCGAAGGGTATTGGCTCAGATCCACGCTGACGTCACCGATGTCAGCCCCATGCTCACGTTTGAAAAGCAGGGTAAAACTCACATCAAAATTTGCATAACGAAAGCCAAGGCTCTGCCCCACCCGCAACAGTCGGTACGCGAGCTCTTTTTCCGATGGGGCCAGCGCTCGCCACTCGCCATGAATCTGAAACAGGTGCTCCCGAAGGCGCTCAATGCTGACCGCATTCGCTATCAGGGTCTCGGCCCTCTCTGGGGAACCCACCAGGTGCGTGAGCACACGCTTTTTCAAGGGCGAAAGCCTGTGCAACCCGACGAGTTTTGCCACAGGGCAGGACGGTATGAATGGTCTCATTCGGGATATGCTCCTCTTGGAATTGTGCTTGCCATTGTCTTATCAATATATACATATATCAAGTGGCAGACCTGCACCTGCTTCCCGATTTTTGACCCTGCCCATTTCATTACTCACCAGGTGAGTGAACAATTGCTCACCTGTGAGTAAACAGGACGCGATTTCCCAACCGCACCAATCCGCATTCCAACTGCGCAAAGAGAACATTTGTACTCTTTCAAGTTCGACGTTAGAATTCAGCGAAGATAAGCCGCAGGTGTTGGGCCACTGGATTATCAATTGCATTTAACCACTACCCCAAATTGGGGAAGCCCTTGTTGGTAACTTCAGAAATCTTCCGATCTATTGACGTATGACTGGCAGGAGTAGATCGAACCGCCGTAGAATCCACGATTTGATTGCCGACACCCACCTGGAATTTGGGCTACACGGGCCCACCATGACCCACCCAGGTGCACAGCCAGGATTCAGGAGCCACCCATGATCCACGATGATCACACTCCAAACCTTTTTCTTCCTGCAGATGACCGACCGGCAGCTCCCGACCTCGACGCCCCGTCTACCGAGCTTGCGATGGCAGATGGCCTTCATATGGCCGATGACCAACCCGAGACACTGTTCCGCCTGCTGAACATCCACCTGGTCGACTCGCTGTCACGGGGTCGCATTCAAACCATGAGCATCGACGGCGGCACCGCGCTCACCGGGCGCAACGGCCAAGGCAAGACATCGCTGTTGTCGTTGGCGCTGATCTTCGCGGGTGTTGAGCCTAAAGATGTGGTTTCCCAGGGCAAGGACTCGTTCATCGACTACTACCTGCCCAATCAAACCTCTTTCATCGTCTACGAATACGAGCGCCCAGACGGTAGTAGACGACTCGTCGTGGCCTACAGCAACAGCACGGCTGAGCGCGTCTATTTCCGCTTCGTGAAAAGCGGCTTCTTGCGTGAAATGTTCGTCACCGACGACGGTCGGTTCGTGCTGGCTAAAGAGTTCCGCATGCGGTTGGTTCAACTGAAGATTCCGCATGCTGACAAGCAAGTCGAAACCTATGTCGACTTCAGAAGCATCATTCAGTACTGGCAGCCCCACGGCGCGGAAAGCAAGCACAGACGATACCTGCTTGGCATGTCCGCCGACTACGCCTTCACCAGCTACAATCGCCCCCTGCGCCACCTCGAAAAGCTCACCAAAGGGATGTTCTCGCGCAAGGCGAATTTCGATGACCTGCAGCAGGTCGTGGCGGACTGGGTTTTCGACAAACAGTCGATGGGTATCCAGACGGAGCGCGGTCTTGTCGAGAACTGGCCACGTGACTACAGCGCGTACCAGAACATCATGGGCATCCGGCCCTTGGTCAATGAGGCCATCGAGGTGCGCCTGAATCTGGAAAATGCTGAAGATGGCATGCGGGAGCTGAAGGAAAAATTCCTGCTCCTCAAAGAACACCTCGAAGTGACCAAGGCCCAGCGTGAAAGCCAGCGGGACAGCCTTGAGCAGTTCCTCCAGGGACGCAAGGACGAGTACGACCAGGCCTACAGTGCGCTACTGGCCGACATTCAAGCAGCCAAGGCAGATATACAACAGTGCGAAAACACCCTGCAGAGCATTGAAGATGCGCGCTTGAAGATGCTTGGCCAGGATGTTGAGCGCAAGCGCGCAGAATACAGCCAGCGAGAGATGTTTGCCGCAGAACTCCATCGAATCGAGAAGCGCCACGACCTGGTGCTCGGCGCGGCCACCCACATCAAGGCCAAGTACGATCAGGAAATCAACGCTGAAAACAGTCGTCACAATGACTTTCGTACCGCAGTGGCCGAGGAATCTGCGGCGTTGCGCCACCGTGAGCGTGAGGAGCAGGTTGCGGCAGATCAACGCCAACAGGACGCCAGGCGCACCTATCAGGAAGCCTCCAGTGCAGAGCGCGAGGCTTTGCAACGTGCGATCCAGGAAGTCACCCAGCAGATGGGTCGCGACCAGGAACGTGTGAACAATCCGGTCATCGATCCAGCCCTCGGTGAAGCCCTTGAGAACAAGACTGAACAACTCGACCAAGCAGAGGCAGTCGTCGCGCTACATGACAAGGCAGTCAGGCAGCAAGAAAGCACGGTCAGTGATCTTCAGGCACAGTCGAGTGCCCTTGACCAGGAAATCACCAGGATCAAGCAAGCGGCGAGTAAACAGCTGTCCGTGATTGAAGGTATCAAGCGCGCCCATGCCCCCGAGCCTGACAGCCTGCTTCAGTTTCTGCGATCCAATCGTCCGGACTGGTCAGACAACATTGCAAAAGTGATCAACCCTGGCCTGCTCCACCGCACTGACCTGCATCCTCAGCTTGCCACAATCTCCGACAGCCTCTATGGCATCGCCCTTGACCTGGAATATGTTGACCCCGTGGATGAAGCGGATGAGTCAAAATTGCAGGCATTGCTGGCTGAAGCCCATGAGGAGCTGGCTGCCATCGAAGGCCAGTTGGAGCGCGCAAGCGAGCGCCAGAAAGACCTTCGCCAGACCCACAAGGTTGCCCAGGATGAATTGGGCATCGCCCGATCGAAACTGAGCAAGGCCCGGTCAGTAAAACAAGTCATCGATGCAGAAATCAGCACTCTGAAAAGGGATCTGCGGAAGAATCGCGACGAAGCCATGCTGATTGCCCAGGACACGCTCGCCGAGACAAGGCGCAAGTTGAATCTGTCGCAACAAGCCTATGATGCGTTCGCTCGCCGGCTTGCCAGCGACCAAGATAAGCTCGATGAACGTGCCAAGGCAGAGAAGGCGGCGATCTCTTCCCGGTATCAGCAAGCGGAAGCTGACTTGAATGGCAAGATCCATGCGCATGCTCAGGCCACCGACTTGTCGATACGGTCTTTGAAGGCGGATCTAAACCGCAAGCTGACTGAGGAAGGGGCCGACGTCCAGGTTATTGGAGAGCTCGAAGAGCAAATGCGCGAGCTGAAGGCAAAACTGGTCGAGATCGACAGTTGGCGTGACCTGCTCAACAAATGGCAACATTGGCTGGAATACTCTGAGCCGGAAAAGCCAATCCTTGCGACCAGAATCGAGCAGGCCAACACGCTTATGACCGGCAAGAAGCTGGAGTTGGAAAAGACCACTGAAGCCTGGTCACGCACGAAAACTGACATTGGCGCGACAATCAACGAATGCCGCGACGCCATCAACGGCTGCGTCGAAAATTCGCTGATCGTCGACAACGCCTTGAAAGAAGTATTGGCCCCATTCACTGCCACCAAGCGATTTGAGGCCTATGAGGAGGTCTGGCAGGCCGAAATCCTGCGGGCATCCATGGGCGGTGTTCAGGCTCGCCTTCGCGAGGCGGACAAAGAGCTTCGCACCAAGGTCAGCAAGATGCGCGGAGCATTCGTGACCACGCCACTCGCGCCACCCGCGACGTACTTCCAGGATCGTGTCGCCAACCTGCGAGAAGAGTCCAGCGGTGAGGTCGATACCCGGATGATGCTGCAAGTCATTGAGGACTGGTTTGCCAACCACCACGACAAAAGTCGCCGGCTGTTGATTGCCGATGGGCGCACGATTTTCGGCGAGATCCAGGGCCTTCACCGGGAGCTCAAGAGCTTCTCGGAAAAAATCACCCGCTTCAACACGGGTCTACAGGAACACTTGACCCACAGCTCCCAGGTGTTCGACAGCATCACCAACCTGAAGGTCTCCATCTTCTCCTCCGTGGAAGAGCTCGACTACTGGAAGATCATCAGCAAGATCACCGACGACAGGGAGCAGTGGCTCACCGAAGACACCCTTCCGAACCAGCAGGCAGTGGAGAATCTGCTGGCGCTGCTCAGCCACTGGGACATCAAGAGTGGCATCAACGCCAACTTCAAATCCCTGGTCAGCATTCGCGGCTCCGTGGAGGAAAAGAACAACCTTCGTCAGTTCCGAAATCGCTCCGAGTTGGAGAACGTTTCCTCCAATGGCCTGAGCTATCTGATCCTGATCATCCTGTTCCTGGGCTTCATTTCCAAGGTGCGTGGCAACGCTCCGGTGCAGCTGACCTGGTGTGTCGACGAGCTTAAGGCCATCGATGCCGAGAACGTGATTTCTCTGTGCAATTACCTTGGGCAGAACCGAATCACCCTGTGCACCGCTTTCCCTGATCCGGACGCGGAAACGCTGATTCTGTTCGAGAACAAGTACAAGCTCGATGCGGAACGCCGGCTAGTGGAGTGCAAGCTGGTGGCTACCTCTGACGCTGACGTGGACGTCGAAGGCGATTACGAACTGGATCTGGAGAGCGCCTGATGAACCCATTTTCCCGTGTTGTAACCGGCTTGCTGGAAGGCCAGTTCATCTGCCCCGTCACTGATCAGGAAGGTTACCAGTACCTGACCAGCACACAGCTGACCAATGGGCGGACGAATCTTGAAGAGATCGACCTCTACCTGCGGCGTCTGGACTTGCGGATCACCATGACCCGTGGAGCGGGCGCCTATTTTGCGGCGCACGCCGACATCGACAACGAGGGCAAGAAGGCGGCCAAGAAGCGCTTCACCGAACTCAAGAACATCCTCAGGCCCATGGTCTCCTTCCTGGAGATCGTCATGCGCATAGCCGGTGATGACGGCGCGGTTTCGTCAGGGCAGAAGCTGGATCTCAACCGCATGATGGGCCGGATCGCCGCGAATGCGAGCCTTACGGAACAGCTCCGCCAGACCGCCATTGATACAGGTCTCGTCAGCAAGGATGGATCCGACCGCGAACGACTGAACAGGATCGTGCGCAAATTCCAGAATGACGGGTTCCTGCGCCTAGTCAATCCCGAGTCGGAAATCTACATGTTCACAGGGCGCATCGAATGGCTGATGGAGGCCATCGAATACCTGATGCAGCATGACAAGATCTCGGAAGAAGACAGCGACTTCGAAAAGCGAGCTGAAGCATGAGCACGCTTGAAGATGCCGTCATCAACCATCTGAAGCTGCTGAACAGCCAGAGCGCGCTGATCGCCCAGATGTACGCCGAAGGGCATATCCTGCGCACGGAGGAGAATGCCAAGGCGCTCAACCAGCTGCTCCAGAACCGGGCGGTGCGGATCAACCCAATTGTCGACAACTCCTTTCGACTGTCGCCCAACCTGAGCAAGTTGCTCGATGAAGCCACTCACCGCTCTCGCAACTACGGTGTGTCAGCTGACTTCGCCGAGCAAATGGGGCGGCTGTCGAAGCTGCTCGACGACTACTCGCATGCCTATTTTGACGGTCGCTCGGACGACGCTCAGATCCTGCACGGGGAAATCGATGTCACACTCTACGAAATAGCCGAAGAGATGAATGAGTTCCTCCTGCATGTGCGCACGGCGGCGGAAAACAACTTCGGCAACGTCAGGACGTACAAGGAGAAGGAAAAGCAGAACCTGCACTACCTGGAGCAGCTTGAACGCATCGTCAAAGCCCTGATCCAGTTCGATGCAGTCAGCCTGCTGGAGGAGCTTGCTGCACCCGAGCGCGAGCCCCTGGAGGCCCTCTACCGTAGCCACATCCTGGACAACCTCTCCCGCTGGCGCTCGGCGACGTCTGACATTACCCATGTGCTGAAGATGTACCTGCACAAGCTGCGTACCGTTGAACCCCGCGCCAGGCGCATCCGTGCACTGCAATTGTACCTGCGCCGGCATCCTGAGTACGAGGTCGCTACACCGGATGAATACCCGGAAATCCCGGAGTGGGCGTACCAGCACGAACCCATGAAAATCCGCCTGGAGCCTGACCTGGGTCGACAGGAGATTCGGGATTCGCTGGTTGATGTGGCCATGAGCATCGAGAAGGCCATACCGGTACCAACCAAGGCGCGTGGCGCGGGGAAACTGGTGACCGAAGAGGCGCCAAAGGCTGCGCTGATCAAAGGCTCCCCGCTGGTGGTGGTCAGTCAGCGCCTGCTCAATGAAGCTGCCAGGGTGACGGAACAACTCTCTGCCGCGCACTACTTTGCGCAAGCTCCGGAGACCCAGGTGCTCGACCAGGAATCGTGCTTGATGTGCTTCCTGACCCTTCTGGAAAAGCAGATGAAGGTTAACGCCAAGATCATCCGCAGGGTGGCCATCACGCAAGTGGCCCGGAACAGCGATGACTTCCTCAGCGGCAACGTGATCATCGAGGATGTGTTGCTATGCAAACGTTAGGGATCATCAAGCGCCTGCTGGCAATCTACCAATCAGCCGAAAGCTATTATCGCAGCACCAAGCAGCTGGATGCGTTTTGCGCCGAATACGGGATTGGCCAGCGGGTCGGGGCGAAATGGCGCTTCACGCAAGCAGACAAGCAGGCTATTGCGGTCGTCATTCGAAATGTCGGCAAGGTGGATCCGGACACACCGACCAACGCCTGGGAAGGCTCATCCAGGACTGAGGCCTTGAGCAAGGGCGGCAATGAGAAATTCACCGGCAAGCGCTTACGTCACGATCGCGTGGCGGTGAAGTCCCTGCCTGGCCGACCGCTGCTCGTGGGTAAGACACCCATTGAGCTTCCGGAGGGCGCCTGCCTCGACCTGGATCGTCACTGGGTGGTGAAGCACTGCGGTCACGACAGCGTGCTGCTGGTGGAAAACTGGGAGAACTTCGAGCTGTCGCACCAGACACCGATCCTGACCAATATCACTGGTAACCCTTTGGTCGTGTTTCGCGGCGCGCCCGGCAGCTACCGAACCCAGAGTGCGCAAAGATTGCTCACGGCACTTGAGCTTCCAGTGATTGCCTTCACGGACTATGACCCCGAGGGTCTTGCGATAGCCGCCAGCCTCCCCTTCTTCAGCCGCTACCTGGCACCGAGCGACGCTTTGCTGACAAAACTGATGGATGAAGTCAGCACGGAGCGGCGCTATCAAAATCAGATCGTGGGCAAGCTAGCCATGCTTGAAAAGCTGACTGACCCAGATCTTGTTCGGGTGTATCGCATTATTCGAACAGCAGGAAAAGCGTTGCCCCAAGAAAAACTGATAGGGTTGACTGCCTTCAGCTGCACCGAATAGCCATTCCCTGTAGTTTGTGATGAATTGACCTTTATCGAACGCAATTCTAGGAATTGCCACATCCAATGGAAATGGAATTTCTTGCGAAAAGTCCGCAGCAGCGCATAGAATATGCTGTAAAGCGGAGGTGTTGCATGAGCAATAAAGAAAAAATCAAAGAGCTTTTCAAGTCAACGACGTACCGAACCCGAAGAAACGCCGAATTCAAAAGGTCGTTCCTAGAGTTCAGTCCGGGCGTAGGCCAGGAAGCCTTGTCTCGCCTCGACGAACTTTTCCCAAAGAAAATCTCTCTTAACTCAACCCAGAAAGCTGGTTTGATGATTGATCTGGCATGGTCTTCTTCCAAGCTCGAAGGAAACCCCTACAGTCATTTGGACACCATCAAACTTCTGACCTACGGAACTCTTCCAAAAAACGCATCTGCAGAAGACACGCAGATGATTATTAACCACAAACATGCATTCGACTTGGTTCGAAACACTGCGGATATTTCCCTGAGAATGCTTAGGGAGGTGCACCGGTGCTTAGCTGACCCAGGTGACATTGAAGGTGATACGCAGCACTTTGTTAAAAAGCACGAGCTCGGCCTGATCCGCGAGACCGAGACCATGAGCATTACTCATACTGCCTACACCCCGCCTGTGTTCTACCCAGGTAATGGGTCTGAGCGCATCTACGACCTGATCGACTACACAATGAATGCCGCCAGTGAGATAGAAAATCCGGTCGAGTCTGCATTTTACATACTCACCAGAGTCCCTTACATACAAGCATTTTACGACGCAAACAAGCGGACGTCCCGCATCATGGCCAATGTCCCATTACTTGCAGCCGGCTGCATGCCAATATCTTACGACATCATGCAGAAAAGCGATTACCTTGAAGCCATCATGGCGGTCTACGAATTCGTTGACACTGAAATTTTCAGGGATGTGTTTCTTGAGTCGTACACGGATTCCTACCTCAAGTATTACCCGATTCCTCCAGCCCTTGATGACGACATAAGGTTGGATCTTCGTGGCTATCAGCAGGATCTCGCTAACTTCGTTATTTCGGGAGAAAAGACCGGGAGGGTTGAGTTTTTCTTGGCAGAAGTTTCGGGAAAATCGTTGAGGCGCAAGCCAGGGCAATCTGACCTGGATCTATAAGTTGGAAATCAGTAATCGGTATTCACTGGATGTCAGCGAATGATTTATAATTCCGACATCCAGCAATTTTGAATGGATTCAACCGCGATTCTTCATCAAGTAGTTAGGACAAGCAGAACCCATCATCAGGCTCGGCAGCTCGTGGCCTTTTGCCTTGGGTCTTTTCCTGAAGCTCCGGATGATTGTCGCGCAGCACCTGGAGTTGCACTGCCACTTCTCGGCGCACATCCGCTTCCGTTTGAGTTAAGGCATGCTGGGTCAGGGTGCGCTGCAGGAACCCCTTTGGGAAGGTCATGATGACATCGATACCCAGCGCCTCGGCTACCACCCCACCCGCGAAGTCGGCCCCCGTCTGGCCACCCGAGACGATGAGCTCGAAGGGGTGGTGGGCGGCCACATGCTTGAGCACCTGGTACATCCACTCATTCACCGAGTGGTCTGTCCAGCCGTACTTGTTCAAGGTGTAAATGCCGTTGCCAGCGATGTTGAGGGTCTTCACGCCCAGCTCATTACAGCGGCGCCACAGCTGCCTGGCCGCCTGAATTGGTGCCATCGAGAGCGGTAAGGCAATGTAACGCTCTTTCCCACGGGCCTCGGCGAGCTTACGCGTCAGTCGCTCGCCACCAGACTCGTAGTCCTCAGCAAAGGCCACCGTCAGATCAGCCGAATTGGCGTTGAGTTCGGTGCGCGGCGGGTATTTGTCGGATTTGTGTTCGCGGACTTGCATAGCAGACTCCTGTTTTAATCAATATAGCAATAAAGATCCGCGTTTTCCAGCTTAGGGTTGTGTTATCATCCCTAGTGCGAACCTTCGACATGGTTGTTCAGCGAAGAAAACCTTGGTAATGAGGTCGTCTCATTTTTTCCTTAAAAATCAGAACGTTACGAATTTGCATTTTGGAAGAGGTCTTGCAAGGGTAATTTCTAGTTAGTCATTGATTTTAAAGGTTTTTTGCCATAAAAACTCTACTTCACCGCCGCGCAGGCGGCTTAGAAGTGGCACACGCTTTCGCTCTACCCCGAGACCATCTTCACCGCCGCGCAGGCGGCTTAGAAATACCAGACGATCAGAAGAGGGGCATTGAAGGTCTTCACCGCCGCGCAGGCGGCTTAGAAAAGGTCGTTCTCTACTTGCGCCTTCGCAGCTGCCTTCACCGCCGCGCAGGCGGCTTAGAAAGCCGACGAGGCCCAGCTGTACCACCCAGGTGACTTCACCGCCGCGCAGGCGGCTTAGAAAGGTCAGTCACCCCGCAGTTGCAGGATTACTGTCTTCACCGCCGCGCAGGCGGCTTAGAAACAGCGCGCCCCGGCTGCCTTCAAGGCATTGGGCTTCACCGCTGCGCAGGCGGCTTAGAAATTAACGTGGTGCTCACCCTTTGTTCGGGCTAACCTCACCGCTGCACAGGCGGCTTAGAAAAAGGCACTGACACGCGAAACCAAATCGCAGCTATTCACCGTCATGCAGGCGGCTTAGAAACGCACACCGGCTTAATCATTGAGACCAAAGCCCTTCACCGCCGCGCAGGCGGCTTAAAATTCCAGCAAGGCTTGCTACCAGGGGTTTCCGCTTTACCATCAATAGTCTTGATATCTGAGGCCCTGCCCAGCCTATAATGGGTAGGTTCAATAATACGCATTTCTCATGAACATCGAAGACGACATTGCCCGCCTGCGCGCCTCAGGCATCTCCCGCACGAAAGCTGCACAAGCCCTCGGCCTGCCAAAGTGGAAACTCGATACGATGTTGGAGCTCCTCGAAATCGAGTGGAAGCCCCGCATTCGGGGTGGCACCTATGTAATCGACGGGGTTACCGACACCCTGGAAGGTCATGCTCAGGCCTTGGGTGTCGCGCCCACCACGCTGCGCCAGCGCCTTCAGGCTGGCAATGACCTCACAGCCCCGCCTGCAAACACACCTATAAGCTCGGAAGAGGCCCATGCCTTCGCTGAATTGCGTAGGGCAGGTGTAGCCGCCTGGGATGCTGCGAAGCAAATTGGGCGGCCCTACAACACACTGAAAAATGCCGCGAAGAAGTACGTGAAGGACTACGACAAGATCATTGCCACGGCCCCCAGAATTCGACGATCGCCGGAAGAGATTGAGCAAGCCGCTTAGCGTCACTCATCGCCCCGGCGAGTCTTCTATGCGGTTCAGCCTTGAGCGTCAAACGGTGACGACCTCAGTGACTGCAAAGTGCTTGGCGCAGAAGAAGTCGCCCGCATATTCCTGGGCTTCTTCCAGACTCTTGAGCGGCTGGCTCAATCCCTGGCGCCCGTCGATTTCACCCATCACATACCAGTCACCTACCTGGAACTGAACGTGTGACTTATGGAGCACCTCCAGGTCTTTTTCCCTCGCCTGGCGGATCAGGCACACCGGAGTGGCGTCAGGCTCGTCGCTGACCGAGCGAACGTACCCTAGATGGGCCTCGACCCGACTGGCTGCTTCACGCTCGGCGGCTTCGCGGAGCATCTCCTCCAGCATCTGCTCGACCTCTTCATCGGTCATGGCCTTCGGCGTATTCATGATATTGATTGCCCGCAGCCACGACTTGTGCTTTTGCGCAGCGTCAGTCAGCATCTTTTCAAGTTTTTTACGCCCGATCGCATTGATGTAGGGAGGCGTGACGAACAACAGTGCCACCACCCCTGGCTGACCTTGCTCCTTGATGTACTGGTTAAACGAATTTCGCAGCCAGCCCCGAAAATTCAGAGGGGTGACCTGAAGCCCCGGATTCAACGCCATCAACCCTGTTACGCCTGTCATAACCATACTTTCCTTTCAGAATTGATGTTAGCAGCCCTGCGGGCTGTACTCGAATTTGGGCAAAAGCCCTGTTGTGTTGAGCGTCGCGACATTATCTCTCAGCGCGCTGGCCAGCCGATTGGGGCGGTTGTCCACGATCATGTCGAGCCAGTCAACGAGCTCTTGCAGGTGGCCCCTGGGGACTTCCGCTACCCCTTCGGCACAGGCATCAGCCTGCGCCATCACTTGCGTCAAAATGTTGGTCAAACGCGGGTGATAGTTGACATGCTCGACCCAGCCAACCCCTTCCTTCACCATATCGGCATCAACGTGGATGCGCTCATCCAAGCCCTGCAGGCTCGGGGAGTCCAGGCCAAAATCAGCCGGATAAACCCTGCCCTGAAAGCGATGCTTTTGGCGTAACTGGGCCCCCAGGCGAGGCGGCAGGCAATAGGGATCCAGGGCGATCAGCTCGGCCACCCCTAGTTCCAGACACACCCTGAGCGTTTTGTGCAGTTCTGCGCGCAAACAGACCTCGAAGGAAGGCTCTCCTTCAGGCATCAGCAGCGCAATGAGCTCAGGAATATTTTTAACGTCATGCATGTCCTGACACCGAGAGTAGTGGCCTATGTTGCAATATACCACTAAACCAGAAATCTGCCTAACCGACATCAACCTGCGCGCTTCCACCACTCCTCAACATTCCGTTTCCTGGACAACATCAGGCAGCATCAAATACTGCGATACCCTCCATGGCGCAGATGGCAGATAGGCGCCAAAAAGAAACCCTCTGGCTTCCCGCGAACGATGGTGCATCACCTTGTCATGGCAGAAGCCCATCGTGTCCACGACATGCCGCCCCTGGTCATTGAGCAGTTCCGGATTGAAGATCGCAGTCGTAACGACATTTTCCATGAGCGCGGCAGTCCGGTCATCACAGGTGCAGGTCTCAAGGCTGATCATCGCATAATGCTTGCGAGCGACACGCAGATCCGCCTGGACAACGTCATACAACTCATTGCATACAAACGCCCTTTCCAGGTTTGCGTAGGTTACCTTGCGCCTTGTCTTTGCCCGCTCTTCAATCAACGCATCGTAATAGTCACGGAACACGCCCGAGGGCGTAGTATCCCAGGTCACGAACATTTTTTCCGTGGCAATACGCCTGGCCAACAGGAACTGGATGCCCAATGCCGCATTGGCCGATACCCCTTCGACAGCGACCGCACGATCTATAATGAGCGTCAACATCGATATGTTAAGCAGATTCAGGCGAGTCGCTGATCCCAAGGCCGGGCAGCTGGCAATCACCTGGGTAAGACGTGATGCCAGCTTATCCGTCAGGGGCGCTCCCAGCATGCCATTGGCCAGGATCAGCTTTGGAAGATCACTCAGCGTGGGGACTGCTTGCTGATGCGCCCTGCGCGCCTCCTCCGGGAAACCGAGCAGCATTAGTTGCTCCGATACCTCCCACCAGGTGGAAGGGGCAGCGCGGCCCAGCAGATCGATTGCACCATCCACCTGCAAATCCACGCCCTGGAAATAGAGCTTCGGGCAATTCGCCAGTGAAAAATGCGAGTATGCCTGCTCAGCGAAGTAGGCCCCGATGGATGAGTTGGGCCACGCCATGGCCGACAGCTCGTCTTCACACAAGAGCATCAACATGCGCGTCAGATCACTCTTCACCTCATCAGTGGCGCGCTGAAAACCAAATGGAGATTCCAGTATGTTGACCGCCTGGGCCTGCTCCAGGCTGAGGGTCATCTCTCCACAAGTCATGCCTGCAGGCGCATCCTTGCGAGTGCCCTGGGTATTCTTGGAGTCGATGGAAATGGTGACCATCTGCGTGACTGGAATCGGACTCTTCCACAATCTGCGATTGATTGCAGCGTGGTATTCAGCTGCACGGGCCCCTGTCGGATCCACCACCAACTCGGTCATGGCCATTTGATACTGTGACCCTGGTTCATAGGGGAACATTTCACCGTCCTCGGTCAGGAAGGGTACCGCATGATCCCCCACCGTCCAGGGTGAAGCTGCCTGCGTGATGGGCAGAAGCGCGGCGGCCTGCGCAAGCTCGATCACGCCGGCAACGGCAATGGCGCCGGCTGGTGTCGACGCCAGGCAGGACTGAATGATTGACTCGTTTCGACAAGCTGATGCCGCCGAACTACCCCACGTCTGCACTGACAGAGAGGATCGAATCAATTGCTTGTTACCCTCCCCGAGCGAGTCCAGCAAACCCTGCTCATGGGACTCGGTAAATTGCCTCCCTGTTAACGCACGCCCCCACCGCTTGAGCCGAGTTTGCTTCAAAACATGCTGCACAGCCAGGTCAACACCTGATTCAAGCGTAAGGCTCACCAACCAGGGCAATCTTCCACCCAGCTTGCCCGCCATCTGGTTGAAATCAAAATCCCTCTCTGCTGCAGCGGCGCCAGATGAAATGAGCGCCACTTCAATCTTGTGCTTTTCGGCTGCGTGTCCGCTCAGGGCGGAAGGTTCGACAGGGTGAAGCAAGACCCTGTCCTCAAGTTGCCTGACAATGCCTCGAACAACCGCCTCATGTCGATCCGCGCTCTGTTGCTTGAGGCATGTGGTGACAATCATCCAGGCCTGCGAGTTGCGATGATCGCGTGAATTGTCGGTTGGATGCCCAGGGCAAATACCCTGTAGGTGACGGGCGAAATTGAACTCGATTGTGTGCCCTGGCGGTCTCAGAATGCCCCCTAGTTCTTGAGCCAGGTTTTGATAAAAAACCGCCTTCTCACTGGGGCGATGGCAGCCGGGCATCCCCAGGATGGCGTAAGCACTCTGGAGAACTTGGGAGGAAGATCCTGAATTGACGGCTGGCATTGTCAGTCCTTGAGCCATGCGCAAGAAAAATCGAACGATGGCCATAATTGATTTACCGCCAATATACCACTTATCCAAGACTCCATCGCCTGAAGCTCTAAAAATCGAACGCAGGGGAAGCGTCTTCCTCATGGATTGAGGCCAAGCGCTTTTCACGTTGGCGCTCTATATCAAACTGCATGAAGGTAAACATCGACTCCCTCGGCTGACTGTTCGGGTTGTCGATTCGAACATCCGTGATGGCGCCCTCATAACCCTCCCAAAATTCCTGTGCCAGCTTGAGGTAAGCCATGACCGCCGCCCGCGAGTGATACAGCGGTGGCTGGTAGTCATCACTTCGAACGGGTGTATAGCCCCTGACACCCACATCACCGCGAACCAGGTTCCTGAAGGTACACCATTCAATCGTGCCATCCTCAACAACCCTGTACTCACGAAGCTTGCCCCTCACCATCATGGCCAGCTCCTCGGAGTCAGGTGTGAATCGAGCGCGGACGTCTTCAGCAGCGATGCTGCAGGCGTACACACTGACCTGAGGGTTGTCGGTTAAGCGAATGTCCGCAATCATCCAGCAGCCGGTACCCTCACCTTCGGTTGCTTGCGCCAGCACTGGACGATCGGTTTTCGGGTAATCCTGGCTATCCAGCACCAGCGAAATGCGCCCTTTGGTTTTGCAGATTTTTGTCTTCATCAAAATTGATCTCGAATCAGATGCAAAACCCGTCGTCTTGGGGTTTTTGAGGTCTGGCAGGACGCTGCTGGCGCCGTTCCCAGCTCTCGATAATGTCCTGTGGCACCTTCGCGTGCTTGGCCAGGTCGTGGATGGTTAGCTCGGTCTTGAATCGTTGATCCTTGTGGGATTCACTGGGAATGAATGCCGGAGGGTTGGCCGGGAATAGCCAATTCAGCGCCAAGCCCGCTGTCACAAACGACAACCCTGAGCGATAGCCAAGGTCGGGGTGCATCTGAACATCAAGGATGCGCAGGCGCTCTCTGGGGTGCAGCGACATCAGCAAGGTGATCAGTGGGCTGGAAGGCTTCTCAGGGCGCTCAAACTTGCCAGTGGCCTGGAACTTCATCATGGCCACAGGATTGCTAATGAGTCGATTGAGGTCTTTAGAGTTCATAAGGGGGCTCCTGATACACCATGATAGACGGCCAGGTCTTCAGGAATCAAACGCACCGCACCAGTTCGGCAAGGCCAATTGGACATGGAAAAAGCTCACTGACCATAATAGGAAAAAAAGGAGATCCGCCATGTCCACCAAGCTTGATGACATCAAACCACTTTCTGCCATGTCGATCGAACCCATCGATCCGATTATCAGCCAATTCCTGGATTTCAATGCCGTGTTCGGCGGAGACAATCCATTCGGCAAGGCGGTACCAGCCGACGCTGACGTGCGCGCAAAAAGCGCTGCCCTGCGCAAAATGGCTCCTGATGCTGTCGAGCTGCCGACCATCAAACCTCTTCCAGACGATTTATATGGGATGCCTTCGCCTTGAACAGAGACTCGCAGTGTTTGTAAGCGGCCTTGTCCCGGCTTCACGCGCTCCTGCCAGTTTCGTCGACCAGCCGACGAGGCACTGTCATCGCCACCTCAAGCCACGATCGCAGGCCCAGGCGTTGAGTCACCGCCAGTGCCGCCTGTAAGCTTGAACAACACCTCGCAAGGAATAGCCAGATGCCAGACCATTCCAAAAAAACCGACCATGACGTAAAGCCTTTGAACCAGGACTTTCTGATTGACATCCGTGACATCACGCCATGCCCGGAGATGCCACGCGTGCTCGAAGGTGAACTTGTTGGCAAGAACAGCCTGGACTCACTCCTCCCAGGTCTCAGCCACCTGTTTGCCCTGCACAATCCGGTGATTGAGGAAATACACCTCACTGATCACTGGTTCCGCCACCACAACGACACCCCAGAAGGCCTTGAGCCTGTCATCGCAGACTTCCTTAAGGAACATCCGCGTTACCTCGGCACCAATGTCGCCGGAGCACTCGGTGAATCCAAGGCCTGCCCGAGGGCCTGGTCGCAGCTTTCGAAAGAGATCCACAAGCTGAACAGGGATCAGGCTGTTGTAGCCGCCAATGGCACCTGGATCGCACCTGAGCGCCTCCTGAGCGCCCTTGTTGGACGTGACCCGGCTATCGCGCTGCTTGACTACGCCAAGTCACGGGGCTTGAGCGTGCTGAATCAGATTCCAGGAATCAGCAAAGACCTCAAGGCAATCGCGCCGGACGAGCCTGGGCTCTGAGAACACCGCAAGTACTGGGCGCCTGCTAGATAGAACGGACGCCCATGGCCATATACCACTCTAACATCAGCCCTCCATCCACGGTGTCTTCTGCATAGACTGCGGTCGCTCTGCCCAGAAGATCTGCAATAGTCCTAATGGGGTTAGAGGCAGGATATTGAGGTCAAAGCGATTGCCAAAGAGAGGTTAGCCGCCGTGGGAAGCGCAAGCCCATCCCCCAAAACATCAGGCGCCTCTTCGCTTGCGGGTAAATTGCTGCGCCTTGGCCAGAAGGCTGCATAGTTTGGCGATTTTCCTGTGCCAGCAGCCGCTCCTGTAGCTGGTTCAGCTCACCGAGGGCTTTGCTATCCCCCGCCGCCAATCGACGGTACAGTTTGTTGCGCGCCTGGGACGCCAGATCCAGCCCTGGATTTTTACCCGCCAAGATCCAGCATTGAAAAAAACGGCGATTAAAATCCTGGTCGGTAAGTGAGCAGATCATCAAGCAGGCAATGGCTTTTTCTAGTTGACCAAAATTTTCCAGCCGGGTGGGATCAACCATGGAGCCATCGAACATGACGCGAAGGTACGGCATCAGCGCCTCCAGATCCTGACACTGCTCGCCAGCGCCGGAGTAAATCTCATCAAGCTCCAGTGCGCTAAAACAGCGCAGCAGATCAGCTTTGAGGTTTTCAACTGTTGCCTGCGCATCGACAGTGGCCTTGAGCTCGCCGGCAAACCTGAGCGAGACGTGCATCATGAGCTGCAAAAAACGATCGACTTCACATAGCGGATTCAAAGGTAATTCAGTGGTCACGGTTCGCCGGGGCCCATTCTTAACAGGGCTGGCATTATGCCCATGGCGACACCTACTGCCAAGGAAAGCAGTGGCGAAATGACACAACCGTTGATTTCCGCCAGACGCCATCGCTAGCATGGAAAAAAGGATGATCATGAGCAGATTAAACCTGTCGGCCACCAATAAAGCCTTCAAGAAAGCCTTGTCCGAGCCCATCAAGTCGCTCTACCACTACAATGGCTGTGGCTTTTTCGACGGCGGCTGTTTGCTTCTCGCCGATGCACTCGTCCTGTGGAGCGGCGGAGATTTGAAGCTAGGCGGTTGTGTGCGCGAAGCCCATAAGCGCACCATCGATGTTGATCATTGGTTCGTCACCACCGAGCGCCTCGACAGCCTGCTGTGCCTGGATGCCAATGGACTGATGACACCTAGCGCATTCATCCGCTACTGGGAGCATGTCGAAGCCCTAGGCCAGATCATGTTCCGCATCCAGCCATCCCCCAGGGTGGATGGCGAAATTCCAAGAGACCTGATGTTCAGTAAGCTGCTGTCAAACCAATTGGAACAGGCCTTAGGCCCCTATGAACAATGGATTGCCGAGGTCATCCAGAACTGCGTTTCAAGCCAAGGCCCTGGCGCACTGCCCAGATAAGCGGAACCTCCAGGCAAAAAGCATCAAGGGCAAGATTGCAGCGAAAGCGTCGAATGGCTTGGGGCGGGTTCGGCTTTGCTGAAAAACTTGCGGTCGAAGGCGGCAGCCGTCTTGCTATGCTCACACTGATATTGAGCAAATGCCCCCATGGGAATCCTCAATGCCTCAAGCTCACCTTTCCAGGTCGCATGGAAACGCCGCATCAGCTCGAAGTAGTCTTTCTCGGATGGGTTTGGGGTCGCATCCTTCAGCTCAGCCAGCGCATCATCGAACATTTCGCCGATACTAGAGAGGCGGTGTTGTCGCTCTTGCGCTTGGGCAAGATTCAACACCTTGTGCACGTCCGCCTCGTCGACAAAAATGTACTCAATGGCACTATGCACGACGTAGTAACAAGGAATGCCTTGATACAGGGACTTGGCTGCCGTCATGTGCCAATCCTTGGCAAAGGCGCGCTTGCTGTCGTAACCCAGCATGTCGAGCACTTCCTTATCGATACCGGCTTTCTTCGCCACCGTTTCGATGAAATGCGCGGTGGAAATCCCTTGCTGCTGAGGGATATCCTTCATTTCATTGATGTCATCGCCATTGGCTTCGACGCACCGCTTCACAAATACCAGGTTCATGCCCGCTCCCCATCAAATGCCAGGCTGCGCAAGGTGGTCTGTCAGCGTTTTGCGAACCACTGCAGCCTGATGAGCATACATGGCGCGAACGTCTTCAGCGACTTTTCTTGGGCTGTGCCCTGATTGGAGAGCGATCGCCTCGTTCAGCCGTGTGCCAAACTCATCCAGTATCCGGCCATCTGCATGCAACAGCACGGTAGTGACCGAGAACTCATCATCAGCCTCCTCATCGTCCTCCAGATTCTCGCTATTTTCCTCATCCACTTCAGCTTGCGCCTTGGCTTTGGAATCAAACAGCATGATGCCCTGGTACAGGTGATCACCCAGCGGCTGGTCGGTCAAATTGAAGGCCCGAGATACGCCTCCATCAAACTCTACCGCAAACATTTTCAACACTGCGCTCATCGAAAATCACCTGGTTCCGTTATTTCTTCCACCCTAACCTGGGAGAGTCCTGGCCGGCAAGCGGGCCCAGAAGCCTCGTGGTAGCCTAAAGAAGGCTGAAGGCCGTTTGAATGTCCTCTGCCGTCATTTTTTGAAGCAGTCCCATCGTTTCTTTATCGACTGTAACCCACCCAGGTGCTCATCGGCTTAGTCGAAGCACTGTGTGATCAATTTAGATAAAAACCGACTTGGCAGACGCCGCAGCACCCGCTTCATCCTGTGTACCGTGACCTGGCAAGGTAAAAAAGAACATCGCTGAGCCAGCGTTTTATCACGGCGCACACCAGAAGCAGCCTCAATAGCACGTGTCTTCGTGCGCGGAACATCTGGCCCGCAACCACCCATCGCGGTTAATCAGCGATCCAGGGCGTGCGCAGATATCGCACGTTGAGGCAGAACGGCTTCAGCTTCACTGATCAAGTCCCTGCAGCGCTGATTCCCACCCGATGCATAAAATCGCAAAGTGCCAAACTTCTGCTTGACCTGGCTGACAGTCATCGGCGGACAACCGGAAGATTCAATTTCGGCCTCTAGTTTGGTGCAAAGATCCTCCAGAAGATCGTGCCAACCGTCTCCCGTTTCCACGCCTACGAAAAACGGGTGGCCTCTCATCATCGGGTGTCGATCGCAAAGACAATCCATTAAAAAACTCACAGCTATCTCCCTGACCAAAGTTTTAAACGCTACTAAAGTATCACACCTCCAAAAAATCTCAAAATTTACCATACCCATTTGAACTAAAATTCATAACGTACGAAAACCAGCGCAAGCTTCAGAAAACCTGGCAAAGACAGCACCCGTCAGGAGGACGTGTTTGCAAAAAGAACCGGCATGTGTATGATTGTGACTCTAGACAGGCATGGAAAAACCTGAAATGAAGAAGGCTTATAAACAATCAGTCTTGGATGAGCAACGCTGCAAGCTCACACAACTGCTGATTGGAGACTTGAGTATTCCAGCCTTCTGCTACAACTTCAAGCTAGACCGAAAGGTTCTGATTCCCGTCATGGCCGGCTCGAAGCCTTACACTGACAGGTTGTGGGACGAGGTCTGCTCAAAGACTGGGTTGCCCTCCGAAGGCTCTCAGGTGCCGAAGCTGCGCACCAACATGGAGCGAATTCACCTGCTTGATGAATGGTTGGGCAGTGACAGCGTCGAGCACGCGGCAGCTCGACATGGAGTTGACCCATCCTTGATCTATAGATACTTCATCCATGCTGTTAACCTGGATGCGCGGCACGCCATGAAACTGGCTGTTGCGCTGCAACTTCCAGAAAATTACTTTGAAATAACGCCACTTTCTTCCAGCGTACCTATAAAGCAGTCGACTTATGATTACAGCCATCGTCATCCGCCCGGAGGCATTGACAAGGATCTCCTGAAAAATCGATCGAACAAACTTAAGGCGCTGATAGGGCACCATAACATTCATGAATTTTGCCGTGCCTTCAACCTTGACAGTCGCCTGATTCACGCCGTGCTATTTGACGGCACTCAAATGAATCGCATCCTCTGCAGAGAGGTGACGCACGCTTTGAGCTTGCAAAGCGACTTCTTTGATAGACCGATCTGCGATCTCGATCATCTTGAAATACTCAGCGTACAAGATGAACTAAAGCGCTGGCCCTTGACTGAGCAGTTGCGCGTATTGCGTCAAAAAGCCTTGGCGCACCTCGCTCGACTCACCCACTATCGGTAGTACCTGCAAGCCTCATGGCAGTTCAATTTCCCAATGCTCACCCAGTACACTGGTAATCATGTCCATCAGGATGCTTACCATGAGCAAGCAGTGTCTGCAGTTCACCATTGAGGAAATCGCGCCTTCCGTGGCGCCTGATCGCGAGATCCGATTAAAAGGCCAAGCCACCCTGGCGGGTGAAACGGCGACTGCTCCCGCACAAGCCCTTCGCCTTCAGCCCACGACCGATCAACAATCCCTGATGATCTTTCTGGAGCCAGGTGACACGATTTTCCTTATCGCTACAGTGATCGACCAGGGTGCCGACAAACTGCTGATCATTGACGAGATGTTTTACAATGAATTGGAGTTCGAGCCGGCCCAACATGCGCTGGAAGCGCAGAAGCACGCCGAGATCTTGAAAGCCATTGATAGCAACCTGGAGTTTCTGACCTGGGTAGATCGCTGCGCATTTCCAAAGGATGTTGAAGAGGAATTGGTGGAGCTGGGGGGCGATCGTAGGATCGCACTGGGCCTGCGCATGAACATGACTGCTCAGCGGGGCCGGATAAAAACCATGGTCGAGCTGTTTCAGGACAATATCCGGGGTGGCGAATATAAAGAGGCCCTGCTGACCTACTTGGTCAGCATGCATCATCAATACATGAAGATCAAAGAGGATCAGCAGGTGGCGCAGCCCAAGCATCAGGATCCGGCCCACGAACCTGGTCTTTAGGAGGCGTCATGACCACATTGCCCCAAGCAATCCATCGACCCAAAATCCGTCCCAAGCGCACACACCAGCAACTGTTCGGCATGCTGGGCGTCACCCACCACACCGTGAAGTATTGTGTTGAACATGACCAGAGTAACCACCTGGACATGCTTACCCAGGTCGACTCAAGCTTCACCCTCAAGGACAGCCACCCCTTCCGCTATGGTGCGCTTTCAGAACACCTCAATCAGGTAGCAGAACAGTTCGGCTGCTGGACAACCGCCTGCCCACCTATCCTGGCGCAGGCGCAGTTCGACGGCAAGGTCGCTTATCTGGTGGTGCTGACCATGATCGATCGAGCGGTGATTCAATTTGACACCAAACAACAGCTGCTCCAGCTGATAGAGCCCATTCAATGCCTGTTCAAGGCGCTGGAACCCTATGGCTGCCCTGAGCCAGGACGAGCGCTCTCATCTGAGCGCCTGGCGAAGTGGTTTGTGCAGTCGGCAGCGATTTCCTACCGTAACGATGCCCGCTGCACAGGGTCTCTCGACAAGGTGAAGTCTGAAAAACAGGCGGTGAAAAGCTGCGACCGCTTGCTCACCGAAGGTGTGTTCGACACCCTCCCCCCGATGATCCGAGAAACGCTGTATGAGCGTCTCGTGTTCAAGATGGGGCGTCAGCACGCGAATACACAGGCGCGGTCACGGGAGCATTCAGGCGCGGAGCCTGTCTAGGGCAGTCGCCGATTCGCCCGCCAGGGCGGCTCAGCGTTGCGGCTCCTGCCCAACGCCCCTTACAGCCCCGGTTCGCTCAGGTCGTTCGCCCGCAGAACGGTTTTCACCGGGGGCCGAGCAATCGGGGATTGCACGACTTGCGCATGCAACCAGGCCGGCAGCTGATCAGCGATTTTTAAACAGTTGTAGACCATCAGGTCGTCAACCACTGTTTCTGAGGCAGTGAGTTCTGTGCGCTTGGCCTCATCGAAAACGTGTACGTCGAAGTCCTCCAGGACTTTGATCGGCACACACATGTGAAACGACTCGGCGGCTGTCTCATAGGCCAGTTCATCCGTGAGTTCCGGGTCTATTTTGACCTGGTAGACGCCGGGTAAAGCGGCATCAAGCACATGGATATCGGTGTCGGCAGAACGTTGGACAACGGCAACAAGCAGGGAACAGGAGGTCATGGCTAATCCTTGGAAGAAATCGAATAATGGCAGAGGATCCTTTTCGTCGTTGCGGTCAAGAGCGCCGCGACTTCAAGACTCACCATCCTTTCATCATCCACGTGGCATCAGCTGCGTGGCATCAGCTGCGTGTCCACTCCCTGCTTGCGCTGTGCTGCAGCGCCGAGGCGCTCAAAGCCCGATATCACACTCCAGCCTACTGGCCACCAGTGATTCACTCACAAGACCCAGCAGGCACCGGGCAGGCACCAGGGCGTAGAGCGCATCTGCACGCTGGGGCGTGGTGGCATAATCCAGGATTTGTGCATCATCAACGGTTTCCAGGAACAGCCGACTCCACGCAGGAAACTGCCTCGCTAATGCAACGATCGCCTCCATCACCGAATGAGTGGGTTCTACAGACTTCAGCACCGAGCGCCAATCCGCCCCATCGGCAATGAGTGCCCGGATCAAGGCCTGACGATGCTGATCAAGCGAAGCATCCTCCCAGCTCGACATCAGCGCCGTGAGCAGCAGTGTCGCCTGATCCGCCTGATCAGCTCCACGCATCTGCGCGTACAGGCCTGCCAGGTGCTCCGTTGGCGCGTGTACAAGCCAGTGGGCATAGTACTCGGGTAAAAGCGCGCCAGCAGGCTCCTGACGCGGATTAGGCAGCCCGCTGTGCCAGGCCTTCATCACCTGTTGAGCCGCCTGGCTGCTGAGCCAGATTTCCAGCGGGTGCGCGAGGGTGATCCCCGGCATACCGAATGACCAGCCGCCCGCCTCCTTTTCAAAAACCCCAAGTATCAGACAGGGCGCCCTGAAGATCATGCGGGCGTGAATCGGTGTATCCCCTTCGATATCCAGGCCCAGATTCAACGGTTTGATGATGTCAGAGGAGACAACAAGCAAGCACTTGACGGTTTTCTCATCCAGCCTTGAAAAGTCCAACTCCAGATTGACTTCATTGGCGCATCCCCTGGAAAGTTCAAGGGGTTTACCGATCGGTTCGCCTGCGGCACCCAGTTGCACCCAATCTATTTTCAGTTCAACGATGCGCACGGCACCCTGGCCGAAATCATCAAAGAAATGGGTGTCGGTCAACCTGTCCTTGGTGATTTTTGCTGCAAGCGCAGTGCTTGCGAAAAAATGATTGCGCACCCTGTTCTCCAGCACGAACGGCAGTCTGACAAGCCCTGGATGATAGCAAATATCGTTTTATCTGTATATTGACTTGAGCCCTGAAATTGCTACTCTGGCTCATCGAAATCGGGGGTTCTTCATGTCCACTATCAGTCCGTGTGTCAGCTGTGGGGCGTGCTGCGCTCATTTCAGGGTCTCGTTTCACTGGATCGAATGCCAGGGCTCGGGCGGGCGCGTCCCAGAGGATCTTGTGGAGCTGGTCACCCCGTCGCGGGTGGCCATGAAAGGCACATGCGGTTCCAATCCGCGTTGCGTGTCATTGCAGGGTGCTGTTGGCGCCAGCGTGGCCTGCGCGATCTATGAGCAGCGCTCCGACCCTTGCCGTGACTTCGATGCTTCCTGGTCAGCCGGCGAGCATAACCCCCGCTGTGATGCCGCACGGGCCGCCCATGGCCTGTTGCCGTTGACCCCGTCTGACTATCCAACCCTCATCCCGCTGAGTGATGCCAGCCTGGCAGCGCACGACTGAATACCCGCTCACCGCCTGTTAACCCCAATGGAGTATCCCATGTATTTGATTATCCTCAAGCGCTACCTCAGCTGCCTTATCGGCTGGACACTTCTGGCCGCGTGCCTTTGGGTGGCGGTGATCTGGCTGGTGGATGGTTGGTTGCCCACGGTGGCTTTTGTGCTTGTCCTCGGTACCGCGCTGTTTTCCATCCCGGTGCGGGTCTACCTGGATTACCGCGAGATTCGTGAGCAAGTACTGCAACTGAACGAAGTGCGCAAGGGCCAGGGCGACCTCACGCCCTACTTGGGCATGCTCGCGGAAAAGATCGCCGAGAAAACCGGTATGCCATCGCTGCTGGTTGAGTTTGTGGTGGGTAAAACCCAAGAGCCCTTGCAAAAGTGGCTGGCCAAGCGCCAGGCTTCAGCTGCACAAGCCAGCGCTTGATGACCCTGCGCTGCGCCCACTCGGTCATGGGCGCAGCGAACCAGGCGGCTATTTTCTGCGAGCGGTCGATTCGACAGCCTGACCCGACTGAATCAGCAGGATTGCCGCCACGCCCTCCAGGGTGAATAGCACCATCTGCACCAGCACGGCGCCAATGGCGCCAGGCACCATCACCGCCTGTTTCTGTTCCAGTGGCAACTGATGAAACTGCCCCGCCAACAGACACAAGCCCAGCTCAGCAACCATGCACAGGGTGAGCATGATCCAGCCATGCACCCGCAACCGCCCACGCGAAGCATGCAGAAGGTAGTCCGAAAATTTCTCAGTCAATTTACTCATTAATAGGTTCTCGCATTTTTACAGGCCGCAGCCCTTATCAGATTCCGGAAGTGTCTGTTGCCTACCCAGTGCTTTTCCCAAGATGTTCATGACCTGCTGGGCCTGCGCCTCATCGAGGAAGGGCTCGCCCTGTGCCACAAGCTCCCCTGCGCAGTACACGACCGGGCAATTGGATGCTTGCTGCAGCTCGATTTGCTGTCCGGCTTTGACCTTGGCGAGTGTTGCGCCCATTTCCTTGCCGGTGGCAAAGGCCGTCGAGACCAGAAGCGCCTTACCCCTGTCACCAACCACCTTGAAGTAGAAGGCCCCATTTTCCCGGTAGCTCAAAAACTCAGGCCCATTCGCGACCTTGTGTACGGCCTCATGGACTTTGGGAACAAAAGCGCTGAATGATCTGAGTCCCACCGCGTCCCGCAGCTGCTCCAGAAACGGCCTGGCCACGCCCCTGGCCTTGTGCGCGCCATGCTGGAGAATGTCCTCCAGATCACCAGGATTGGCCATCAAGCGCGAGTAGTGCGCACGCATCGGCTCGATCTGCCTGTTCAGCAGCTCGTACAGGCGCTTTTTAGCTTCGCCCCAGCCGAGCCCATGCACAAGATCGGCGCGATACGCTTGTGCCTCCTCAGAGGTGGAGAAGGCCTGGTAGAGGCTGCACAGGGCACTGCCCTCAGGATCTTTGGACTCACCGGGCAATTTGGAATCCGTGACGATCTGCCCGATCGCTTCCTTCAGCATCTTCGGTGAGGTGAAGAGCGCAATGGTGTTGTCGTAACTCTTGGACATCTTGCGGCCATCAAGGCCTGGCAAAGTGGCCACGCGCTCGTCGACTACCGCTTCGGGCATGACAAACACCGGCACGCCGTTGCCGTAAGCGTTGTTGAAGCGCTGGCCAATATCCTTGGCCATCTCGACGTGCTGGATTTGATCGCGCCCCACGGGCACCTTGTGCGCGTTGAACAGCAAGATGTCGGCGGCCATCAGCACGGGATAGGAAAACAAGCCCATGGAGATGCCGGCATCCGCGTCCTGGCCTGTGGCAATGTTCTTGTCGACCGCCGATTTGTAGGCATGCGAGCGATTCAGGAATCCCTTGGCGCTGATGCAGGTAAGCAACCATGCCAATTCGGTAATTTCCGGAATATCGGATTGTCGGTAGAACGTGACACGTTCTGGAGCCAGCCCCGCAGCCAACCAGGTGGCCGCCACCTCCATGCGCGACTGCTCGATGCGAGACGGGTCATCGCACTTGATCAGGGCGTGGTAATCCGCCAGGAAGAAAAACGACTCCGCCGTAGCGCCCTGGCTGGCTTCAATGGCGGGCCTGATAGCCCCGGCGTAATTGCCAAGGTGCGGGGTACCGGTCGTGGTGATCCCCGTGAGAATTTTGGTCTTCATGGTGCGTTCTCAGTTGTTTCCTTCAGATTGCCACAAGCACCCTGGCGCAAGGCGACACTATTTTTAAGGTTCGATACCCATGCCACGCAGGATCAGAACAGCTGCAAGCTCTTCTGGGCCATGCGCTTGAGCGACGCGTCCTGGCTGTACAGCAGATCATTGACCGCCATCCATTTGGCCGACAGGCACTCATTTTTGTTGATGCTGACGTCCTGGCCCTTGGCATTCCAGAACGCAAAGCGAACGTCGATGTGCCAATGCTCAGGCTCGCCTTTCTTTTCGCTGGCGGGGATCTTGTGAATATCGAGGTCGAAGATCTTGCGATCCAGCACGACCAGTTCACCCAGGCCGACCTCTTCCAGCACCTCTCGCAAGGCTGCCTCAAGTGCGGTTTCACCGGGATCCACGTGGCCGCCTGGGGCGACGAAGAACTTGTAAATGCCGTGCTCGATCAGCAGGACATTCGACCGCCCCTTGCTCAGAATCCAGCCCGAGGCGGTGACATGCGCGAGTGACTGCCCTCGGGCAAAGAGGTCACCAGTTCCTTTGATCAAATCCCGAAGAACATGGGCATTTTCGGTCTCTGGGTTGGCCTGTAAATAATCGGCAAGCATCCGGCGCATCAGGGATTGGGGCACGGCAATTTCTCCTGTACGAAAGTCCAGAAATCGTACCACGTATAATCCATATATTGAAGGCTGACCACCGCACCACATCGCGTCAAAGAAGGGTTTCACCCGCGCCCTCGCAGCGACCTTGGCAGCCAGTCTACCCCCGGCTGCCCTTTGGTCGGCCAGGAGTACATTTGTACTCCGCCTGCATTGATTCGCCCGGATCTCCAGCCCATGCTGAAAGCAGTGCTGCAGGCTTTCGCAACTGAGGATCATGGGTCATGTACGTCAACAATCTTGAGCTCAAGCTCACCAGTCAACCCGAACTGCACGAGCACGAAGGGTTTAGCCGCATTGTTTTCATTGGCGCGGCCAAAGTGATTGACAGTGAAGCATTCGACATGGTCAACCTGATCCGCTGCGCCTATCGCGCAACGCCCGAAAGCGCCAGCGCCATCTTGGCAACACTGGCTGCCGGCAGACGCGTCACCGTTGCCGGCACCTATGAGCCGCAGGCCTTCATGAACTCGTGTGACCACTTGCACCACCTGGCCGTGGACAACCTGGCGCTGAGCCGGAAAAAACCTGTCCGGCAGCTTGAAAGCGAGGCGTCACCCGGTCTGTAGGGCTGGCTTTTGAATGCCGGAGGAATCATTGACGGCAAGGTTTTGCTGCTGGCGCACCTGTCGTCAGGCATGCCTCCTCACGATGACGGGGATGTTGGGGTTGGGGTGACAATGCCTGTCTGACGCCCTACTATGCCCCTTTTCATCAGCCATGATGTCTGCCATGCAAGCCAAGAAGCCTCAGTACGAAATCTATACCTCAATGATGGACGCCGAGATCAAGCAGGTGCGGCAACTGCTTGGAACGTCCCTGGACAAGGACGCTTCGCGGGGAGCGGTACTGGAAGAGCTTTTCAGGCGGGCGCCACAATTTTCAAAGACGCTGTCGATACACATCTATGCCGAGGAATATTTCTGGCTTCGAACGGGGGCCAATATTGTTTTCCCGGCCAGCACCGCGCTACTGGATGCATTGCACACTACGCCCTTCGATAAGCGCTCGGCAGATGCATTCCGACTCCCCTTCCAGAGTTTCATGATCAGCATCCCTAGCGGATACAAGATCGACGGCCTCCGGATCCCCAGCTTTCTGGTCACCTGCATTCCCTACCATCAAACGCAGGAACTCATTACCAGTCCATTCGCCCGGCTTGCCAATCAGCAGAAAGGCATCTTCATCAGGCTGGAAGACTCGCCGCCTGACGACGTCTCCATCAGCATCGCCTACCGCGATCCGATCGGGCCAGCGGCCTATGCGCGCACCCACATCAGTACGCGGCATATCCCCGAGCTTTTGGGTGTCGAGATGGATGTAGAGAGCCGCGAACAAATCAAGCGCTACCCCAACTATCAGGATGTTAGCGACCTGTCAGAGCACGACATGCAGATTCAAAAGGCAATGCTGCGCCTGGTGATCGGTCTGGGTGCACACACCCTCAGCGAAAAGGTCGCCTTCAGTGCGGGCTTCCCTGGTGATCGGGAACCCAAGATGATCGGCAGGTTACCGGCCACCTTTAATGGCCTGACGCTGTCTCTGAAGTAGACGGGCTAGGCGGGCAGTACGGCGTCTGTCGAGTGTTCGTCGATCTGTGCGCAGCGATCTTTCAGGATGTTGATCCTGCGCCGGCACAGCAGGGAGCATGCGATCAGGACGGGGAAAGGCGCCACAATCCAGGGCATGGGGGTATACAGCATGCTCTGGATGATGTGGGTCAGCCACATTACTGCACAAACCGACAGAATGAACAGGTTCAGCTGTTGAAGCCTGATCACTTTCCTGAGCAGTTGCAATTTCAGTACTGACTTATTCATTGAGCCCCCTGTCAAGCCATGGATTGTAGCGATCAAGGCTGCCTTCGTCAAAAAAGCTACGACCTCGGTGTTTCTAAATACTGCGCCAATACGCTTTATACTGCTGGAACACGTCTATCCAAGATCGCGACCATGCATAAGCAGAAAATGCCGATCATCCTGATCGCTGGCCAATCATCGCTGACAAATGCGCCATGGCTATTCGAGGGCCTGCGTCCGATTCTCAAAAGCCAGGTTTCGCGGGCCAGCACCCCCTCTCATTCGCTGATGCGGCAAAAACCCTGATGCACCAAATAGACTGCAATCGCCTGGACACATCCATGCCAAGGCAGTAGTTGAGAAGCATGCTGCAGCGGCCATAAACTGGTGGAAGGAAATTACTGCACAGGCTGAGTCACCTCAGGAGAACTCAATGACCACGATCGCCCTAAGAGTCAGGCCCGGCAAGACGCTCAACCTGGACGACAGCAAATATCTATCGGACAAGATTAGTCAGTGGGCAAAGGGAGTACTTGACTGGATGCGGTCTTGAAGTTTCTGAATAAAACTTCATTGGACAGGCGGCACCTCGCCTCGGGGGTTATGCAGAAAGGACAACTCATCAAGTCAGCGGCGAGCCGCCACGATGATAACGCCGAATACCCATTTGACCAGCAAGCGGGGAAGACCGCACTTGGCCAGTTGATCCTTCTCCTTGAAAACCTGAGAACCCGTACGGCAGCTGTCTCCAGCATCTGGGAGGAAAACCCACCAAACGATCCAGACTGGATCATCAACATCAGCAAGCACCTGTCTGACCGCGCCGTCTACCTCCTGCTCATCACCAGGCCAGAGCCTGCAGCCATTCGCAGCAAGGCGATGAATATCCTGCCCAGCATCGCACAATCAGTCACGAATGAGCGAAAAGAAGTGATCCTCTCCATGGCAAAAAAGCACAGGAAAATAACTAGGCTGTACGCCGCCACGGGTTGGCAGGAATGCAGAGCACTGGCAACGGAAACTGAAAGGTCTGAGTTGCTTGGGCTTGATCTCGGAATCTAGCAGGTTTCTTACTACAGCCCCATGTCGATCGATAGCTGGTTATCCCAGTTTGCCTCGGACGTGTAATCCAACAACCACCGTGGACGACCATGGTGCTCATACAAAACGTCATTCTCTGCTGAAGTTGCCTGAATGACGTAGGGCATCAGGAATGGCTGATCGAGCGTATTCAGCAACGCAACCGCCCAGTGCTTTTGATATTCAAGGCCAATGTCACCAATCAGCGCACTGACCACGCTAACAGGGTCGTTTTCGACGGGGCTCCCTGTCTCAAGAGTTGCAACCCAATCCGCTCCCCGCCCAATCAGTTCCTGGATCAGCTCGTTTTTCAGCGGTGTGATGTCAGCGTAGCGCCACGCCAAGGCGCACTGTTTCAGGGTTTCTGAGCACAGTGACGTCGGAACGCTACGAAGATGCTGCATTTTCTGGCTGTCACAACCCCAGGCCACTTGAAGAACGGCTTCGCTGAACGATGCCTGCATCCCAACCCCATCCGGAGACAGCAGGTTTGGCCAGGATGCCAGCACATGGCACATGGGGTTCCTGGGACGCTCAAGCAATTCGGTTAATGTCCCAAAATCGCCCGCAAGAGGAATGCCTGGGGTGTTGAAACTCATGTTCTGAAGGTCAAACAACCCCAGCACAACGATATTTTCATCGCGAACAGGCGAAAGGTCGAATTTGGCATGGTGAATGATCTGCCCCTTGCGATGGACGATTAACTCGTAGCTACCCACATGCGTCAAGCCGCCGCTATTTTTATAAGGCGACGCGACAAACAGCAACTTTGAGGCATAATTGGATAGTTTATCGACACTCAAAATGATGTTGCTTTCGGCGTCGAACGACAGATCGACTATGGCATCATTCACCAGCTTAAGACCACGGCTATAGGAACCGGTATTGCCGTAGTAGATAACATCCTCTTGGTCTTCGATCTGGCCATCTTCATTGAGAAGGTAGCAAGCCAGGTCTACATCAAGGTTCGCCTCAATGGCCAGCGACAGGGTCACCTCACCGACACTCATCTCTTTGCCAAGCAATCCAGCCGGGCTGACCGTAGGTGATTTCCATTCGATTTTCATTTTTAGGCTGGATCCCGTCGAAGAGCTGCTTAGAACCGTCGTAATTCCAGTATAAATTTTGAAGAATGTCAGCAGCAACAAGCGGTTGACTTAATTTGAAATGCCGCGCCAACGCCCACGTTAAATCACTCACAGATCGGTAACGCACCCCACGCCGTGGTATAGGCCGGTGACAATAAATCCCTGCGCATCGACCAGGACGGATCCCGCTTCAGGCGAGCCGAGTGTATGGCCTGTTTCCCATACCGCAGATTAATCAGATCCATCACGGCGCCCAGCTTGTCACAGGACTCGCTTTGCGGCTCGGCAAACAAATCCGGGGTGAATTCCCCGCGTTGATGCAGATCGCTCAATCTGACCGAGCATTTGGCATAGTTGAATCCTGGTCGAAAGATCCTCTCCAGGCCACCCAGGGCAGCCCTGATCAACAACCGTGTGTCGTCCGAAGGATTGCTCAACGACACTTCTGTCGCGTTGTAGTAGCGCCTGGAGGGGGACTCATGCATGCCTGTCTGAAGGGATACGCCAATACGCTGGCACAGGGATCGCTGGCCCCGAAGCTTTTCCGCAGCACCCGTGGCGTAGCTAGCGGCGGCTTGGCGCAGCTCATCGAGCGACTGGATGCGCCGACCAAACATGCATGACTTCATGATTTCCTGGCGCGGCGGGGGGCTGTGGTGCAACTTAAGACACGCTTCACCGCTGAGCTCTCTGGCCGTGCGCTCGACGTTGACGTTGAACATTTTGCGCAGGGATTTGTGATCGTAGTGGGCCAACTGCCAGGCCGTGTCGATGTTCATCAAGTCCAGCTGGGCGCCAAGCTGGCGGCCAATGCCCCATATCTCACCGATCGGTGCCAGGCGCATCAGCTTTTCCTGGCGTTCTGGATCAGTGAGATCCACCACACCTCCGGTGGCGGGCCATGTCTTGGAGGCCCACTGCGCCAGCTTGGCCAGCGTTTTGGTCGTAGAGATGCCGATGCCAACGGGAAGCCCGACCTCCCGGTAAACCTTCTGCTTCAGGTGTCGCCCAAACACCTCTAGCGACCCCGATATGCCATCCAGATCAGCCCAGCTTTCATCGATACTGTAAACTTCCGCGTCGCACACTTCTCCATGGATGACCTGCATGACCCTGGCAGACATATCGGCATACAAGGCATAGTTGCTTGAAAACACATGCACATTGTGATGTTCAAGAAATGCGCGACGCTGGAAGTATGGCTCCCCCATCTTAAGGCCTAGTTTCTTGGCTTGAGCGTTTCGCGCAATTATACAGCCATCGTTGTTCGACAAGACAACAGCGGCCTGCCCTTGCAAGTCCGGCCTGAATAACAACTCGCAAGAGACATAAAACGAGTTGACGTCAATCAACGCAAACCGTTTCATAGCACCCTGTGTCGAATATCCCTGAGCACAAAATCGACAACACCCCAAAGTTCAATGGTTTCGGAGTGTTCCAACTGTGCACGGCGTCCTCGTTTGTCCACAATATACAACTTGAAGGCGCCAGGTTTGCCCTCGGCGAGACAGATCCGGTGCCGGCCATCCACTGCCACGATGGCGATACGCCCATCAGACAGTTCTGACTTGCGATTGAGGATCAACATGTCCTTGGCATGCAGACCAAGGCCCGCCAGCGCTTCGCTCTGCAGGCGCCAGGCGAAGATGTGCGGAGCGCCAATGGCGGTCAGCTCATCCAGGGACAGCTTGGGACATTCATAGTCGGCAGCCGGTGACGCAAAGCCTGTAACCTGCAGCTTTGGAGCGAGACGTTCGAGGTGATCTATCCGTTTTCCGGGGGTGCTGAAGGCTTCGCTCATGAGCTTGATCTGACTGAAAAGGCTGTACATTTATCCAGCCTTCGAGGTGATCTGTCAAGACTGCCAGGTGGCGCCCAGGCGGGCGGCCTTGATTGGGCAAAAGGAAAGGAACGTCGAGTTGTTGAGCGACAAAACGCCGAAAGGGGTTATGCCAGGAGTTGCAAATGATGAAGCAGTGCAGTCACTTTCAGTGAACAACTTGCTCCCAGCTAAGTTAATTTTGTGGTTTATCAGGCGTCAGAAAAAGTTTGATTGGCACAGCATGCCCAACTTGAAGTTTTGGCCGGGGTCATAAGTTCAAGAGCAACCCAGCGCTATCACTTCACGAGGTTTCGTTACGGACACGGCGCGCTCAAAGTCAAGTCGACCTGGATTAGGGACGTATTTGAAAATACCGTTATGAACATCAAACTTCACTTCGGCCAAATACTCCGTGTTGAAATTCTGCACATCACAGAATGCCTCGGCAGCGGCATCCAGACTGGCAAAGCCGATCGACCAGTAGTCGAATGTGTTGGAGCCTGCCTTCCCACCCAGGTTTTGATGGCAGCCTATCACCTGATAACGGAAGAGAATATTCTCATCGCTTTTCACCAAAATCGCGTGCGAAGCCCAGCTTTGCCCTTTGGCCTGTTTTCGAGGCGTTGCACGCAGCACAACAGGCTCTGCACGCGGGTCGTAGCGCTCGATGGCCGCCACCAGGCTACGATCAGCAAGAATTGCTTCAAGCACATCCTCTTTCAGTAATGGCTTCACGGCAAAGCTCCGGGCAGTGTTCAGGCAGACTGGCCTATTCTCATTGCATTTTGCATGGCAGTATTTCCAGAGTCAATTTACGTTTAACTCGTATTCGTTTGAGGGCGCATTTAATCTAGCGGCGATAGCCGCTAACTGAATCAACCCTTTTGCGGTGGCTAGGGATGTTCGAACTCTCGTACTGACCCGTTGCAGAGGGTTGTCGCACCCTTCAGCGGAAAGATCGCGAGAAGCGCCCTCGCCGAGACCAAAGGTGTCACCGTCTGGCTTGCCAAACCCAGGCCGGCGAGGTTGTTGTCGCTTGACCATGGCGAGGGTATCCTTTGGGCCTTCACTCCACGACCGACCCGCCATGTCCTTGCCAAAGCCTTCAGAACTCAGCGAAATCCTACGGCCCGCAGCACAGCAAGATGCGTTTACCCAGGAACTGCAAGGGCCCGACTATCGTTTCTTGGCGGCCAAGGTTCTCCCCGATGGCACCTACGTCGGGATTCAGGGGCTGCTAACCACATATGCGATCTGCATTGGCATCACTCCGATGACAGCCTTCCAACGTCGCTACTGCTACTTGCACCTGAGCGACTGTATAGAAGCCTACTCCAACCTGAAGCAAGGTGAAGATGTGCCAATCGGGTGGGTCGCCAGGCGTCCGGAAACCCTCGAAGATATCGAGGCGAAGCGGCGACCGCCTCGCAATCAATGAGGGGACTTACCCCTGGCCCAAGCCAATGTTGCTTTGGGCAACATACCGAAGCAATGTAACCCGGTACTCGTTGAGCGCAGACTTGATGCGCTCAATCTTCTCGCCGTCTGAGAGCCCCGATGCTGCGATCTCAAAGACCATGTCGGCCACATAATCGGTTGCGACCTCTTCTGCCGGCGCCTGCATGTGTCGATTGATCAGATCGAGCGGATTGCTGATCTTGCCGGCATCAAAGCCAGGTACGGTTTTGGGTGTCATTGCGCTGCTCCATGGGTGATGGCCAGCGCTACCTGCGAAGCCAGTTCTACGATCGTCGTTTTCTTGCTGGCGCTGCCCTGCAACAGCAGGTTGGCCTGGGGATGGCCGATGGCCAAATGCAGCCCTGCCAGGTGATCATGCTTCAGCAGCGCTTGCACGGTTTTGACCAATTCCGGGCTGTTCAGCGCGTTGCAGAATGCACTGTCCTTCGTGCCTGCGGCAAAGATCAGGTGCCTGATGTCCATGGCGCTGGAGAACGCTTTTGTAAGCGCTAGCCTGAGTGACTCAAGCCCAGGCGGCCCCTCCAGGGGCAGCACCTTGACACACGAAAGCAGCAAGTCCGGGTTCTGGACGCCCTTTGGCAGCCGGCTATGAACTTCCTGCAGGAAGGCCTTCGTGGCAATTTCGTCCTGTGGCCCGATCACATACCAGCCTTGGGTCGCCGCCTTGAATCGCTCATTGACCCATCGCATGTCGCTCGCTGCATAGAGGCTCGGAATAGCCACGGCAGACAACTCTGAGGGTTCCAGGTTGAATTCCCCATTGATCGCCGGGTAAGCCGCTTTGTGGATGAAGCAAGTGGCCACCGAGGTTTGATCCAGCAGCCGCTGAGGATCAAGCTCGTGTGCTCGTACCAGTGCAAGGCTTGCCTCATCGTCCGTGGGCAGCACGATCTTCGTGCGAATTTGTCCGAGCAGGGCTTTGGACTGTGACTCTCCGAGTTTGTGCTGCAGGGCGCTCAGGGAGCTGGAACCCATCACATTGATCGCCGCGCCGGATCGACTGCCGGAAAACCAGACCAGATCCTCTTTCCGAAGGTACTCGGCACCCTCATCAGCAACGAAAAAGCTTTTCCATTTGGAGCCTCCGGGGGCTGCGGCGTGTTCAGCCGGAGTCAGTCCCGCCACCATTTGCCGATAAGCCTCAGTCAGGGCTTGCGCCACCAGCCCTGATGCATCTCCGAACAAGGTGCTGGGCATATCCAGGCAAATGGTCTTCTGGCGATCCACAACCAGCTGCTTCAGGGGCAACGGCTTTCCACCTGCACAGAGCTTGTTGCGGATCCGGCTATCCACCCAGAACGGGCGAAGGGCGTTCAGGATGGGCAGCAGCCGGTTGACGGGCGCTTGCGCCACCCTATCCGAGTAAGACGACCCGTGGACATTCAACAAGCCCTGCGGATCGGCGAGGTTGATCGCAACCTCAGTGACCATGAAGCCTGGGAGGGTGGCCGCCTGATGCTGCAGGTACCGATCAATCGCTGCCACTGTCTGGGAAGGGTTGGCCAAGGCTTCATAGAGGTCTGCCAGCGTTGGGGCGACGCGCATCGACTCCTTGAGGTAGCCATACACCAGCATCGCATCATTGACGCCCCCAAGCCCTTCCATGCCGATGACGCTGCCAAGCATTGACCGCAGGCCCTCGGGGGAGATCGCATCAAGCAGGTTGACCGGGTGTACCTGATCAGACACACCGATGAACACCAGCTTTTGCTTGTGCCGCTCCACCAAGCGACTCACACTTGCCAAACTGGAATCCAGCAGAAGCCCGGAATGCCCCAGTTGCATCAATCGATCAAGGATGGGCGCAATTACCAGTGAGGCGCGATCGTGAAAGCTTCCACCAATGACCAGCGCAGACGCCATCAGATCATCATCGGTGAGAAAAAAGGGGTTCTGATCTTTCGTCACGTCCCGGAAATTCAAAACGTGGTTGGAAGGAGGCTGCAATCGATTCTTGGACATGGCTGTCTTCTTGTTTTAGGGATGACCACTCGCAACCGGAAGATCAAGGCGGTCATACCTGTGAAATTTCCAACAATATACACGATAATCGGTTAGCCGACATGCTTGGCTTGTTGAGGGTCGAAGCGTGATGCTGTCGCCCTGTCAGGCGCTAGACGTCAACAAGAGGTGGTCGGTGCGGCGGTCTTATCAGCACTGAGTCCTGGCGCACGAGGCGCCCGAAATCACTGATAACAGCCTCAGGGCGTTTGTCATCAAAACATCCATAGAGCCAGATTTCATTTGCCGATGCCACCCTGAGCGACAATGTAAATGCTGGCTTTGCCAGCTTGATGTACCAGTAATCAAGCAGTTGCTGTTGTGCATGCAGCCCAGAGGCATCCAGCATCAGATCCTGGGTGGGATGTCGCAAGCAACTGTGGTGAGGCATGCCCAATTCATCTTCAAGCACCATCACGATCGCGGAGGGGGCGAGTGAGGCCAGCCCGGAAGTCAACGCGAAGCCGGCTTCTGACTCGTAGTGTGCCTGCATGGGTGCACGCAAGGCGTTTTGAGGGTTGGGCCTGGAGATGATTTCAGGCGCTGCTTTCGAAAACCGCCGCATGAACTGCACCGCGTGATCAAACGCGTCTGCATCAAATTCCATGGCTGAATTTTGCTGGCATTCCCAGGGGGTGGGCTGGGGGTTTACTCGATTGGCAAGCATCTGAATCCTCCAAAGATACTGCTCACGATATCACAACTCAATTTATAGGTAATTCGAAATGCAGTTTTTCCTGACAAACGCAGGTCGCGTTTTGACTTCGCTCCCAGGCATTCTCTAAAATGAAGCAAATCCCCTACCAATCATGGAAAGATTTGATGAACAGCCCATTGAAAACGATCAAAACCGGCAGCCACGCCATCGGACTTGGTTTGAACGATGACAACAAGGCTGTTTGCCTGATCGTAAGTGCCGATTCACTGGCCGAAGGGGGCGATCTGGCGATTCAGGCTGCTTACTATCTGCTTGAAGGCGACGACATTCGCCTGAGCGGCCCAAAGGGCTCCGTGATCATTGAGGGGGTCTCACAGATGTGCAAGGACGCGGCGCAGAAAAAACTGCCTATCATCGCTGTCGATCCAGCCAGCCAACAAGAAGAACAAATCGACTGCCTGGCGAATGCTACCGCCGACGTCTACAAGGAGCAAGGACATGAGTGAGACCCAAAAACCCTGGAAATCAAGGCTGCTTGAAAGCCTGGGTGTCACCAGCACCGCGATTCAGACCTCCGGGCCTAAGGGTAAAGCCTGTGGCCTGGCGCTGGCGGCGGCCTTCACCTGTGCGCTGGGAGGCGTCAGCCTCGACACCCAGGCGGCTGAACCCATCAAGAAGGAAAGCGCCTCGGAAGCGGCCTCTACAGTTGCCTACAGCGTTGTGGGCATCGAGGAAGGCGACGGCGTGCTTGATCGCAGCACCAAGGTGGCCGCAACGCTGGGGAAAATTGTCATGTCTCCTCAAACTGAAGTGCTGAGTATGGGTGCCCAGGCTGCAGCGGGATCAGCAGCTGGGGCCGGGACTGAATCATCATTGAACGGCAAGCACGTCGCAGGCTTGGTCGGCACGGCTGTGGGGGTTTCGGTTGCTGCTCCGGTCTATGCCGGCCTGATGGTCATCAGTCAGGTGCATGACAGCTACGTTTACGTTCAGGAGTCTCAAGAACGGGCCGTGAAGGTCAAGATGGAGGAAGTGGAGGAACGGGTTGCCAGCGTCAAGGATCAATTCACGCAGGAAATCCGGATGGAGGATCGCAAAAACCGCCAATCCTGGCCTGAGGACAGAAAGGCCTTCGATCAGAAACGCATGTACGACATGGCCGTGGGCAGTGTCAGCCAGGGCGAAGAATTGAGCGAAGAGGTTCAGATTCGCTATGACATTGAGCAGCAGGTTGTGGCAGCCGGTGGTACGCCAGAGCCCTGGTTTGAACAATTTAGTGAAGTGAAGGAGCAGCTGGCCGCTGATTACCAGGCAAAGACCAGTCAAATGCTGGCGGCTGCTGAAAGCCTGGGTCAGGAAGCCACCACCGGCACGGTTATTGAAAAAATTGACCTGAATGCGGCTTTTGGCGGTGGTGGCCTCAAAACTAGCAACAAGAATTTTTCGGTTTACTCAAAGGATTCGAGCAAAAAACACGACCAGGAATTGGGTCGTTGAGCGCATCGTGGTTTTAGCCCTGCTCCAGGCTAACTGGGGCATGATTCGACACAAGGAATTCTGCAGGATGCGCTAGAAAAAGATTCTCCCGGCTTTGTTCCCCAGCTTGGTCGAAATCCCCTCTGCTCAGGCCAGAGGGCTGGATGCGAAACTCACTGTCAGTCTGATTCGTCGCTATAGCCGGGGTAACCTCAACCTGTTCCGGGGCCGCTTCGTGACGGCGGAGCAGCTCGAACTGCGTAAACAGACATTGGCCAGGCATGCATTCTAAACACAGCAATGCCGAAACCGCCTGCACGGCGGTATCGTCATTGGATCAATCAAGATCAATCTCGACCCTGCAATGCGGGCAATGGCCATCGGCTTCGCCTCGCTGCGCCAGTGTCAGGGACTTTCGGCAACTCCAGCACTGAATGGTCTTGCCGGCAGGGGTGGCTTGCTTTTCGACTGCCTGGCCGGAGGCTGTCGCAGAGATGACCTGCTCCTGGTTGGCAGCGATAAACTCATGCACTTGATCCCGCACCTCTGTGTCACAAAAGCCCCATGTCATCGCCTGGGCAAAGATCTTGTCCGGCAGGATCAGGATAACGGCCTTGATCTGTTCACTGGAAACATCGCCTTGCCCCAGCACTTCACTCAACGCATCGGAGACTGGCCAGAGGTCTGAAGATTCACTAGGCGTGTTGGCCCAATAGGCTTCGCGTACCGCTTGCTGGCGGAGGGCTCGGTAGTCATTTTTCTCAATCATAATGTCGCGTCCACAGCCTTCAAAGAACGTCGATTTTGCCTTATATTGATTTTATGCACCAGCAATAATTTTCACTCCGACTGCATTTTCCCGATACGAATTATTGCCGTGCCGAATTCCAATTATCCAAGGATTTTCGCCGTGTTCAATGCCATCCTTCGCCATGGGCGATGATCGTGTGTACCCTCCTCCTGATCCTCACCACTTATGCCGCCCTCCATGACCTCATCACCCCTTGGGCGATTGCGCCCTGGCTGATCCTAGTTATCGTTGGGATTCTCGACTTGTCCCAAAAGACCCATGCGGTGAGGCACAACTACCCCATCATCGGGAACATGCGGTATCTGCTTGAAGATTTAAGACCAGCAATACGGCAGTACTTTTTTGAAGGTGACCATGAGAAGGTGCCATTCTCTCGTTCGCAGCGCAGCATGGTCTACCGCAGAGCTCGCAACATTGCCGCCGACAAAGCCTTCGGCACCCTGGACAACCTGTACGGCTCGGATCACGAGTTCATCAGCCATTCGATCACGCCGGTTTCGGTTGACCCTACAAAACTGCGCATTACCCTGGGTGGCCCCGAGTGTACTCAACCCTACTCAGCCTCCCTCATGAACATCAGTGCCATGTCCTTTGGCAGCCTTTCCGCCAATGCCATCCGGGCGCTCGGCAGGGGCGCCAGGCGCGGGGGATTTGCCCTGGACACGGGTGAAGGCGGTCTTTCCCGCCACCACGAGGCTGAAGGCAGCGACATCATCTGGGAAATCGGCAGTGGTTACTTCGGCTGCCGGAACGAAGACGGCACGTTCAGCCCTGAGCTGTTCAGGGTCAATGCCACCAAGCCCCAGGTGAAAGCCCTCCTCCTTAAGCTCAGCCAAGGGGCGAAACCGGGGCATGGCGGCATTCTACCGTCTCACAAGGTCAGTCCGGAAATCGCAGCCGCCAGGGGTGTGCCAGTCGGTGTCGACTGTGTGTCTCCGGCGTCCCACAGTGCCTTTAGCGGGCCACTTGGCATGATGGAATTTATTGGCCAGATGCGTGAGCTGTCAGGTGGCAAGCCGGTTGGGTTCAAACTGTGCATCGGTCGTCCGATCGAAGCTGCCGCACTGATCAAGGCGATGTTGCACGCTCAAATCTTCCCTGATTTCATAGTCATCGACGGCTCGGAAGGTGGTACGGGCGCGGCGCCGGAAGAGTTCTCCGACAACATGGGTATGCCCCTGCGTGATGGCCTGATCCTGATGCACAATCTGCTGCGCGGCGCGGGTATCCGCGAACGGATCAAGCTGGGCTGCAGCGGCAAGATCATCAGCGGCTTTGACATCGTGCGCCTGCTCGCCTTGGGGGCCGACTACTTCAACGTTGCACGCGGCTTCATGTTCAGCCTTGGCTGCATTCAGGCCCAGAGCTGTGGCTCCAATCGCTGCCCAACCGGGATCGCCACGCAAGATCCTATTCGGCAGAAAGCACTGGATGTGGAGGACAGAAGCCACCGGGTCACCAACTTCCAGCGCAATACGCTGCAGTCCGTGGCCGAGATCCTGGGAGCGGCGGGCATCGATTCCAGTGACGAGTTGACCGCCGAACGCATTCAAAAGCGCGTCTCGGACAGCAAAATCGTAACCTATGCCGCCCTCTATCCGTTCCTGCATCATGGAGAGCTACTCAATGGCCACTCCATGAACACGGAGTATCGTGAGTTGTGGGCCAGCGCCAGGCATGACACGTTCTGATCCCGCGTGGTGTTGACGGCTGTGTTGCGCAGCCGTCACCCTGGGTTAATAGTGCATTCCCAAAAGAATAAAGCCCTGTTGACGTCCTCCCCCACCTCGATCTTCGATCGCCGCTATAGGCGGGAAGGAAGGGGATTCCTGCTTCACGGAACACTGCCTCAGGCTACTTTAGCCATTGGTCTTACACGCTCTCCACAGGCTAGCACCGTGAGTCCCACGGCTCTTATATTCTTTGCAGCATTGGTGTCGCGGTTGTGCTCTTCCCCGCAGACTGGGCATGTCCAGCTGCGAACGGAGAGCGCGAGTTTTTCCAGCACATAGCCACAGCCTGAACAGGTTTTGCTGCTCGGGTACCATTGGTCGATCTTAACCACCTCACGCCCAGCCCATTCCCCCTTGTAGTCGAGCTGGCGCACCAGCTCACCCCAGCCGGCATCGCTGATAGCCTTGGCCAGGCGGCGGTTCTTGACCATGTTTTTCACTTTCAGTGACTCGACGCAGATCACTTGGTTTTCGTTGATCAATCTGCGCGACACCTGGTGAAGGTTGTCCTGGCGAGAGTCTGAAATTTTTGCATGCAGCCTGGCGACTTTACGCTTGGCCTTGAGGCGATTGGCTGAGCCCAGCTTCTTTTTTGACAGCCTCCGCTGCAACAGGGCAAGCCTGGCACCGTACTTCGCGGTATGCCTAGGGTTGGGTTCCCTCTCCCCGTTGCAGCGCGTGAAGAGGTTGGTGAGGCCCAGGTCGATGCCCACCATAACTGGTGAGACCGGGAGCTTTTCAGGGGTAAACTCACAAAGGCACGAAACGAAATAGCGCCCTGCCCAATCCCTGGAAACAGTCACCGTTGAAGGATCACTGGGCAAATCGCGGCTCCAACGCACGTCCAGCGGAACCTTGCTCTTGGCCAGGAATAGCTGGCCACCGACATACTTGAAAGCGCTGCGAGTAAATTCAGCTGACTGCCGATGGTGCTTTTTCTTGAACGAGGGGTAGCCCGCCCGCTTTTCGAAAAAATTGATAAAGGCCGTTTGCTGATGGCGCAGCACCTGCTGCAGCGGTACGCACGACACCTCGTTGAGCCAGGCCCTTTCAGGATCTTTCTTCAACAGGGTGAGTGCTGCATTGGCCTCTTTAAAGCCAATTCTCACCTTGTCGTCAGCGTAGGCCTTGGAGCGAAAGTCCAGGATGTGGTTGTAGACGAAGCGCACGCAGCCGAAGGTTTTCTCCATCAGCAGCTTCTGCTCTTTGGTAGGATAAAACCTGAATTTGTAGGCGCGTTTGCTCATGAGCAGAGGATGCCATTAATCTGTATATATGTACAGGCCGTGCGGCTAAGCCGCGCTCCTTTCCTCCCCCACCTGAAGGTAGGGGTTTCTCGGAGCTATTTTGATGAGCATCACATACAACTTTTGGCATGGTTCCCGCCGCTGGGAAGGTGAACCTCGCATCCACGGCCCCAAAAAGGGCCGCGATGGGAATGGGCCCGGCCTGCACGTGACGACCTGGTTTGATACGGCAGCCGAGTACGCCAAACAGGGTGGCGGTGTGCGACGGATTGTCATGACCCCACGCCTGGCCCTCCAGGACACCGCGCTATCCCTCTCCGATGCCATGGATTTCGTCATCACCGTGATCGCCAAGTCCAAGCAGGAAGAGGTTCTGGAGCGCCTGCTGGTCAGAGCCAACAGAGTCCAGCTAGACAGCCGGGTTCTGCTGGGGAACGATACGCACCATGTCCATGCCGAGACGCTGCTGGTGATGTGTGTGAACGGCAACCTTGCCCTGGGTAGCAAGGGTGAAGCATTGGCGGAATTCTACGCCGGTCAGGGCATCGATTGGGCCTATGAACGCGCCCGAGGCCGCGATGAGTTTTGGGGGGTGATTTTCAACCCGAAAATCATCGACAGCTACGATCGAGTCAGGGCCGCCGACATTCCGCTTGATCAGCGTGATTTCCCGTCGCCGAAACAACAGCGTGAGCTGGCCATCGAAAATTTGAAACAACCGTCTGCCAGGAATATCTGGCTGCCCGGCGATCCCTCGATCTGAGGAGTTGAAGTCCCCTGGCCAGGACTTCGGCGACTCAGAAGGAGTCCGTGGTCAACGACTTGATCGTCTCGACCATGAGGCCCAAGTTCGTAAACAGGACACACACCAAAAACACGGAAGCCGAGAGCCACAGCAGAAAGTCGCCCACCTTCGCAGACTTTCCTGCCGCGATCTGGGCGCGCAGGTAGCCATTCTCGCACATGGCCATCTCATCATTGCCACCGCACTGGGGGCATTCGCAATAGCAGCTCATCACGCTTCTCGTCGTAGATTTAATATTCAATTTCCTTGAGAACTGAACGCCTGTCAATCATGCTGCCGGCAGTAACCTGACCACTCAGCGCGGTTCACCAGGATGGAGGGAGTAATGATGCCAACACCACAGCCCGTGCATTTCATTGACTTCGGGGCCTCTGGAATCCATCCGGAGAGCTATCCTATTGCCGTGGCCATCTGCGATTGCACCTGGCATTTCACCGCGCTTATCCAGCCCATGCCGTACTGGACGTACTGGTCTTACGATGCCCAGGATATGCACAGGATCACCAGCGAACAACTGATGGCAGAGGGGACTGCACCGCATGAGCTGGCAATCAGGCTCAATCAACGGTACCACGGCAAAGCGCTTTGCTCCAGCAACCCGGTGGATGCCTTCTGGCTCGACATGCTTTTTGAGGCTGCCGGTGTGGAAGCCCAATTGGATCTCAAGCCCCTCGAAGCCTGGATTGGCCCTAACGCTGCCGCCGAGGTGCTGCGACTGATGCCTTCCCATAGCGCCCACAACGCGCTCAGCGACGCACAAGCACTTGAACGTGCCTACGCCACCTGGCGGATTGCAAACGCCTCAAACACTGGCAACGGCGGAGCCTGATATGGCGGCTAGTTTTTCAGTGATGATCAGCTGGAGTGCCGCCTTCAATTGCGCGCAGCGGGCCCCATAATGCGCCTCGCGGTGGTGATTGGGGCACAGGGCGATGACGTTGGCCTCGGTATCTGCACCCCCTTCGCACAACGCGACAATATGGTGCGTCTCCAGGTAGATGTCACCATTTGCCTTGAGAAATCCCCGCTCCGCGCAGTACTCGCAGAAACCGCCCGAGCGGGCAAGCACCCGCTGGCGCACCACCGCCGATCGCTCCCACGCCAGTCCCTGGACGATTTTTTGCAGCGGCTGCTCGGCACCCACAAATTGATCGACGACTCCGACCCCATAGCCAAACGGGGTGATCTGCGGCATCGACGGCTCGACCGGGTCGTGATCAGCGTGCAGTGCCGTCACATCTTCGGCAGGTGAGTCGGCTGTGACAGCGACGATAGGGGCTGGGCCTCTTCGCACATGGAAGCTTCCATCCTGCATCTCGTAATGCACCAGGTGCCAAGGCTCCGGATCGAGGGCGCGGTAATCTGCCGAGGCTCGATTGTCTTCGTCAAACACGCGCTGCTTGGTATCCACCAGGGCAATACGCACCTCTCGCCCCTCCCATTTGCAAAGCTTGAGGATATTGTCCATTTCCTCGGCGCTGTCCCGCCATTTGTTCAGCCGCTGCTTGACCGAGGCGTCCCTTGCATCGTTGGCCCGCTCCTCCCACCGATTCCTGGCTTGCCGAGCATTCCCGAGGTATTCAACCCCGGAGTCCGTGAAGGTAAGCTCCGCGAACCACAAGAACAGCAGAACTTTTGAGCCACCTTCGAACGCCCAGCGGTAACAGAATTTTGGATTGGCGGGCGGCGTAATCTTGGGGGAGACGTTATGCCAGGCCTGTACGCTGATGCCCACCGCAGCCACGGTGTCGTAGACCCTGCTCAACGTCTTGGGCCTGAGCAGTTCCTTCAGCTCTGTATGCATCAGCACAGCCTCACTAGCCAATTGAGGTCGGTATTCTACACTTGAGGCTGGCTACGCAACCACAACCTTTCCAAGAAGGTGCCCCATGAAGCTCATCCCCCACTCGCATACTGCCGCGTTCAATTGGATCAATCAGGCCTGGGCCTTCCTGGAAATCACACCAATGGAAACCGCTCAGCTTCTGGCCCAGATCTGCGGGTTCCATGATTGGGAGGAATTGGCCAATGCCGTTAGCGACCAATCGACGTCCACGCCGTTTTGTGTGCTGACCGCTGATCAGCTTCGCTCCATGAGTGCAAAATCGCTGGAGCAAATCAACGTCAGGCAGCAAAGAGTGCTCAGGCGCCAGTGCCGGCTCTGCGACCATTTTCTGGAGAGCTTTCTGGAAACCATGAGCGTTCTCAAGCTGGAGACGATCAATGACAAGTGCTCAAAAATGCGTACCACATTGCCAGACTTGCTGAAGGAGATCACTGACCCTGTCGGCGACATGGACGAAGAGCTTGGCGAGCTGTTCGAGCTTATGGAAGCCAGCGCAAGCCTGCACCGCCAAGTCGATCCCAAGCGCTACCTCGATTTTGCCCAGGCCATGGGCTGGCGCATTGATGTTTCGACCTTCGTGCCCCACCATACCCCGTATGACGTCAGCTTTTACGCAGCCGATAACGCGGGCAGGGCAATCCCGGTGTTCATTTTTTCATTGGTTACCGAGCCTGGCGACCAAGATGATGAGGAGGCCATGGAGATCAAGAAGCGCGTGGCCACGCTCGCCGACCTGGCCGAATGGGAGCGGGTAATCGTCATGTGGGGCGAATGCCACGTCCTCAGTGACGACCAGGAACACCACATCACCTGTGTGGGGAACCTGCTGAACAAGAACAAATGGCTTGAAATGTTCGTCTGCGCGAGCACGAACTCCGTCGACGCATTATTCAGTCTGAACCTCCAGGCTGAAAAGGATTGGTGCGAACGGCATGAGTTGATGCCCTACGCAACGGACGTTGGTTTTTTTGCTGCCAGCACTTTCAACACTTACGTGCGGCAAACGCAAAAATCCACCAAGGTCGATTAACGCATATATTGACATTGTGACAAGGCTTGGTAGGATCGCTAAAGGAGGATCCTAACCATGTCCGAGTTGCCGCCGCTCCCGCCTCGTTTCAAAACTGTTGGCCAACAAGCCTTGGTCGATTCAGAGCAGCTTTCGCTACCGCGAAAAAGCGTCGGCTCCGCCCCGATCAAAGCCCTTCCGCCTGTACGTGGGTTCAGGACACCAGCAGTGGCGTTTCGATCGGAGGTGATCGCTTTGAATGCTCCTGATAGCGGGGCTGTGTTTGACGAGACCCTCGAAGAATCGCTTGGATCAATCGACGATGGGTTCGTCTTTGATGGTGCCCTGGATGAAGATGCTGGCGATCTTCCAGCTGAGGAGCCCAGTCATGCGTTATGGCTTGCGCTGTGTGCCACACTGGGAATCACACCGTCCATCATGCTCGAAGACGACATCGTTGGAAACGGGGTCGCGCACCTCAGTCCTTCTCAGGTTCGGGCTGCAGTCGCTCAATTCAACCTGAGGGCTGACATTGCTGATACGGTGGTGCACGCTGCCCATCACTTCCCGCAGGCCATAAATTTTCACACGATGAGGTTTAGGCTTGACCGTTTCCTGCAGGCCATGATTACGGTCGCCAGGTATTGGGAGGAAGTAAAACCCCATCCATGGCCAATGAAAACGCCATCCCCGAACATTTTGAACATCTTCCTGGGGGCAGCGAAGGCAGATTTACCGAAAAAACACTGGGTTCACTTCTGCCAGGACAATCCAAACCTGTATCTGGATGTGCAGGCCATTCCCAAGGCTGTCGACCACACGGTGCTTGCCATTTTCATTCAGGCCTGGGTCTCTCGCCTGTGCTTCCAGCTCTACCCAGAACTCCTGGAAGATCGAGATGCCCGGATTGAGCGGGCAATTACCTCTTTGCTCCACGCTCCAGCAACAATTGATCAGGCGCGGGTTGGGCTACTAGAGACTACGATGGTCAAGGGGGTGATGCAAGCCAGACGGGAGCTCTTCCTCATCCCCCTACTCAAAACCCAGCATGTGTACGCCATCGTCAAAGAAGCCATGATGATGATCACTGCCGCTGACTTCATCTCGCCTGAAACAACCTTCCATGGTTGTGTTGACTACCTGTGGGCCAGGCACCTTCTGGCAGGCGTGGAAGACAAGCAGATCATCAATGCCTTGCTTGCCCCAACAACGTCAATGCCCGAGGAATACCAGGCGTTTCAAGCAGGGTTCAACCAGCTGATAGGCTTGAGTGCCAATGACAATCTTCGCCACCCCTTCAAGATGATGAACCTCCCTTGCGAGGTACGCGATGTCGATAAGCCGTCCGAGCCGGTGCAAACCTACCTGCTGCACGGCACAGCCAAACACCTTGAGATGTTGGATGAACTCAACCTGAGATTCCCACACTTCAAGGAGGTCAACGATTACCTGCGGCGCAAGCTGGTGTTTGCCATCAAACTGAACAAGCCGTTCCATACTGGGCCAATTCTGATCAAGGGCCCTTCGGGGATTGGCAAAACCTTCTACCTCAAGGCCCTGAAGGAAGCCCTCGGGCTCCCGGCGCTGGACATTCACGCAAGTCAAATTACCTGCGGCTCTGCATTGGCGGGCCTGCAATCCACTTGGGGAACAGGTCAGCCAGGCCGTGTGAGCAAGCATTTGCGAAAGACCACTGTTGCCAACAGCATGGTCGTGTTCAATGAGCTCTCACAATTGAAAATGACAGGGAATAATGGTCTTGATCCGGTAGCCGTTCTACTGCAGCTGCTGGATGCCGATGAGTCTGCCGAATTTGTGGACGCCTTTACAAACGAGACGATGGATCTGTCCAAGCTCAACTGGTTCTTCACCGCCAACCACATCAACAACCTGGACAGCTTCCTGCTGACGCGCCTGACGATTTTCAACGTCGAGCCCATCAAGCACTACCGCGAGCGTCGCTTTGTGGACGATATCATTGCCGAGGCGCTGAAGCGGCTGGATATCGAATCCTCGCGACTGTCCACGCCGGATGATCTCTGCTGCCGCCTGGTGCTGGATTACCTGAACAACGGGGGCAACATGCGCAGCCTTGGCACCATGATTGAAGATGCCATCGTGGACAGCGTCGACGACGAAGGGCTGCTGCCCAGCGCCCAGCTGAGCCTCTCCGCCGCAAATATGAGAAAACACCTCCGGGCCTAGAGGGCGAAGATCGCTGCAAAGCAACGCCAGAGAGCGCTTGTCAGCGCGCTGGCACGCCTCCCAACGCTTCGTGGTCGACCTTTGCCTCAGGTGCCGGCAAAGACACTTCGCCATGCTGACTCACACAGATCAGAGGCTTCATTTTCAGGGGCCGGGGAGCGTCATAGAAGTACTCGCCTTCGTTTGTCGCCCGGAAGAGATGGGCGCTCGGTGCCATGGCCGCAGTGACGTGCTGGGGCAGCTCCTCGTAGATCGCCGTGGTCACAGCATGCTCAAGAGTTTTGGCGAGCATCCTTTCCAGGTTGTTCCTGGGCGCGTCACCCGTCTCGTAGGAGCGCACCACCGCTGCCGCCACCGACTTCAGGGAGACCGGGTCAGTCAAATACACATAGTCCATCGCATGAGCAAGCCGTGATCTGGCATCCATGGCCCGCATGACGCCATAGAGGCGTCTTCCCTTGAGATCCTGCAGGCATTCACCTCGGCTGGCGGTGCGACGCTCCTGCGCGATGTGCGGGGCCAGTAGATGGCCAAATCGATGCTGGACGTCGGGGTCGACGAATTCGATTGCCCTTAGAGTGGCGCTTCTCAGGAGAAAGCTTTCCTCGGCCTCCTGACCTTTCGTATACAGGTCACTGACCTGATAATCGAACGTCAGGCGAACCTGGGGCAGGCTTGCATCGCCACGAGGAGAGAGCTCGGCATTCGGATCGCGGGCCAGGAGAATGCCATCGGGATAACTGAACACCCTGCCGATCGTGACGTCCACGGGGTTTTTGGCAACAGGGGACTCAACGCATAGGAGGTCGAGGTTGTAGGTGAGGAGGCGGTATGCTTGAGGCATGGCAGAAACTCTTTTTTCTATTCTCCGCTGATAGGCAACCGCAAAATCAACCCTTACCTGAGAGATGGGTGACAGCGACACGCAAAATCGAGCCAGGTCTGCCGGCAATTGGCCGAACCATGGCTCGATATTAAAAGGTTTGGTTTCTCAGACCTAAAGCCCCAGGGATGTGCCTGCATCATCACGACACACATGGCCCCAAAGCTTGTGAATCTGTCCATTCTGCCTGGCCGCATCCCGCTGGAAAGCCTGGGACTCCAGCAGGTCGTCCGGGATGAAGGGCAGTGCATCCACACCTTGGGTAAGCGCTGCCAGGCAGCGGTCGTAGGTGCGGCAATCCGCGTTCACGAGCTTGAGCAGCGCGCCATTCTGGCGCAAGGCCTCCAGCTCCAGTTCTTCGGTTACCAGTTCCTTGGGCAACAGTGGCAGCACTTGTAGTCCTGGCGCACTGCGTCGAGGAGTAATTCTGGCGAGCAGTTTTCACGCTTGAGCAGGAGGGCGGCGAATGCCCAGCCGCCCAATAGCGCCTTGATGGTCAGCTCGGGGGTTCGCTTCTCGGCGGGGAGCAGCATGAGCGCCTCGGGTCTTTTCTCCACAACGAACTCAACAACCCCTGGCGTCAGCTGGCTGTTGCTCAGGTTTCTGACAACCGTAACGTTGCGATCCACGGCCTCGATGATCATTTCTTCAGGGATCGCTTCTCGGCGCAACTCGTAAAGCGTCTTCGGGTTGCTAGCGATTGCCTGGCGATAGAAGGACAAGGTCTTCAGCTCAGATGGAAGCGCATTCACCACATCAGCGTTGTTGCGTATGGCCTCCAAATACACCGCTTCAGTCCGCAATTCAGCAGGCACGAATCTGTCGTTTTTCGAGCTTCGACTCAGCCCGGCGATAACCATTTCCGCTGTCATCAGCGATTGTGGCACGTACTCCAGGTGGCCGTGCAATTTGGCGATGCTCAGGCAGCGCTCTGCAGTTACGAAGCGCGCAGGCAGACCTTTCAGCGCCAAGGGGGATCTTTTGATCGCAGTGTCGATCAGTGCTTCGGTATAGCAGCTCTCATCAATTTGGCTGAGCAATTCTCCTCGGATCCCGCAGGCGCTCAGCAGGATATCCAGGGGGGCGATGGAAAAGCCGTTGCTGTTGGCCCTCCCCAGGATGATGTCTGGGTACAGGCCCACCACCTGGCGCATCAAGGAGTCGGTTATGTCCTTGGGATCAACCTGCGAGGGCGAAATGGCTCTGATTCTGATGCCATGTACAATCAGCGCCTCGGTGCGGTGGGATTCTGGCACTTGATGGAAGTTATTGCGCCACTGGTCACGATCGAGCAACTCGATGAGCACCCCATCAAAACGCCCAACCAGGTCGACGCCGAACAGCTGCGGCTCGGGTGGCCAGGCGCACGCCACCTTGATGAAGACCTCGGCCACTGGCGCCAGCTGATCCTCGCCCCGCTTTGTTCTGCGGAACGTTGGCGCGCCAAGCTCCAGCTCCGACACCACCCTGAACTCAAGCAGTGCATCGGCGTGTTTCTCCACCAGCTCGGCAACAAAGCCACTGCCCTTGAGGTATTTGGCAGCGGCAGAAGGAAATTTGGTGGAGATATTCATGGTTGCAGACCCTCGCTTGGTGCAGTCCTGGGAGTTTGGGGCATGATGCGCTCGTTGGGAAGGCACTCGATCAAGTGACGATAAATCGATTCGCTGTCAAACAGTTGAACACCCTCCCCCTCAAGCTCGATGGCTTGTTCGTAGTCCAGGCAGGCCACGACAATGGCTCGCTGGGGCGCCAGGCACACGTTGATGACATCCCCAACCCCTTCGAATTCGATCAGGTCGTAGCCATCATTCAAGAGCTGGCGACGCCAGGCCGAGAAGTCGGCAAAGGTTCGGGTGGGTACATGATCGCCATCAACTCCAAAGAAACGTTCGTAGTCAGTGGTTTGATAAGCTTTGGCGCAAGGAACGGCTACCACGTACACCCGCGCAGCATCCCCCTCACCCGCCTCGTAAGCCATTTGGGCGTAGTCGGCAGCGCTGTCTGGAATTTCAGACAGAAACAGGCCCAGTGCGGAATTACGATCCGCTCCTCTCCCCACGCCCCGTTCGGTGAATGCATGAATGAGCTGGGCTGTGCCGTGAAAGGCCAGGCGGTATTCACCCGAATGGATTTTATGCAGCAGTTCGTCAGGGGTCATGATCGCCTACCTGTGTTGTTTTCTCCCCTTATTATGGAATTGGAGCTCCTCGACTAGGAAGGCCAATGCTGCAGCGTGACGCCCTTTGAATGCGGCTTGAGTGGCTATGCCGACTCAATATTGGTATTATCCGAAAAACATTTTCGGTGTGAACAAATGAAGATGCATTTCAAGTTGCCCCTCATCGCGCTCTCGATGGCGGCGTGCCTTTCGGCGAATGCCGATGACTCGGCCATCATCGGCAAGGAATGCGCGGCGTCGAACAGTTGCGTAACCCAAACTCTCAAGGATTTTTACGCCAAGATCCTGCCGATGAAGCTGACGCCTGCAATCACCCTCACTGACTTTAACATCCAGCAGGACATTTCCGTGGCCTCGGTGTTGCTCACGCAAACCCGTGAACAGCTCATCGAAACCCCTGCTGAGGCGCGAGAGCTGAGCGCCACCCTAGATCAATATGCCAAGCAAATGACCTGTGGTGTCAGCCAGGGGATCGAGCAATATTACTTGCGCACGGGCGGCCAGATCATCTGGAAATACTATTTCTCGGATGGTGAGTATTTTGACAGCCGCGCATTCAGTGGGTGTAATTGAGCGTTGCCCATGGCTATACTGAGGGTGATCTGAGCACGAGTTTTGCGCATGCACACCACCCTCACCGCCTTCAACAAAGCGATTTGCGCCCATGATACCGGCTCAATCCCCGCCATCCTCAGCGCCTGCGACGAACAGCTTGCCAGCCTGGTGAGCGCTCGCAATTACACCGAGATTGCTGCCTACCTGCAATCACTGAGTTTCCTAGGCATTCGCTACCTAACCCATCGACACAGCAGTCTGGCGATGGGTTTACTGCTTGCCCCGCATTTCAAACTCAGCGCAGGGGACTGCCTCAAGGTTCGGCACAACCAGGTGGCCGCCCTGTGCGCCCGTAAGGTTATGGGTGATGAGGAGATCGAGGCATTGCTGAAAGGATTTGCGCAACAACGTCGCCCCACAGCGTGCCACAACCTGCTCGACAGGCACGCACTGGAACGGCAGTGGCAACGAAGGGGGCGCGATTTTCTTGGCGCCTTTGCGTCGGCCCTGGCCGCCCACGCGAATACTCGAACCACACCTGAAGCGTGCTGGGTCGAGTTCGCCCTCGTGCACGAGCTTGAACTGGCAGACCTGGCTCAAGACCTCCGTCTGGGCGCCGACCTTGCTGTCGCCGCGCTGCAATTTGGACTCAAAACGCTGTTGCAGACACTGCAAGAAACCATCCTCTACACACCGGCCAAAAACGACCTCGATCATTTGGCCAAGCTTGAAGCTTTGGGCGAGCGGTTTGATGCTGAAAGGAAGCGATCACTCCTGGACGAGCTGAAGCCGAACAGCGCCAGTGGAGACGCGCTGAAACTGGCGATCCAGGTGCACGACTACCACAGCCAGGCCGACTATGGCGCAACAGTGGGTAAACCGAAGGACGTCTGGGCGCGGAGCGACGCTGCTGAAGTCGCGGCCCACCTGTGGCCTTCGGTGAAAACACGCAACCCATTACCCTTGATTGCCTTGCTGAACAGAGATTTCCCCACACTGGAAAATGCACTGGACGTACAGGATATTTTGCCACCTGACCTCTTTAGAGAAATTGACGCAGCTCGCAGCCACTGCCTGGAGACAGATCTTGGACTTTGACCTGACCAATACCCATCCAAAGCCGCAGCTACAGGTGCTGGCCGACAATTTGTCGTTGGCCCTCGGGCAACACAACCTCAAATTGCTGCAGGAGGTTTCTCACGAGATCCAGCTTGAGCTGCAGCAGTTGGTGGCGGACAACGACATCAGCGGGCTGGCCTGGTTGGCTCAACACACGGAAAGGGCTTACACCTACTACCTCCTGGATGTGGAGGCGAACAGGGAGATCGGGCTTTGGCTGCTGCCGCGATTGAGCGTAGAGCATGAAGATGCTGTCACCATTACCGACCACCACCTGGCCACGAAATTTGCGGAAAAAGCCTGCTCGGGCGGCCAGATTCACAATGCCCACTTCTTCCTGACCAATTTTTACCGGCAGGGTCGCCCCCACTGTAGCCACGGACTACTGCGCGAGGGAAATCTCCTCGACCTGTTCCGCTTGCTAGAGGAGCCCCAGCAGAAGAGCCTGATCCTGGAAATGGTGGGCAGCATGGCCAGTGATCACGCAGCCGGCAGAGCAAGCCCGGCGCCTTGGGTGGAGCTGCTGGTGGAGGTAGAGAAAGAGCACCCCGATTGGAGGATGCCCACCTGGGAGGGTGCGAGCCTGGCGGCCCTGCTGAAAGAAAATGGACTTCACCAGTGGTTCGACGCCAATATCAGGGAGATTCTCAGATCCCCTGCCCCAGGTGATCTCGACCATTTTCTAAAGCTGGATGCACTGGGCGCCAGGCTCAAGGGCCTGGAGCCTAAGGAGCTGTTCCTGCAGTCGATGTTAGGCTACAGTTCCACCGACAGCGCAGCGGTGCAGAATGATTGCCGGCTCATGATCCAGGCGATCATGGTTTACGACTTCCACAAGCACGATGACTATAGCTACACCACCTGCACGCATAACAAATCCTGCTTGAACCACATGAAAGCACAAGCGACCAGTCACATCTGGAAAACGGCGACCGACCAGCAAAAAGAAGCGCTGGTTGAGATCCTCAACCAAGATTTTGAAGACCTGGAAACTACCAGGGTGGTCAAAAAGCATTTCGACATCGATCTCTATCGCCACCTGGCTGTTGGGGGCGTCGACGCCCTGGAAGACGACCTGGGGCTTTAAACGCCGCTGGGCGTTCAACGATTATTCTTGAACGCCTGCTGGATCTGACGGGAAGCCTCGCGAGCTTTCTCGCTGTCACGCTTCTCGTAGTTTTTCTTGCCTTTGGCCAGGGCCACGGAGCATTTGACCAGGTGCTTGTTCCACTGCAAGGACAGCGCAAGGCAGGTGAAGCCTTTCTGACTGACGGCTTCAGACAGGGCATCGAGCTCCTTGCGGCTTAGCAGCAGCTTGCGGGTGCGCAGAGGATCGGGCACCACATGCGTGCTGGCGCTCAGGAGGGGCTGGATGTTCAGACCGAGAACGAACGCCTCCCCGTTTTTGAACACAATATAGCTGTCCGTGAGCTGGGCTTTGCCGGCACGCAAGCTCTTGACCTCCCACCCCTCCAGGGCGATACCGGCTTCGATGGGCTTTTCGATGGCGTAGTCATGGCGAGCCTTGCGGTTCTGAACGATGACCTTTTCCTGATTCTTGGACATGCGATGAATCCTTCTCAATCAGCGGTGCCAAGAGGCCTTCATCGGCAGAAAACCGGAGCCAGGACACAAACTGGAAATGGTGAGAGTGCAAACAATAATACTGAATAATAACAAAAGGGCGTGGGGAGTCAATAAGTCACAATGTACGAGATATGCTTATTTCAGAGCAGAAAAAGGCATTTACCGGGGTTCGATAAATGCCTTTTTCCCTGTATTGGTGGAGTCGAGGGGATTTGAACCCCTGTCCGCCAGCCCATTGCCTTCGGTCAACTACATGCTTAGCCGTGTCTATTATGTTAATCCGTAACCGCCCGATCGGCAGGGTGTTTTGGACGAGTTGTGTAGTTTTTAGTCGCTACGCCCACAACGTGCTACACGACGATCCTGTTCTGCATGACAATCATTTCGAGTTTACAGGCATCCTCTAATGATCGCTGGCACCGAAGTGACCAGAAGGGCGTTTCAGCTGCAGTTAAGCAGCGAGACGTGCGCCCTCGAAGGCATTGTCATTGGCAACTATAAGAAGTTGCAACAGTGGATTTACGAGTTCTGTTACCAACTCGGCATGCACCTAAGGTTCTAAAGCCGGCGTCGAATCCTAATCGACCCCTTGAGCCTTCATTTTACGTATTTATTGCCTGACGTCAATACCTGAAATTGTATTTTTTTAACCTTAACCGTTAATATGGGAAAAATGCTTGGAGTGCCTGCTTCATGACCACCCTGCCCTTTCACTTCCCCTTCGAGGGAAGGTCTATTTTTGAATACCAGCTGAAGAGCTATCTCAGGGGCTTTCCCGCCGATGGACTGCAGACAGCCTCCGGCCAAGCGGAAATGGACGGGGTGTTCGAATCCATTCGTCAAATGGCGGGATCACCGGACTACGCCTACAGCGCCATGATGGCGGCCCGACTGATTGCCGAGCAGCTCAGAAGCAACCTGACTGACAGCAGTGTCGAAGGGTTTGCCAAGCACCTGCAGTTTCTGAGTCGATACCGCATCTTTGACCACGCCTTGATCAGCCACATCAAGACGCGGGCGCAGGAGGAGTTAGCCACTCATTGCGAGCGCGGGGGCACCTTTGCTGACTGGCAGGGGCGCAAGAACGCAGAAGTCTTGTTTGGCGAAGTCAAGCACGTAGCCCCGCAGTGGAGTGAAGGTTGGGGTTGGCAACTGGAGCATTCGGCACCAGGGTACCAGCTCAAGCAATTGCTGAGTGCCTACCTGGTGGATCCGGATCTACTGGGAGTAATGAAGCCCTCCCTGGAAAGAGCACTTGCCCTTCATCATTTTCGTGGCAGCCGGGTGATCACGCAACTTGCTAAGGAATGTCCTGAACTCCTGGTCGCGAGCGGTATCGAGCACCGGTCGATGGGCACGGCAATGGAGGACATTCTGAGGCGGACTGACTGGCTAAGACATCGTGATGTGCATGTGGCCAATGCCATCTATGGAAAGAACGGGCCTGCCAAGGCCTACGTGGACGGGATCCATGACAAGCGTCAGGCGTTAACGCGCATTACCGAGAAGGTGCTGAGCTATCGGCCTGATCCGCGATACCTCGAAGCCTACCTCACCATGGCTGTCGATCTGGCCAGCCACCTGGAAGCTGAAGACAATGACCAACCCATCCACACCATAGCGCGACTGCTGTCCCTACCCGACATGGTCGTGGGGCTGGATATTGAAGCGATCACGGAGAGGTTGTCAGCCCTGCGCTTGGGCGATGAAGCGTTGCGCACCGTGATGAAGATGCACGAGCTCAATCGGCTCCTGCCCGATGAAAAGGCCTGGGTGCAGGTGATGCTTGATGAGGGCCTCAAGAAAGAGGTGCTGCGGCATTTCGCGGCGCAATACCCCAAAGAAAAAGACAGGATGTACAAGTTGAACGAGCTGAACCTCCTGGACGATCGCGCTGCATCCAAACGGCTGATGCAAGATGTACTGATGGCGGATCTGGGGTTGTAGCCCCCTCTCGGGGGCTAGCCGTTCAATTGGTACTTGCGTTCTCCAGGTGCTCGCCACAGTACGCGATGACCAGCTTTTCATTGATAACCCGAAAGTAGATTCTCAGAGAGTGTTGCGTACCGTAATTGCGGCCCACACCGACGTGCTGAATGAACAGCTGCGGTTCACCCTCATAGGTAAATTCTCGCATAGCCCGGAGCCGTGGCGACTTCATTACAGTGTCGGACTCCTTGGCGGCATAACTCTGTGGAAGCACCGTCCTGGCTTTGGCATCCGGCTGGCCGCTTCGAATGCTGTCCAGGTAGGGATTGATCAGGGTATCGAGCAGCTGGGCCAGTCGATCGGGGAGATTGAAGTTGTCAGCCGCCAGTGCAGATTTGCGGGCGGAATCCAAAATCACCAGGCGGTCAGGATAAATGGCCGAAAAGGTCTCCAGAATCATCAACGGCGTCCTTTTGATGTCCCCCTTGAGCAACCCCAGGACTAGCGATAAATCAGCGTCCGCTTGGGCCGCAGGGGCTTGTGCACCTTCGAGCGCCGCTCGCGCCTGCAGCTCCGAACGCGCTTCATGCAGAGCGGTTTTCAGGCTATCGGTTTGTGCCTCCTGATGAACCCTGCGATCCTTTTCACTCTCCAGGCTCAGGTAGGCTTGCTTGAGCTGATCATTCAACAGGCTCACCGAGGCTTCAGACTCCTTAAGCTTCCCAGTGGTCTCTGCCAGCATCTGCTCCAGGTTGAGTACCTCGGTTGACTTCTCGACGGGCGCACCTTCGACCACTTGCTTGTTTAGCGCGGCACACACCTCCCGAAAAGCATCTAGGTACTCGCCAACGATCTCTAGGAAGGCCTCGGCATCAGCCATGCACTTGCCTTTCGTGGCCGCTATTGATTGCGTCAACTCAAGGATTTCGTCCAACGATCCTGTCTGATTGATCGTCATTTCTGTGAGACGGCTAACGTCCTTACCCATCTTTTTTAAAGAACGCTGAAACTCCCGAAGAAATTCAAAGTTCTCAGAGAGGCATCCGTTTCGGCGCTGCAGAAAAAACCCGATAGCATGAATATCTTTTTCACTAGAAACGCTAATAACGGGAATATCATAGGTGACTACAACCTTTTCCTCTGCAACCTTCCAGGCATTGAGTGTATCGAATACTTTGTAGTTATTGGCAGTGGTGAAGATGCGACTAAACCCTTCTATCACCCCCTCATGTTCTTTAGCGAAAGTTGCATTGAAGAAATTTTCCGATTCACGTCGGTAATTTTCGGACAGGATAGTTTTCTGAGTGAAGTGTTCATGATAATTCACAATGCCCCAAGGGTTATCACCTGGTCGGGCATTATTGAACAGCGCCCTGGCATGATGCTGAACGAATTCTCGGAAAGCACTTTGATCGAAAGGCTTGGGATCTGCCTCCTGTTCGTTCTCCAAGGCCTTCTGCACATCATCCTCGACGTCCATAGGTTCGACGGCAGGCTGATTGACTGCAAGCCAAGGGTAGGATGCCAAAAACACGGAGGTGAATCGCTCAGTGCCAGGTAGGGCCAGGAGAAGATTCAGCGCCAAATCGAGGGTGTCACGCAATGGCTCAGAAATGGATTGGTAAAAATTCTGTGAGGCACATCGCTTGAGGAACTCCATGTTCTCAGCAAGATGGTCAAGCTCCTCTTCCTCTATGATGCCAAGAAGTTTATCGCTGAGCCTGGTTTCTTCGACAAGCTCCCTGCGCGTCACTCTTTCAACCATGGAGGGATGCAGCTCATAAAGGCCTGTAAATTTCTTGCCGTTATCGGAGAACCATCGTGCCAGCGTTACTCGGTTGTCATGGCTTCTGAAGAATATGGCCAACAAGGCTTCGTCAGGAATGTTGTTGATGACGCGTTTGGGAGCAAAGTTTCCACCTGGACTCTTGCGCAATAACGCCGCCATAGTCTTGATTTTCTTTGAATCAACAATTGCATGACGCCAAGCGCGAATTTGATCAGCATCTTTGCTGGAGAACTTTGGCGGAAGTGGAAGGGAATCCACGGATTCTTCAAAGTGACTGAGGGCGAAACTGAGTAATTCATGAAGCATGCCTAGATTCCTCGCTCGCTCATCGCGTAACCCATTGTTACGAAAGCGAGAAATCTAGCATAAATTGAGTGGCTAGCGAAGCCCTTCGCTATCAGTAGGCGTGGCGCAACAGCACCTTTTGAATGGACTCAACCGGCGCCAATGTCGCTTTCAGAACAGCTTGAGCCAGATCGGCGACATTAACGAACCCGGAGTCGTCACCCAAGATCTTACGCGCTTTCACAATCAACGGAGCAAGCGCCACTGAATAGCCTTGAAGCAGCAACTCAAGCGTTTCAAGGGACAGCGCTTTAACCAGGCTTTGCTCGTGACCCTGGTGCATGGCTCGCCTGAGCACCGCATCGACAAGCCCCGGTGTTGCTGTGGTCGAATCAAGGCCATTGAGCAGTTTGTAGTCAAAGTCCCATTCAGGGCCACCATGAATGATGGTATCGGCCAGCGGTAGCTGTGCACCAATTTTTGCCCAAGGGCCTCCATCGTAAAGCATGCACTGATACAGAAGGCGGATTGGCATCCCCATGCTCAGCCAATCCTTGATCTCCACATGCCCCTGGGTCGCGTACACCAGCGCGCCAAGAATTCGAGGGCAGGAGGCGGAGCCAACCAAGTATTGGCGCATTGCCTTGATGGCCGAGGCCTTGTCAAAGACAGGTTGAACAACCTGCTCAAAAGCATCGAGGTCGTTCAGGAGGGAGGGCGAGAATTTGATTACCTTGAATAGCGACTGCTCAAGGGTTTGAGGGCTGGGTGACATAGTGGACTTTATCCTTTTTTAGCGAGGATTTTATGTCTTTCCAGTCCACCAAGCAATTGTCAACACTGCGATTATTGCATATATTGCCAGGTTTCGTGCCGAAGCCCCAATGTTTAGGTCGGCGAAAACTCGACGTCACGCCGTGTCTTGATGTTCAAGAACTCGCGGTGCCCGCCTTGAGGGCTTCGACGTCACAATTTTTGATGGTCGCGTCAGGGCGATCGCCTGTAATTTCATACAGCGTGTAACGACCAGGCTCTTCCGAGAGGCATTGGTCGGGCTGCACGATCACAAACGCCTTGTCGTCCAGCTCGACGGTGTGGCCTGCCCCATTGACCACATCCATAAACGCGATAACCCCTTGCGTGAGCTTCATGGGTTTGCTGGGATCCAGGCGCGAAAGCTCATCGAGACCCAGGCAGCCGATCCATTCCGGGTAGACATAGTTGGAACCGCAATTGTCCAGCAGATCCACCAGTTGATCCTTGGTGATGACAGGCGGCAGATCAGCCTCAATGTCAAAGGTGTGCTTCATCCAGGCCCTGATTTTATCATCGTCCTTGTAGTCAATTTTCATGAAAGGCATGAGTATGCGCAGACTCATCCTCAAGAGCTTGGCCAGGCCATCGATTTCGGCACTGGGCCCATGCTGGCCAAAGGAGTCAGGGTACAGCAACAGATCATCCAGGTCGTAGGCTCTTCCTGACTTATGCATTGCGTGGTACATGGGTGAAAACGACAGCGGAATGTTAGGGTTGCCGAGCATATCGAAAATTTCTGAATCATCCAATTCCGACATCTTCTCTTCAACTGCATTCCTGATCGCCTCCCAAATCTCCTCGTCATCCGCCACGGGGCCATCCACCTCCGCCAGGATATCCAGCAGATCCTCGTGCAATTGATAAAAGCCTGACTGGTGCAATGCTTCTGATTGGCAATCAATGCAGTCTGAGTCCTCAAATGCTTCGGTGAGCACCCAACCCAGGGTATTTCGAAACGTGGTGTTGGCGCGTTGCTCGACAGTCAGTGCCCGGAACTCCTGAATCGCCCGTGGCACTGCCTCTGCCACTTTTAGCAATTCTTTGTCCCCGAGTCCGTCGCGGTCTCCCTGCCACTGAGTCGTATAATGCTCGCTGGCAAAGTCATCGATGAACGGTTGTAGCGCCTCTAGCCAGCTGTCGCTGGAAGCGGGGTCTGCGACAGTGTATTCATCATTATTGAAGACAAAAACATGGGGCTGTGACATAGTTTTCTCCTGGGCTTGCCTCATTATGACCAGCGCGCTTTTTCAGCCGCAAGAATTCTTGCACTGGGCATGGATCATTCCTTATTCTGGGTTTATTGAATGATACACCCGGACAACCTACATGCATCTGCTACTCACCCCTATTGACCTGAATCCAGACCTGGGCGGCTATCTACTCAAGTACGCCGATCGTGAGTTCCTCACCAACGCCCTGGCTCAGGAAGAATCGGCCCGCGCCCGTGATGCAGGTCTTGAGGATGAGCCTGGGTTTCTCAACGTTTTGAACGCACTTGACCTGCAGAATCTGCGGTGCCTTGCCTATGAGACGGCGGCCACAAACGCCGCCCCATCAGACCCTGCTCGCGAGCAGATCCTGCGCATCGATCGTGATGGCGTGTTCCAGATTAGCCTGGCAGACGTGTACCTCGGCAAAATGGTGCATGCGCTGCAAAGCCTGGCTGTTGCACTGGGAAATTCGGCGCCGCAATCAATTGATAAGAAAAGCGTCATGTGCCTTCTGGGCCAGGAGACCAGGCCGCTGCACCTTGGGGCTGACCGTCTGGTCATCCGCAAGGGCGGCAGCCTCTGTCTCAATGATGGGGCGGAGATGGCAGTGGCCAGGCGGCACCTGACACTCCTCAACAACCTCTACAGCCAGTTCAAGGCTGCTGCTCTCACAACAAGAAACTCGGATCGCCACGCGACCAGAGACATGGGGATTAAATGATGCACCAAGGCGAACACATCAAGCGTTTGGTTTTGGCCGACAAAATGCCCACATTTCTCTCCAGGGTCGAGAGAATTAACGAGAAATTGAAAAGCGGTGGCCTGCCGATCATCAAGATTACCCATGGAGACAGCACTATCAGGGCCATTGATGTTCCAGGCTTTGGCGCGGCCCGATTGCCCATGGTCGAGATCATGATCACCAGGGAAGCGACTTCTTTGTCTGCCGGCGCCGTGCAGTTGCTGGCCAAGACCACGATCGACGCCAGCCTGGGTACCCGCGCCCTGCAGCATCGAACCTACGGGGAGCTGACTGCGGAACAACGCGAGCGCGTTGAACACCCGGCAAACCCCGCTGCGTGCGATCATTGCACCTCGAACCGTAACCGCGCCTATATCTTCACCCTGAACACGCCAGGCGGTGTCATGCGCGTGGGCGGCGGGTGCATGAAGGACTTCATGGGCTTTGACATGACCCGCTGGGCAGGAGCGCTCAACGACGTGATCGAAGAGGCTGAAAAGCTGTCTCAGATCACCTTCAGCGAGGTCAACGAGCACGAAGTCATTCCACTGCGCCTGTTCCTTGGCGAAGCGGTGAAACTGGTGGCTGAGCACGGTTACCAGAAGCGCGAGACGGGCTTCCCCACGGGCGAAGCGGCCTTCGAAATCTGCCAGGCGCTGATCTGCGACAACATTGAAATGGAAAGTCCCGAGGTCAAGGATCGGGTCAGTGCGGTCATCGACTACATCAAGGACAGTGAGTACCGGGAGAAAGACAAGCACCTGGACTACTTCGTCAACCTGCGCACTATGGTGAATGTCGGGCATTTAACGCTCAAGCAATCAAACCTCATCGCCAGTGCCGTGGCGTCACTGGATCGCCACCAGGCTGCGCTGCGCAAAGAGGAGGAACACAAAGGCATCGCCGAGACCTTCGTCGGGCAGACAAAGGATCGCCTGGTGCTGAAAAACCTCAAGCTCCATTCCGTCAGCCACGGCAGCAACCTCTATGGGGCCACCACCACCTTCAGAATGACCGATGAAAATGGGGCGTACTATCAGTGGAAGGCGGCAGGCATTTTTGACATGGAAGCCGGTGGCATGGTCAACCTGATTGGCACCATCAAACACGAGAAGTTCTACTCCGGCTTCTACAAGAAAGAGATCTGCTGCAATTCCCTCTCGCGTTGCCAATTCCTGACCCCGGAAGAGGTGCTGGCCCTGGAAAGCAAGAAGCCGCGCAAGAAAAGCGCGGCTCCCAGTGTTGACAACAGTCCTGCCCCTTGAGGGTCAGGACTTTACCAAGCGCATCATAGGTTCTGGTGGGCGGTTGGCCATGGCGTTTTTGATTTCAAACACCAGAGTTTCGCCAGCTGTCATCTTGCTCAGATGCTCCATCTTCAGGTGACGCATCTCTTGTTGCGTGCCAGGATCCAGTGCAGCGGCAGACAAGGCGAAGATCGGTGTATCCACGTTCATGGATTCCGAGCGAATGTGGCGCGTAGCCTCGGTGCCGCCGATTTTTGGCATCATGATGTCCATCAAGATCACATCGAAGGCCTGTTCTCGGGCCAAGGCAATGGCTTTCTCGCCACCCAGGGCAGTGACCACTTCCGCCCCATACCCCTCAAGACTCTGACTCATGACATCCAGGTTGGTCTGATGATCATCCACCAGCAACACCTTGACGTCACGCAGGGTTTCGTTTTCGGTGACCCGCAGCAGATCCAGGAAGTGACCCCGGTCGCGGTCTTCACGTCCGCCGACATTCTGCTTCTCGGCGAGTTGACCGATGAAGGTGATCATTTCAATCGACTCAACAAACCCGAAGTCCGCCTCTCCACGGGTGTAGACCCCCTCAACCGCATCCGATTCCAGCGTGGGTTCGAGGCTGATGACATAGTCAAAGCCTTTTTCCTTGAGCTCGGGTAATGAGAAGCCGGCGAATTCACGGAACTCACGGGAGGCCACGCGACGGACGACCAGGATGCGCTGCTGCTCAGTGAGCGACGGAAGCAGTGCTTCCAGCGCCTCGATGCTACCCGCATCGTGACAGCTCCCGTCGAAGTTCAACAAACGAGACTTGATTGACTTGCGGAAGCTGTCACGCGGATCCAGGATCACAAACTGTGCATTGAGTTTCTTCAGGCGCGCCTGACCACTGCTCTGGTCAACCGACTGGGCACGGGCACGAGTCAGCGGGATTTCAACCCAGAAGCGCATACCGCCCTCTGGAAGGCGATCCACGCCACGTTTGCCACCCAGTGCAGCCACATGCTCGGAAACGATAGCCAAACCCAAGCCAAAGCCATTGTGCGAGCGTGTGAGGGCACTTTCGACCTGGGAGAAAGGCTCAAAGATGAATTCCAGCTTTTCCTCTGGGACACCAATGCCAGTATCCTCGACGGCAAAGCGAATCCAGGTGGTGTCTTTGTTGGTCAGTTCGGACTGGCCAAGAATGACCCGGACACCCCCTTCATTGGTGTACTTGATGGCGTTGCTGATGTAGTTGTCGATGATGTGCCCCCAGCTGTTGTCACACGACTCAACCTGATTCGGCACCTCGCCATCCACGATGAAGTCGATGTAGAGCTCGCGGGCATAAGCCTGACCCGAAGCGCTGGAAACAGCGCACTCCACCTTTCGGAACAAATCGAAGGAGCCGATGACCGGTGCCCTGGGGTCGCGTCTGTTCTTCGAGAAATCGAGCACGTTATTGATCTGCTGATCGCCTTTGGCCATTTCGCGAATGATCAGATCCACGTTACGTTTGAGGCTCGGCATCGAATTGACCACGGGGTCGCGGGCAATGTTCAGCGCTGCAGTCTTGCTGGCATAGAGCGGTTGGCGCAGCTCGTGGCTCATCAGGTTGATGAAGTTGTCCTTGATCTGATTGGCTTCGTTGGCCTTTTTCAGCAGCTTGGTGAGGGACTCCGTGGCCAGGGCAATGGTGGTCTCACGATTATTGAGCTCCTCGGTCATGGCGTCTTCCTTGTCATAGTAGCTGCGGACAAGGGCTTTCAAGGAGTTGACCAGGTCATTCATGTCCCGTTGATGCGTCTGGGGGAAATCGCCGTCCTTGAGGCGCATACGCTCCTCGCCCTCGGGCTTATTGAGCTCGGCGCGCAATTTGCGCATTAGCAGCAGCAACTTCTCAAGAGGGTCAGTCATGTGGTGCTTGATGGCAGCAGTCAGCGACAGGCTGAACAACGCCAAAATTCCGACAACCAGCATGATGATTGCAATCTGGTTAAGCCTTGGGCCAACGATGTCGGACAGATCCATGGTGATCAGGACGGAGCCAAGACGGCGATTCTGCTTCCCCGTGCTTTCGAGACTTGACTGGAAGTCATCGCTCTTGACGTCGAAGGTGTAAGATTTGTGGAGCAAAGGCTCTGCGCAAATGCTGCACAGGGTTGAGAAAACCTGCAAGGTCAGACCCTTGTGCGACGGCTCAGAGTCCACGCTCAACTCACTGGCCTTGTCGCCAGGCACCACTGGATCGACTTTCAGGGACAACCGCATGACGGCGGTGTCCTTGAGCCCGCTTTCAAGGACACGCAAGGTCTCGGCATCATCACCTGTGGTGATCGGCACCAGAAGCTTCTCGGACAGCGCCTGGGCGATGCGCTCGCCTGTCCGGTAGGCTTCTTCACGAACGCCGTCATGAAGAGAGTAAACCTGGGTCACGAGAACGACCAGCGTGAGGAGCAAGGTAGTACCCATCATCGATCGGGTAATCAATCCCTTGAAGCGGGTCTTCTTTACAAGATGATTGGCTAAGGCGCGCCAAGGCATCTTATCTGCGAAGCGGCGATAGTTCTTAACGATCATCAAGTCATCCATAGTGCACAGAGTTGGCCAGGCACGGGCCTTCCGAATGGCGCATTTAGCATGGTGAAGTGCATGGGTGGTCACGCACTTCGTTCACTAATCCTTGTCGCCTAGATGACGAACAATGCAATCTTCGCTCAGTTTCACCCCAGTGCTAATCGTTTGCGAGAACCGTCAAAAAATTGTCTGCAAATTCAAGCATCTGGTGGAAAGCAAGCGTTCGCGTGGGGAGTATCCTCATATATTGAAAGGTCGTCAAGTCTTTTGGCGCCATTAATCCGTCTTCACAATAGTTATCATTCACATGGAGACAGGATGGTGGCTATTCGCTATAGATCGAGTTAGCAGTAAATTAGCAAGCTGTACATTGATACAGTGTTTACACTGTATGTACATCCAGTAAAGCGTCAAATTTACCCCTTTATTTGCAAAATTGACCGCATTTGGGAACTCATGGGGTTGTCAAAAAGTCAATGCATGGCTATTGTTTGCATCGACTCCCAAGCAAAAAAGCCTTAGGTTGTCGTCGCTCATGATGGACGGAGCGAAGCTCGCAAAAGGATGGGCTCCGCAGCAATGTAACTATCATAGAAGACCTAGGTATGATCAATTCAAGACTAAGCACAAGGCCGTTTGCCAGATCTCGTGAAGAGAAGCTGGTGTCGGCTGCCGACGCGCTTTTGAACATGGCGATTGAGCGTCAATATCTTGAAGACATCTGCTCGGCTCTGCTGGTGCCTCATCAGACTCAGGGTTGGCATTTGTCGATCCAAATCCGAGCGCAGGGCGATTCAAACTTTTCCTGGGTAAACATCTACGGCGACAGCAGCGATTTGCTGGCAAAGTTGGATATGACGGTTGGGGTTGTTCTTGAGTCAGGTACCCCATCCCACCCAGATGCTCTGAAGGACTGGAAGAAGCAGATTGCGGCGTTCTACAACACCCCAGGCGAAAGCCTGGTCTTGAAGATTTCCTAAGCGCTTGTTTCCATCAAAGCCCCGCAAGGGGCTTTTTTATTGGACTTTTTCCGGAATGCCGATGGCCTTGAGAAACAGACTGCTGTGCCCTTCCCGCTTCGCTTCAACGATGATTTCCCTGAAGAACTGATCCAGATCAGGGCTCTTGAGTAGCATCCTCAGCAGCTTGATCTTCTGCCCGCTGGCAAACTGCTCATTGGCCACGACGTTGCGAAAACTCGTGGGCGTATCCTGCATGGCAATGAGCACGGGCATCTTGAGCGCCGAGCAACACAGCATCAATTGATCCAGACACTTCTCAAGGTCATCGTGCAACACAGAATCGGGCTGAGCATTTCTCATGGGATGGCTTCTGATTGTCAATATTCGTTATTATGCTATAAAATCCAGGTAAAACAATAAATGCAAAAGGTTCTCGCCCATGAAAAGATTCTACTCAGCGCTCTGCGCCGTCTCCATGATGGCCATTGCTGGCTCAGCCATGGCGGGAAATGGCACGCTCCTGAAGAGAATCGACGTCAAGTCGTATGAGGGATACCTCCAGGTGACGCCAGAAGACTCCAGTGAGGGCAATTTCGACATCAATTTCATCCGCCCGGCGTATGACTACCAGCCTACCACAGCCGGAGCCATGGTGGGACTGATCCAGCTAACTGGGGGGATCAAGGCCATCAGTTACAGTATTGATCCGGCTTGTCGGGGCGAAATTGTCAGTAAAATCGGCCTGCAGCAGTTCGGCGGAGACCGGGTGGGCTATCTCCAGACTCGCTGGACTGCAGATCCATTTACTGAGAAATTGACACTTGAATCTTCCGAGTTCCAGCAACGTGGCGGATTTGTTGAGAGTGTGAATGCCGGCAACATCAGCGGGCGCTTGAGCAAGGGTCAGACCATCACCATCAAGCTCCCCGCTGGAATGAATTACGTGCCTGGCGACATCCTGGTGATGGAAGACATTCGTTACATCAGCAACGTAAACGAATTCAGTTCCTGCCTGGTCAAAATCAAGCAGATTCGTTGATCAAAGGCCAAGATCAGCCCCCAGCACACCCTCCAGAACGGAGGCGCTCAGCAAGGACTTGTTGAGCGTATCGGTTTCATAACCCAGTGCGTTGATGGTATTCAGTCGCTTATCATTGACTGCCAGGCGGCTCAGGTCATCCAGGGTCAGGTTGCTTTCTATGATCTTGCCGGTGGTACTCCCAAACCGCTCCCACTCCATCTGCGTCCAGTATTTTTTAGAGAAATAAATGAGGTCTAGCAGGATAAGGCCCGCTTGAAGTTCAGGATTGAAGGCGTGGCGCAAAGCCTCTCTGAAATCCTGCGCCGATTCAAGCTTACTCGTCAGGATCAAGGTCATAGTCTTGATCAAGTCCAACGTTGGCTTACTGTACGTGTCAGCTTGAGGAGCATCTCCCCAAATATCAAATGCCGCGAAATGCTCCTTAACCAGCCAGCGCGCCAAAGGGACATTGGCGCCCCCATTCGGATCGAACGCCTTGAGCTGCCTGAAGAAAAGATCCAGGTGCTTGGCGTCTGGTGTGTCCAGCAGGTCATCGACAACCGCTTCAAAAACCGTATCGGCCAAGTCGACGCTGACGCCATTGTCCTCAGTGGCGCCCTGCAACAGCGCTTGAGCCATTGCTGCCAGCCCAGTGATTTCACCAATTTCACAATTAATGCCTTGCTTGCACAGCGAGTAAATGGCGTTTTTCGCGAACGGAAGGTCGCCAATTTCGTGCTGTGAAAAAGTCTTGAAAATAGACCTGGCGATCGCTTTCGCTGCCCCGGCATCAAGCGGCTCATCGTCCTCAAGGCCCGCCACCAGTTGCTGGAGCTCATACCCCTCCTCAGGAAGACGAACCCCAGCGTTCACCATTGCCGCCACACACGCGAAGTCATGGCGCTCAAACGCAGCCTTCAGTACTCCCTCAGGATCTTCGAGATCCAGCTCCAGATTTTGCTCAAGAGTTCCCATCTTCAGTCAGCCGCCATTGCTTGATCACCAGCCGAATATAGGGCCGGAAGGGTTCATAGACATTTTCACTATATACCCCCCAGTTGCGCAAAATATAGTGCGCTGTTTTCCCTGAGCCGACAGAATCTATCACCGCCAGGGCGTCCAGCTGGTTTTTCTTGATCCAGTTTTTGATGGTAAGCTTGGTGACTGACATCAGCCGAGCCAACGCCACAGAATGTGCAGGCCCCGCTTCTTCCAGAATCAGCAGGAACAACCCCATGTCGAAGATCGAAGCGCCATCCAGCGTGGGCGCCCCATGCTCATTGAGCTGATAGGATTCAAAGAACGGGAATTTAGTCCGTAGCTCCCGCGCCAACTGGATCATCGAATGTTCTGTGCTCATGGTGGTTGTTCACTACTTTATTGGCCAGTGTCAGACAACGGTTAGGTTTCAATTGCATCCAAGACAAACGATGCATAGCAGAACGGGTGCTTCACGCCAACCGCCTCAGAAAAAGCCTAGCCGCCCTGCGGGCGAATACAGCGACTGCCCTCGGGGGTCGCCACACTGCTGGGCACGCCGCCACTCCTGGTGGCGAAAAGGCATGGAGCGGGAATCGATTAGCAAATAAATAGCTATGGCATGATTTAAACGGAGTATACCTATCCTATACCGAGCGAGCAAACACAATATTCGATTATCAAGCATATTGACACCACCCAAGGCCATGGTATGATTGATAAATGCTCCAGGCCCCGATGGTGAAACTGGTAGACGCAGGGCACTTAAAATGCCCCGCCGAACGGCGTGCAAGTTCGAGTCTTGCTCGGGGCACCACAGCAATGCCCAGATGGTGAAATCGGTAGACGCGGCTGATTCAAAATCAGTTTCCGAGAGGAGTGGGAGTTCGAGTCTCCCTCTGGGCACCACCCCATAATTCCAGCCTTTAGCTCCATTGGTAGTGCGGTTTTTTTGCCAAAACACTACCAATTAGTGCCACTGTAGCTCAATTGGTTAGAGCGACCAACTCATAATTGGCAGGTTTCGGGTTCGAGCCCCGACAGTGGCCCCATACCCAATGAAATCAGACACTTAGCGCAAAAAGCTGGCGATTTATGTTTGCGCTGATCGTGAGCGCCGCCCGGCTCTTGGCTCACCCCCACCCAGAATCCAGACCCCCTGAGCCCACTATAAAAAACCCGCCGCAGCGGGTTTTTGCTATCACGGACACATCAGAGACTCAGGTCATCTTCCAAAAGGCCAGCGATAGCCCGCTCTCCGATGCAGTGACGAAACTCGGGCGCCAGCTCGTGGATGACTTTGCCCAGTAGTGCTTGTGCGGGTCGATTGGCGTGCGCCATGAGATCGCGCACATAGCCATCCCCCTTGCCCTCCAGCAGCGCCTTGACCCTGCGCTTGATGACTCAGGCTGCTCCTTTGAGGAAATAAGTTTGCCGCAGGCATTGAGTGTGGACAAGGCGACCGCAAATTGGGTTTTGGTTCGCAAGTGACCTGGGAAGTCGTCACTGCTGATGTAATCGCTGCTCAGGTAGCCGCTGACTGAATCGATGTGGCTCCAGTTGTGCGCCGCCCCACTGTTCAGCATATGTCGCTGCATCAGCGCTCGCCCCAGGCCTTTTGGGTCGGTGACCAGCGCCATCAGAGCATCACGGGCAGGAAGGAGCAGGTGCTGATCTTCCGGGTTGGCATGAGTGTGCAGGTGCACCAGGTTAGCGAGGATCTGGGTGCACGAGGCGGGAAAGATCTTCAATGAGCCGTTGGTTGCACACCTGGAAAGGCTCGGAATGAAGTTTTCCAGGTAGGTCGCCAATCGCTCTGTTGCCACCGTCATGCCTTGCCCTAGGGTCTCCAGGGACGCTCGCTTCTTGAGGGCATAGATCATGGCATTGAACAGGTTCTCATCGCGGTTGATGATGACCCGGTTCATGAACTTTACCAGCTCGGGATCAAGGTCGATCTTCATGGAACCATCACCCATGTACATCAACCCCTGCACCCATGAAGTGATCGGCCTTTGTGCCGTCACTACAGACAGGTCGTTGCGAAGGACACTGCGATGCAAGCACTCAAGAATCGCCACAGAGCTGTCAAAGATACGCTGTGTGCTCCCGACATCCGATCGCCTGGCGCTCTCTTCCAGCAAGGTGTCGAGCCAGTGGAAGCCACCCACCGCATCCAACTGCTCACTATGGTTGGAGTTCGAGCTACAGACATGCTCCTTCATCACCGCCGCACTGTGCCCCACCAGGCTGACGTAGAGCTTGAAATCCTCATCGGTCAGTTGCGCCGAGTAGCCCGACATGGTGATGATTCTGCGCCGACTATCAGCGCCAAGGGTACCAACCTCGTCACAGAGGACTTCTTCAGGGAGAGGCTTGAACGTTTCAACCAGGCGCTGGATATTCGCTGATTCAAAAACCGAATGATCAATCACAGCCCCAACTCCCTGCCCAAGGCCTCTTCAGCCTCACGTTCGTTGAGAAAATCCCCAAACAGGTCAACGCGGCTGAAATGTTCGGCGATGACTTTACGGTGCCGGGTGGGGATCTTGCCCATCACGACCTTCCAGTCGACCCGATCGGCTGTCTGTCGCTCGAACGACGCCCATTTCTGGGTACCCAGGCTGTCGCTATATCGCCCCAGCCCCTGGATCACCTTGGCAATCATCACATTCGCACAGGCCCTGGCCTCCGCGCTTTCGGGCGGCAGATGATTGATGCAGGTCGCGATCTTGATGAACGTGTCGAGCACCCGGTGGGCATGATCGTTTTTGGTGATCGTTTTCACGCCCGAGAAGGGGGCGAGCGCAACGGCTGGTGAGTAAGACGCAAGCCATTGCCCCAGGTGCGACGCGCGCCGCCCAATCAACTCATCCAGCACGGCGACGTTCTCAGGCGCCGCCGTGGCACGCAGCTTGCCCAAGTATTCGAATTGCTTGACCCAGCGGTCGACTTCCCGGACATCGTCGTAGAACTGCCAATGAGCGCTCTTGGCCAGGTTGCCCAGGTGCTGCTTGCCTTCAGCCGAAATAGCGGGATGCTGAGCCAGGGTTTCCAGGGTGTGCTCGTAGAATGAGTTGAAGACCACGCAGTGCTTGTCCGACTCATGCTTGATAGCCAATGCCTCATACAGCTCAGCCGCATCCTCTGCCGGCACCACTTGGCAGAGGGCATGGTACAGGCGCCCTTTGAGCAGGGCCCTCATGTTGTCGGAGTAGTCAACTCCGATACCCTTGAGGGCCGGCAGCAGATACCCCAGAGTATCTCGGTTAATGTCGCTGGCTTGGCCTTCCTCAATGGTCGTTACTAAGCCCTCCAGCAAAATTGGCACTTTGTTCGGATGGATGTAGTTGATCAGCCGCCCCATCAGCTGCTCATCCAGCGCCATCTTGAACAGTCGTCCCGACCTGGCGGCAAGGAACCAGATTTGCGCGTTGGTCTCATCGAGACTCTCTGCCTCCAACGCCCACACCACTTTTATTTCTTCTGGCGCCCTGGATTCGGACTGACGCTTGCTTAGCGCTGCCCGTAAGGCAAGTCGCTGGGGGAAGTTTGGGGGGTAGTTTGACATGCTAAAACCCTAAATCGTGCTCAAGGAGCTCTGTTATGTTGGATTCTGACAGATCATTCAGCGATTTGGGGTTGAAATCACGCAGGTAGAGGCTCAAGTAAACGCCATTGTGACGTTTCAGCAACTCCTGGCACAATTCCAGATCCACGACGCTAAACAGGCTGTTTAGCACCTCGATCAAAAGCTCATAGCTTGAAGATCGGCCATATTGAAGCAGGTGGCCATACTGAGCTAGCAAGCCGGCAAACAAATGAGTGACGCTACGGTTGACCTGCGCTAAATCCAAGTGTGTACTTACATAGTCCACTGTCACAGCGCATGAACGCAACCTGATTCCTTTATCTTCGCTGCGCACGCCCTTGAGCTGGTTTTGATACGATTTGACTGGCCTCTCCCAGGCACAGGCAACCAGCATCGCCACCTTGTGAGGGTTGAAGAAGCTGATGTCTGTGCAAATGGAGGGCAAATCCTCCAGGCGTGTGGTGACGAACCACGCTAAATTTTCGAAGAATTCACCGCTACTGATCATTCCCCGATTCGCTGCAAGACGGCAACAAATGCTGTACAGAGGGCGGGTAATTTTCTGCTCGATTCTGGATATGCCTTCGGCATCGAGCCTGCCCTCCTCTGCCAGGACAACCACCGGCATCAGCAACCAGGCCAGATTGCTGAGAAAGTCCGTTTGAGTATTGTTGGCCAGGTACGCGCCAAAATGCTCCAGATCGACGCCAGGGCCATTGGAGGGCGGGTTTGCAAAGGAGAAGCAGAGGGAGGCCACCAAGGAGAGCCTGGGAGCAAGCTTGAGGCGCGTATAGTCGGCGATGCAGTGGTTGGCGAGGCGGGCCATCGCTCCAGCCCCCTCCTCGTCCAGATCGTGGAGCATCAGTGTCTTGACGACCAGGTCTTCGGTATCACTGGAGACTCGGCAATACCCACCGGGAGCAAGGCTCAACAGATCAATCAGCAGGGTGATCGGGGGCGGGGTTTGCAGACAAAGTTTTCGCACCGCAGCATCGAGTTCGTCGACAAGCGCATCGCCTGGCCGCCATTCTGGCCGAACGGATCGATCAACTGATTGCAGGTGGAAGTGAGCATCAAAGACATTGCCAGCTGAAACGGCCTCCAAGGCGGCCAAGTACCCTGCAGGAAACGATTCGCTTGGAGTCATGAGCAAGTCTTCTTGAATGGGCCAGCAGGGCTCTGTAGCGCATTCTGGCCTGATTAAACCGACAACCCATACCGTACAGGGTCTACGCGAGGCTCAGCCGCTGGTGGGACGCTATGGGGTGCTAGAAGCCACAAGCTCCCATTCACCCCTGTCCACTAGCCAAGCGAACTGATCACGCAACCGACCTTTCTCACCAGGCTTTCCACCGGAACCCCGGAGGCCTGGAGGGCCAGGATGTCCTGCTCGATATCCTGCAGGCCATTCTTGACGGTGCGGAGGTACTTGATGCTCTTGCGCTGCGCCGACCCTGCCGAAATGGCGCCAAGCTCAGGGCGTATGTCGTAAGGCTGAACGCCCAGGAAATTGGACAGCGCCAGCAACGCCTTCTGGGTCAAGGCCCGCTTGCCATTGAGGAAGTTGGTCAGGTTTGACGGATCGATGTCCAGCTTTTGGGCCACGTTGGCGCGGCTTTCATGCACCTTGTGATCACGATTCCACAGTGACCAGGCGGCAACCAAACGCAACCAGGCTTCATGGTCTGCAGTTTTGGGGAGCGGGGCATAGGCGACAACCCCCTCCTCCTCGCACAGCGCCAGAATGGTCTTGCCGGCCATCAGGTAGTGTTCATGGGGCGATGGCAGCGATTGCGGACGAATCTTGTGGAGCGCGTGATCTTTTGGCAGCCGGATCCAGATTGAATCGATGGCTTGGCCGAGCGATTGTGTTGTCATTTTTCAAGGCCCACCGGATTGCAGGATTTTACAACGACACCGCCTTCGATCAGGCCGTGCCTGGAGTCTTCCTTAAAGTAGCAGTTGCCGGAAACCGGGTCGTGGTAGAGGTACCAGACCGAGTCTTCCTTCCAGGTCATGTTCATCAGGCGTGCGCCGGCTGGCAGGCTGATGGTCATGGTGCCGCCCCATTTGCGAGCAGCAATGTTTTCCAGAACACCCACCCACAGGAAAAAGGCCAGAACCGCTACCCCGGCGCCGGCAGAAACACCCAGGGCGATAGCGCGTGCATCGGCGGGCTTGCTGCGTTTGACCCGGAAGACGAGGTAACCCAGCCCGATACTGAGTGCAAGAACAATGAGGGCATACACGGATTCAGTCACGGAAACTCTCCTATTGGCAATACCCCGAATATATCGACAAACTGGCAATGTGTCAATTTATAACTTAATCGAAATGAAAAACCCCAGGCTTACGTCCTGGGGTTGGGTGAATCAGCGCAGAATGCCGGCTTTCTTCGCCTCTGGAATCCAGCTCGGATACTCATTCATAAGCATGGAATAGAGCAAGTCATCGTCGACTTTGGCAGGGTCTTTGACCGCGAAGAAACCGGCGTTGTCTACGGTTCTTCCCTCCATTTCGTCGAGCCCCATGAGGAAGCCGAAACCGCTGCTGGCTGCCCGGTGCGATCGCGCAACCGGGGCAGGACGGCTGGCAGGCTGGTCGTCGAGACCAAACAACCTGGCAAAGAACCCTTTCTTTGCCGAGGGCGCTGCTGGAACCTGCTGATCAAAGGCGGTAGCATTGATCTCAGGCAGATAATCAGCTCCCAAGGCCATGAATTGCAGGAATATTGGCTCATTGGACATGGACTTGATCTTTCGCTCAACCGCGCTGGCGTCTTGCGTTTCACCGTCCGTCACGAACATCACATATACCGGCTGGTCACTGTCAGCGTATTTCTGGCTGAGCATGTTCAGTGCCTTGAGGTATTCGGTGCCACCCTCCAGCTTGTGACGGGCGCGTATCGTTTTCACGCAATTTCGGTAATCTTGGGCGTCAGAGCCGCGAGTCATGCCGAATGAGCCGACGTCGTAACAATGCACCCCAAAAGCGAGACAGTCGACCTGCCCATCGTCATCGAACTGGAGGCCAAGTGCCATCACTTTCTTCACAAGTTCGTCGATCTTGCCGGAATCGTAAAGATCAGACATGCTGGCGCTGATATCCAATACAAGGCAAACCCGAGCCACGTGGTCGCGCATCTGGATCTTGTCCAGGGACAAGGCGGTCTTCTTGTAGAGATCCACGAGTTCAGGCGCTTCGCGTTCTACTTTTTCCAAGCTGATAGCAGCCATATTTCACTCCATGGCCCCGGTCGTCCAGGGCTGGTCAGCAAGGCCGGGAACCCCGGCCAGCGGATTTAAAGGATGCGAGCCTGCTTTGCCGCAACGAGCCAGTGTGGGTATTCGCTCATAAGCAGGCTAAAGAGCTTGTCATCGTCGATGGCGGCTGGATCGGCCACGGCGAAAAACCCGGCGTTGTCAACGGTGCGGCCTGGCAGGGTGTCGAGTTTGGCCAGGAACTTGAAGTCGGTTTCGAAACCAGAGAAAAGACCACCGAAGAACCCTTTTTTCTTTTTCGCACTCGCCTCGCCGGGCATGATATCTTGCCCAATGGCCACGAAGGACGTGAATATTCTGGCGTTGGACATGGCGATAATTTCGCGCTCAGCCAGCTCCGGTTCGCTGGTCTCACCGTCCGTGAAGAACGCCACATACACGGGGTCGGTGCTGTCACGGTACTTGTCATGAATCAGGCGCAGCGCTTGGGCATAGCGGGTGCCGCCTTCCAGCGGATGACGACTGAGCACCGTCTGGCAACACGATTTGTAATTTTCCAGGGTAAAGGTGCCGACCTCGTAGGCGTAGTTACCGAAGGCAAAAACGTCGATCGATCCATCCAGATCGAATTGCAGGCCCAGGGCCAGCACCTTCTTCACCAGTTCCTGGACTTTGCCGGACTGATACAGGCCAGACATGGAGCCCGAGATGTCCAGGACGAGGGCAACCTGGGCGCGGTGATCACGCAGGTTCACCTTGTCCAGGCAGATGGAGGTTTTCTTGAACAGATCGACCATCTCGGGTGCTTGCTGTTCAAGCTTTTGCAGACTGATAACGCCCATGGGTAATTTCCTTGGTCTGGGGCCTGAGCCCTCAATTAATCAATAAACCGTAAGCGAAGCCATACTTATGCCTGAAGCACAGATTTTCAAGCCCCAGCCTCGCGCTTAGGTGATGCTGCAATGGCTACCCTGTCAGACCAGGGCTTCGCTCAGCTTTTTCTGCAGCGCACGCTCATCGTCGCCAGCCACGCCACGGGAGTTGCTGGTGGCCATGATCCCGGCAAACTCGATCAGCTCACGGCGCCAATGCGGCTCTTTCACCGAATCGGCAATTTCCGCGATGCGCTTGTTGACTTCCAGCAAGCGCGAGGTCGAGTTGGTGTAGGCCTTCTGCAGCTCGCCGATGATCACGCCGTACATTTCATGTGCATCAGCCGGCGTCAGGTGCTGCTGGATGCTGCGGTGGCCAGCAATGATCTGACTGGACTTCTCGACCTCACTGTCCTCGGCAGAACCGTCAGCCATAGTCATAAGGGCGGAAATGGTGATCAGCCCTCTGGCAAAACGCTTCTCAGGCGACAGGGCTGCCGGTGCAAAACGCTTGGCTTGTTCGGCAAGGTTCTTGCCCAGGTTGGAAAGAAAACCCATTGTGAAACTCCTTACTCAGTGATGAATTGGCAGGTGGAAGTAGAAAGCGTCGATACTGGACTTGGCATTAGTCCTGCCCTGGCAACCCTTGCTCGTTCGGGCCCATGCTGCTGGCGGTGCCGAGCTTTGCCCGAAGCTGGCTAAGCGCCTTCCCAACGGCCTCGGCGTGCCCCTTGTCGGTGTCAGTGGCGTGTAGCATGTTACTGCCGAAATCCAACAACTCCTGAACACGTTCCTGGTCGATGTTCTCGGCCACCACAGTAACCAGTCGAAGGATCTCGATCTCCCGGTTACCGGACTCGCTGTTCTGCCATGTCGGGTACTGTTGCTCTCGCATCTGTTGATACAGCTGTTTCAGTGGCTCCATCTGCCGGTAAAGCAGCGCGTAGCAATTTTCAATATTACCGTAACTCGCTGCAAAAACCGGATTGCTGTGGAAGAGCTGATCAATCAGTTGGGATTGCTGTACCGTCATGCGGGGAGCTGCGCCGGCAAGCACGGCTGCCGCTGCGATCAGCGCGTTGGCATGCCGCTTGGGCTTGCTGACCACTGCCGGCAGCACCTGCCGAGCCAGCGTCAGTGACGTGGAAAGAATCTGGTCGAATCTGGATTTCATGATCTGTCCTCAGGCAGCATGGGATTTCAGAATGCTCTGAACAGTGCACGGCTTTCTCTGCGCAATGAACTGAATCATCTTGGCCCAGTGATGATGCGTCGCCGGCTCGCACATGCTGCCATTGAACTTGAACACAGCCGGTGCATCTTTGGCCAGAATGGCCTCGGCTTCTTCGATTTCCATGTCGGTCGGCATCAGCGCACGCTCGATCACGTCAAGCTGATCCGGGTGAATTGCGGTTTTGCCGATCAACCCGTGCGAGCGGTCGAGTGACACTTCCGCCTTTAGCATGTCGGTGTCGGTGAAATGCTCGAACACAGGCGCGGTGAGCATGAAGCCCAGCGGACGGAACACCGTGACCAGGTTGGCAATCGTGGCGCCAAGCGGCGTAGTGTAGATCGTGGTGTTGCGGGGGCGGCGTAGGCCCAGGCAGTTGAGCAGGTCGTTGCCGCCGATGCGCAAGGCAATCACCCGGCTCGACAGAGCCCCCTTCTTCAGCAGCATGCCCAGGAGCTTCATCGCCTCGGCGTTGAAGACTTCCGCCGTTTCCAGCGTGGGCATCACGCCCAGTAGCGGATCCGCGCCCTCCATCGCATCAGACCATTGGCCGATGTTGCCCATCTCGAACTTGGGTAGTACAAAACCCGAGGCGCGCTCGATCGACTTGAACTCCAGGAGCGTTTTCAGCACTTGGGTGTTGCGTGGCCGAATGAAAATCTGGACGCCGTCTTCTTCGAAGGTTCGCATAGACATCAGGGCTTCGCGAATATTGTCCAGAGCGCGGACGACATCGTGCTCGGCCACCGCATCTTCAGTGCAAATCACCAACGAGCGGGCACCGGTCTTGGCGGTGGCGACAATGGCCTTGAGGTCAGGATGGGTGCCAGGCACGTACATCGTAGCGCCCAGAGAGAGCGCCTGGCGCTCCCTGAATGTAAGCTCGTTCATGGAATGGGTCTCTCGGAATGGGGGGTCGCTCGTGGGCCCTGAGGTTTATTCGTTGTTCAGTTCTTTGATCAGCGCAACCGCCTGGATTTTCATTTCCGGCAACACGCGCACGCGCACGTTTCGCGCTTTGGCAAGCATCAGCAGATGAGCTACCGCAGGCTCCGAGGGATCCCGCACAATGAGCGCTTCCGGCATGCGCCGCAGCAGCACGCGGCTCGCTTCACCAAGACCCGGTTTGATCTTGTTGCGATCCACGGCATGCTCAAGGTGGCTGATCGTGCGCAGCAGCTTGTGCATTTCTTCCGCCACGATGGACGGCGCACGCACTTTTTCGAACGCGTCCAGGCCAATCTGGCGCAAATCCAACGGGTTGTCATGAATCAGTTGATCGACCAGCCCCATCATGTGATTGACGAAACTCAGGCTCCGATCGTGCTCAGCCAGGTCAGCCAGGTAAACGCCCCCATGCATTTGCGGGACGTTGTTTTCCTGGCGATACACCGACCGCGAGATCAGCCCGGAAATCGGGGCATTGAGCAGGCAGGTGGGCACCAGGGAATCCAGGCGGGTGGCAGCAAAGTTGGCCACGCCCGCAATGTCGCTCAGGACAAACAGCTCATCCTTGATTCCGGGGTAGCGGTCTTGCAGCGCTACAATCGACGCCGACAGTTCGCGGCGGATCACGCCCTTTCCCGTCCACCCATCGACAAACACGAGGTCTTCAGGCGCGTGCCCCAAGGCCATGATGTGATCGATGGCCACGCTGTCCAGGCCACGGTCACGCACAATGGACACGGCAAAGTGCGGGGCCTGATAGCCGTAGTGATTCAGAATGCGCTTGAGCACTACGCCCACCGGGGTTCCCCCGCGCACCAGGGACACCAGCACGGGACGCTTGCGCGACGCGGCGATCATGCCCGCCAGGTCAAGCAGCTGGCCGGCTAGCGCCTGGCCAAAGTCGGCGACTTGCTTATCAAACAGCTCCAGGTAGGCGCCGCCCGGCTCTTTCTCACGAGAAAGCATTTCGCTGTAGTGCGTGCCCGACTGGATGGCCGCTTCCTTTTCCTCGACGGACAGGAAAACAGGTTCCACAGGGTGCAGCAGCACCTGCACGTCGTCTTTTTCGTAAGAATGCTGCAGCATCAGAGTGTCTCCTTGTCCATTTCCTTGCGCGCCGTCTCGAAGGCAGACAGGGCAATAGGGCTTTGAGTCGGGGCCATCATGAAGTGGCCGTTCTGCATGAATTCGAGGTCGGTGATCGAGTCGCCGATGCACACGTTCACTGGATTCTGGATGTCCAGAAAATCACGTGCACGATCAAAGCGGCTGTCGCCCAGTCCGTCGACCAAGGCTTGCTGCAGGCGCTTGACCGCTTTGCCTTTGGACACAAACGTCGGCCACAAACACACCGAGTCCGCCGTTTCATGCAGCACGTAAGCACCTGCCATACGCGCAATCGGCTCAGCAAAGCGCACGCGGCAAATCTGCTGAAGCTCTTTCACCCGCTCCGGATCATCGTGCGTGACGGAGAGGACGATGTAGAGCGGCAGGTGCAGCTTGCCCAACTGGATCATGTCGATGCGAATCGAATCGAGCAGTCTGCATCACGCAGCCGGCTTTCGATCTGCTCATAATCCTTGGTCAGGCGGCGAATATTGGCCTGCACCTGGGACAGGTACTCATCCTGCCAGCGCTCGACCGCATGCCATTGCGCGTCGCCGTTGTTGTCTCGCACCAGCAACGTGGCACCCAGGTCAGTCAGGGCCAAGTCGTATTCGCGACCGGTCACCCAGCCTGTCACCCGCTCCATTTGCTCGTGAGAACGCGCAGTCACTGGAATGACATAACCGTTGCCAGCCATCAGGTTGAACAGGTGCTGTTGATCAGGCCTGGCATAGCCCTGGTGTGCACCTTTGCTGTCTTCGGTCATCGGGTGGATGCCGGCAGGGTCGGATTTGAGACTCTGAAACAAGGTGTGATCCAGGTCGGAATAATAAACGAATGTAGGAGTGGCATTGAGCATGGTGGAAACCCTCTTTTCCTCAATATATGGCTTAATTGACAAAGTGTCAACGCCGCCGAATTAAATCGGCGCGTTAATAATTGCCAACCTGTCACAGGTTATGACAAACATGCCCATTCTTTCATTGAGATTGGGATGGCGCCATCCAATTGAGCGCAAAATTCGATGATGCGCTCATCGAGATCACGTTCACACAACACGATGATGGCCCCGTAGGTGCCTGGCGCCAGGTTGTAGAGAAAGTGGGCAACGCCATCACCCAGGGGGTCTGGAACGCTGAGCGCATGCTCGATCGCACCGTAGACCATTACGGGAGAGCGGGTCGTCGATTGCACGAAGCAGGTCGCGCCACGCCGCTCCAGCTCGCGAGCCACCAGGTAGGAGGCGTGCATGAACTCACCTTGGCCCAGCACCAGGATCGGCTTGGTCGCATCGTTGCCCAGGGCCAGCATATCCAATTTATCTTTAAAGGATGCAGGTGCCTGCATCAAGCCCTGCAGACCCATCCTGCCCCACTGGTCACTGAGCTTGTCGGATGCCAGCATCGGCACACCAGAAGACACGGGAGGTACGAGCGTCAGTGGCTTTGCCTGGAACTCGAACGAGCCTTTGAGCAGGTAGCAGCAGGGCCGAAGGGTTTCTTTGGACAGGCAGGTCAGCGTCACCCAGACAACCCGCTCCAGGTTTGGCATTCGGGTGCGGATCGACTGCTCAAGGTTCAAGAACGTGCGACCTGTCGAGACTTCATCGTCGATCAATACCAGAGTTTTGGCCTGTTGGAACAGATCGAGCTGCTCGCCCTGCGGCAGGTACATCCACTGCTCAGCAGCGTGTGAATGTTCCTCGCGGAACTCGATGCGCGGCGCAGGGCCCATGTCATAGCGCGTCGACGTGAGGAACACCCACGGGTTGTCGCGCCCCAGGCGCTCAAGCGCCGCTTCGTAGACGCCGTGGCCCAAGCCCGTGGCAGTCTCCGCCATGGCGGCGAACACCGTGGGCGCGCCTGGTTCGATGTGCGCCTGCAACTGATCCACCAAGGCCTCATGCGCCTCGCGAATCAGCGCTGGGCGGGTGGGGATATGTTTGCCCAGCAGCTTGCTGACGAACAGGAAGCCGCGCTTGGGATTGATCCTGGCGCCTACCCCCATGCACTTTTCAAATGACCAGGGGCTTTCACTGACGTGGATGGTGAGGCTCCCGGTGGGAAGCTCCAGTTGAAAGGACGCTTGATCCTGTTGTGCCGATACTGGGGCGAGCATGGTGGTTATCCTTCTACCAGAGAGGGGAAGCGACGCAGGGGAACATGGATGATCGAGGCATGTACACGCGTACCGATCACAGGCGCGGGAACTTTGTCAGCACTGCCGCCCGCAGTCAGCTTCAACCACCACCAGGGCAGGTTTACGCCGGCACGCACGCTCATGCCGGTGCCACCGGAGAAGCGAGGGTTGATTTCCAACACCTTCAGCTCACCCTGCTTGTTGCGCAGGAACTGGGCATTGAAAACACCTTTGAGTTTGAACACGTCAACCAGGGTGCGGCAGTAGTCCAGCAGGATTTCGTCCTGAACGATGACTTGCCCCCGGTTACCCCCCTGTTTTTCACGGGCCACTGCCGTCACCAGCTTGCCGTCCCAGGCCAGGCAGTCCACGGAATACTCGGGGCCGCCGAGAAACTCCATGACCATCCAGTTGCTGTGGCCGTGCTGCGAGCCGTTCTGGTGCGCCAACGCGCTGAACTGCTCAGCTTTGATGATGCGACGATCAGGATGGAACAGTTGCTGATGGGCGTCGGGGGTGACGGCCAGGCGGAAGAAGCCTTGACCATAGATCCCGCGCACCGGCTTGACGCAGATAGGGGTATCCAGATCATGATCGTCCGACATGGTCGACAGTACGCCCTGGGCCACGCCATCCAGGCCATTGGCGTCGCCGTCATTCCAAATGTCCCACGCGGGCAGCATGCGCTGCTGACCGTGCGCCGCCAGTGTTTCATAGAACGCCGACTTGTCATCGATCGCATCCCACGAGGATGCCGGACAGCCGTAGACCAGCTGGACACCCAGGGCGTTGAAGCGTGCCTCTGCCTGGGTCAGGGTCTTGAAGTGATCTCCCACCACCAGGCGATCGATTTTATGGCGTGCCGCGAAGGCCAGGGCCCACTGCACATACGCCTCACCGCTGACGTCGGGCTCGGCCTCACCATGATCGGCTTCGGGGAACCCGACAAACCAGGGGTTTTTGTGGGTGCAGACAATCTTGTTGATGAGCCGCTGTTCCACGAGCAGTTGATCTTCTCGCTCGCGAATTGCACGCATGATAGCGGTGAGGGAAACGCCGCTGTTGAACCAGACATTCAGCTTCATTGGTGGATTGCTCGTACGGGAAATAATTCAAGCCCGTAGAATATGGCATAAATTGTCTTTTTGGCAATGCCAATTTATGCTTTATTCGTTCCACTCAGATGATTTCGAAAATGCTCGATGGATCGGTGCTCATGTGTGCTCGACTCGCGTCATTTACTAGCCCGGCAGGCGTCCTGGCAGGCCCTGTTGCATCCATCAACACAAAGCGGCGTCCTTTGTACGGGTACACGATATCACCCGCCTGTGGCGCCATTTCAGCACCCAGGAGCATGTGATCACCAGTACCGATCAGGATGATGCCCATGCTGGGGTAGGTGCTCTTCAGAAAGGTGGCGAGGGCCACCTGTTTTGTCTCACAGTCCCCCCGGTTTTCCGCGAGCATGGCAGCCGGCGTCAGGACGCCGAAGTCAGTCGACTGCTGCAGGGAATCGTACGGAATCGCCTGCAGGAAGCTGAGATAGCTATTGACCTGGTCTCTGGGGGCTGGATAGCGCCGGGGCCAGCTTTGCACCACAGGCTTGATCAGAGGCAGGGCGTCATGCACCATCTGCTGATAATTGAAGCTCACCTCGGCGTCATCAGAAATCCATAGGTAGGTGTTGGCTTTGATGCGGGAAACCAGATGCTGTTGGGCCTGTTCCAGGGCATTCAAGCGCCTTTGCAACTCGCCTGAATCCTGACCTTGCGCCTGGACGTTGATGCCCGCCGCCTCCTGGGTGACCGTAAATGCATAATTCGCATCCGACAGCCGCGTGGCTAGCGCGGTAATTTCATTGAAGATCAGCAGCCCCAGCTGGTCAGCACGAATGCTCATTTTTGGATCTTTGGTCACAATGGTTGAGAATTCAGGGGTAACCTGCAATTCGAGCAGGAGCGGCTGCTGCGCATAGTCTTGCCACTGATACCGGAACGTCTCATGGCCTGGCGTGCGCTGATGGCTGAATTGGTTGTCCTGGGCATTGGTATGCTGCGCCAAAAGCAGAATCAGCGCAGCACCTGCCGCTTTAGAAATGTAATTCACTCCAAACCCACCTGTCATTGAGATCCAAGAATTGAGGGGGAATGCGCCCAAGCGGATAGGGTGTTGGCCCGGTGGCATCCATGAGTACGATGTGTCGCCCTTTGTGTTCAATGGTAGTGTCCATAGGCATGTCCAGGGCGATGCCGGCAATGATGTGCTCGCGATCCGGGAGGTTGATCAGGTAGATGGGCCTGTCGCGAAATAGCTCCCTGAGCACGCCGACCAAGAACACCTGCTTGCCTTCACAGTCGCCGCGCTGCTCCACCAGCATGGGAATGGGCGGTGACATCGGAAAGGGCTGGGTCAGCAGATCGTCGTACGGTATGGATTGCAGGAATGCGAGCAGCTGGTTGATGAGCTGGAGGGGCTCATTGACCCCGAATTTGGCAAGAAATGCCCTGGCAACCGTGTTGAAAACATCCTGGTTGTCCTGTGCAATCGCCTGATAATCGGGCCGTATCCCGGCGCTCCCGGCGTCGTAGATGAAATACCCATTTTCCGAAGGATCGGCAATTGATACCTCGACTTCGGTGCGTATTCTGCCCCGCTCTTGCTCGGCATCCGCCAGAAGCCCTGCGGGCGCGCTCACAGCGATATCGAATTGATCGACTGAGCCAGTTACCCTGAAGATGATATCGGACGTTGAGGACGCTCTGGCGAGCATCCAGGCCGTGTCGTATGCCCTGACCTGGACTTCAGCCAGGCTGACCTGATCCTTTTCCGACAGCATGCCCTCTACCAGCCGTTTAGAGGGCAGGTCGAAGGTTATGGTCTGCTGCTGGCCATTAAAGTCTGTCCAGCCGTAGGTCAACGGCTGGGCCAGCGCCATCGGGCTGCACGCCAGCAAAGCGGCGAAAAGAACCTGTTTTAGTGTCATGGGTCAATTATGGCAAAACCCGATGACCAATGCCATGGCCACTACCAGATAGCCCACCCTAATGCCCTAAAGCGCCCCAACACCTTGCACCCATCGGCTACAAAAGGCGAGATCACGGAAATTAGGATATCTCAGTTTTTTTCACCAACCAGGCGCCGAGCTTCTGGCAGACGGGCTGTAACTCAACAAGGATTGAGCCAAGATCGGCTAGCACACCTCGTAAGATCAAAATGACAAATAAGAACACTATAACCGTTGATAAGATCACTATGCCTCCCATGATTGGCACCAAAACCAACGTTTCTATGGCATGGGACACACCTTCCATGGCGATTTTTCCCCCACCCTCGGTTATTTGGTGCAAAATCCACTGGAGCGTCAAACCGGCGCCCATGCAAAGTAAATAGCCTCCACAGATACAGCCGGTGAGCAGGATAGCGCCGAACGTAGTGGGGTAACGTTTGATGAGAGCTTTCATGTTTTTTCTCCAGACGTAGCCATGATTTGAAGGCATGGCATGCATATTTTGTGCGACATGCGCGCACAGTCTTTGGCAACGATCTATCTGCGCTTGCGCTATTAGCACTTGTTTCGGCAGTATTTGCGCAAGAACCAGTTTCCAAGGGCTGTTGAGATCGCCAAAACAATCCAATAGATGATCGTGCAGATGACGAAGGCCAGCCAAAGAGAGGAAATGACCATCATGCCACCCAGGGGCCTGAAAACGTAGTCATTGATGCCAGGTGACTGGCTGACAAAACGGACGAATGTCAGACCGTGTTCATTCGTTAACCAGTCACAGACAAAGCCAAGGCCATAACACACGGCGTAGGTCGCAAACCCGCCCACCACCAGAACAACCAGCCCCAGCAGTGCCGGATGTTTACGGACTAAATTGATCACATCATTCTCTAAAAAGGATTGCATATTGCTGGCGATTTTCACCCTGTTACCCCGCTACCACCTTGCTTGGCGTACAGCCACGCGCCGAGCGATTGTGCCGTTCGGTAAATGCCCACAGAAAGTGCAATCACGAGTGCGCACACCGCTCCGACAAAAACGACTGCGATCGCCACCCAGAATAGGGTGCCCGCGCCCCGCATAGGTATGTACAACAGCAGGTTGATGGCCTGAGTTTTCCCACGAGGCAATGTCAAGGCTAGCTGGAAATGCTCCACTGCCCAGGTGGTCAGAAGTCCCAAGGAGTCCAATCCCAGGTAAACCGCACATATAATGCCCAGCAGCAGAACTGACCCAAAAAGCGTCGGGTATTTCTTGATCAGTTTTTTCATGATTGCACTATTTCTCGGGTTGAACATTCCAGATCTTGCTAAAAAACCCGGTGATTGCGCACCGGGTTTTTCATATGAGCCGATCAAGCGTCAGATGACGTTCTGGACGTCTTGCATCAGCTGGCTCGCGATCTGGCAGTTGGTCGCATGGCCGATCGCCTTGACCTTCCAGCCGTCGCCGTGGCGATACGCCGAAACCATGATCATGGCGGTGTGCTTGCCTTTTTCAGACAGGATGAACTTGGCCTGCTCGGTGCCTTTGTCGTCATACAGGCGACAGCTGGCGTTTTCGACCTTCTCGAAGTCTTGTTTGGTGAAGGAGTTGACGGTGAACACCAGGTACTCGACGGTGGCCGGCACAGTCGCCAGATTGACGCGAATGGTTTCGTCATCCCCACTGCCTTCGCCGGTACGGTTGTCGCCAGAGTGATGAATGCTGCCACACTTGCTATCCAGCTGGCGGAACCAGACCTGATCGACCAGCTGCTTGTCCTTGTTCAGCATCAGGCAGGATGCATCCAGGTCAACACTGGTGCGGCCCAGGAAGCCGGAAACGCCGTCCCAGGCCAGGCCCATGCTCAGGGTGGTGAATTTGGTGCCATCAGGTTTTTCGAGCGAGATCCGCTGATTTTTCTGCAGGTTGATAACCGACATGGAGATTACCTCTAGAGGGCAGCCAGCATGGCCAGCTGCCGTTGGCATGGGGGGTTAGGCGGTGGCAGTCAGACCGGCTTGGGCCAGCACACCGATCAGACCCGAGGCGTAGCCCTGGTTGATGGTGTTGATCTTCCAGCCGCCGTCGTGGCGATAGATCTCGACCAGCACGACGCAGGTTTCGGTCGAGTAGTCTTCCGACGGGTCGTAGGTGTGGCTGACTTCGCCGGTGTCTTCGTCGATGAAGCGCACCCCGGTGTTGCTGACCTGGCCGAAGGTCAGGTTGTGGGCCGCCGCGTCGTGGATGGTGATCTGGAACTGGATGCGATGAACATCCGCCGCCACGGCGTCCAGGTCGATGGTGATGGTCTCGGCGTCGCCTTCGGCACCGCCCTGGCGGTTGTCACCATGAGTTTTCACTGCGCCATCGGGGCTGACAGGGTTGCCGTAGAACACGAAGTGCTTGTCACTCAGGGCCTTGCCCTCGGCATTGAGCAGGATGGCGCTGGCGTCCAGGTCGAAGTCGACACCGCCAGTGGCACGCTTGGCCCAGCGCAGGCCGACTTTCAGCTTTTTCAGCGACGGGTTGGCCTTGGTCAGGTCGATCTTCTGGCCCTTGCTCAGGCTGATGGTAGCAGTCATGGTGTAACTCCTTTCGCTTTTGCTTGATATTGAGTTTCAGGTTTTTCAGTGCCGCCCAACACCTGCTGGGCGGCGCGGTGACTCAGGCTGCAACCGCTTCTTCGGCAGCCTTCGGGTTGTTCTTCTTCCAGCGCAGGCTCGAAACAATGGCCGCGCCGATCAGGAGGGCACCCGCCAGGGCTGTGAAGACCTCAGGAACATGCACGAAACCGGAGGTCAGCATGATCAGGGCGAGGATGCCGATGGCGTACATCGCGCCAGCTTCCAGGTACACCAGTTCGTCCAGCGTGCCTTTTTTCACCAAGTAGATGGTCAGGCAGCGCACGGCCATCGCGCCGATTGCCAGGCCCAGCATGATGACGATCGGATCCTTGGTGATGGCAAAGGCGGCGATTACACCGTCCAACGAGAAGGACGCATCGAGTACCTCCAGGTACATGAAGCTAATAAAACCGCTTTTCTTGGCAACATCTGCTACAGCTTCGCCATCTTCGGGGTTCTCGAAGCAATGTTTCAGCATATCGAGCAAGAAGAAGACGAACAGACCGAGCGCACCGGAGTACAGGAAGGTGGCCGACTGCGCGCCTTCAAGCACCGTGGAAACCCCCATCAGCAGCGCCAGCGCAACGATGGTACTGATGCCTTCGATCGAGCCCAGCGAGCCGAATTTGGCTTCCAGGGCGCCCAGCCAGTGATGTTCTTTCTCAGCGTTGAACAGGAAGCCCAGGAACACCATCAGCAGGAACACGCCGCCGAATGCCGAGATGGCCAGGTGAGCGTCATGCAGGTGCTTGGAATATTCTTCGGGGTTGTCGAAGACCATTCGCGCTGTATCCATGAAGCCGATGTCTGCTGCGACTGCAACGATACCAACTGGCAGGATCAGGCGAACCAGGAACACCGCCACCAGGATACCGACCGTGAGGAACATCATTCGCCAGAAATTGCTCATGTCCTTCAGGACTTTCGCGTTTACTACCGCGTTGTCAAACGAGACGCTGATCTCCAGGACACCGAGGATCATCACCTTAAACGCAGCGGCAGGGCCGCCGTACATGAATGCGCCGATCATGCAAATGAGCGTGACCAGACCTGTACCCCAGAAATGTCGCATTGATTTTTCTCCAGCACGGTGAAGGGTTGATTGCCAAAACGGCAACTTGGGGTGAAGTATACGGTTTATTGGAAGACTGTCAATAACCATCTAAAGAATTATTTACGCTTTGGATATCGGTGCTCAACCAGGTGGAATTACCCCCCTGCTCTTCCACTAAAACCTCGATTTTTAAGGAAAATTCTTGCCCTGACCAGCTGCAACCCAGGGTTCTGCTGTCTCGATACGACCAAAAGCCGAGGTTTTCCTCCACCAAAAAATCCTCCGGGACATCGGTGCAGTTGATCGCACCTGGCGCCTCCAGATTTGCGCCCTCATCGATCCACACGCTGGCCAGGTCTGGCCTGTTTTTGGCCACAAAACCAATGATTTCCGGGCCTGGGGAGGGCAGCCCCGGAATTTCGATATCATTTTGGGTGCCATCTAGCACGGAGAGAAGCTGGATAAATGCACTGGTGGTTTGCACTTGGGGGGTCTGTGCGAGGGCAAGCGGCGAGGCCACCAACGATAGTGTTGCAATATATGTGTAAAGGAGTTTTTGGGACAAACTGAACATGGCGACACCTAGGGAAGAGGGTGTCGCCAATATAGCATCAAAGCAATTCTTATTCCTCGACGACCTCATCGTCGGCCTCGACCTCTACTTCGGCGTCGCCCTTGCCGCCCTTGCCGCCCCGCACGCGCTGGCTATTGGCAACACGCTTCTTACGCACTGAATCGAACGCCTGATACATCGAAATCGCAGACAGCGTGAGCGCGCAGCCGATGCGGCCATCGTACGCGGCCTGATACAACCCGTCCTTGGTGATGCGTTTGAGCGATCGTACGCTCTTGTCGGTCGGCGTGTGGTTTTCCTCCAGGGTGAAATTCCCGTAGTACACATCACAGGCCCCCTTGATGATGTGAGAATCCGGCTTCAGCGGGCCCCCGATTTTCTCCATGGGGCGTATCGAAAGTCCGGTCAGGTCGCGCATGGCCACGGCCAGGTTCGACTCTGCGACCGGGCCTGCGGATGAGCCCGCACGGGGAAACTCCAGGGTATACACGCCTTCGATGGGGTTGTAGCGTTCCACCAGGAGGAAGTGGTTTTCACGCACATCATGGATGATCATGATGGCTTGATTGCCCTCGGTGTACTCGATGTAGTTGGAGTACCCCTTGGAGGTTTTGACTTCAAACCCAGGGCCTTCGGCAATCACCTCGCCAACCTTGGCCAGCTTGTGAACGCCTGAATCGGCGTGGTTGAATTTCAAATCCTGAATCAACTCTTCGAGCAAGCCTCGCAGGTACTCAGTGACGAACTCATGAAATTCACGGGCGTCATCGTTGACCACGCCGCTTTTCTGGTACCGGGGCAACACGTCGAAATAGGCGTGCAACGCCGGACGCTCACCGTCTTGATGAATTGCATCCATCAGCACATCCAGGCGCAGCAAGTCCTTGAAGGCATTCAACCCCAGGACTTCCGCAGCGGTCTGGCGCTTTTCAACGAACAGCTCAACCGCAGCGGCTGCCAGGGCGAGCGCACCGGAGCGATACAGCTTGCCAATTTCGGAAACTGGGCCAATTTTGCTCTGGATCAGGGCGGTGAGGGATTCAAGTGTGAGGTGTTCATCGCGGCATTGAACCTTTCGGTCAAGCCAGTCGACTTGAGAAGCAATACTTCAGGATTGAGCGAACTCATGGGTTTACCCTTCTTCTTATTATTATGGAAAATCACTGCATACCTATGATTTTGCCATCATCAGAAGAAAGATCAACCCATTATCGATTGGCAATTTCTCGGAAGTTAGGTAGGGTTTCAGGCCGCCCCAACCTGTGGATCCTCGATGTTCCCAAGGCGCCCTGGAATGCTTGCACTGGGACAGGCCGACTACCGTGGAGTGACCGTGCCTAGCGCTCTTCAGGTGCTACTGGCGCAGCCGATTGCTCCCTGGCCTGGTCGATGAGCCGTTCACGTTCGACCACCAGCATCTCTTCTGCATCGATGAGCTTGGCCAGGTTCTCGTAATCACGCTCTCCCAGGCTGTCGAAGGCATTGGATTCGCCGTAGGTTTCCACAAATAGCCCCAGGGTGTGCAGTCGATTGAGATACAGCGACAAGGCTGCAATCAGCAGGCCCAATGCACCGATGGCTGCCAACTGCCGGGCGTCATCGCTGTAGATACCCCATATCGTCAGCTTCAACGAAATGGCCGGGGAAAAACTGAACACCAGAAAGCCAAGCCAGTAGGTGACGGAGAGGATAACGCCGAAAAAGACGAGGTTCTTCAGCGACTTTCTGAGCCAGATCAGAAAGATATTGAGAAAAATGCTCATGGTGGTTCGCCGCTGCTCTCGATCCTTCTGGAACCCAATCAGTATTCTGCGGATAAACGCGCTCACGGAAACCTCGCCTTGTTCTTATTTTTGGTTATCTAAATTATGCCTAGGCTGCTTCAGCGGTTGCAACACAGCTGCGTGCGCCCCTCTGAAAAAATCATCTTTTTGGTTTTCGCTATATTGACAGTTTGGCAATGGTCGGTATACTCAGTATCAACACACAGGCCAGGAGTCGCCGCCATGATCAGCTTCCGTTATGCAGTGCTCTTTGTTCTTGCCGTATCATCGGTAGCTGCTGTCTGGATGGCCAGCCAAGCGCAATTCTTCGATGACAAGTATGTCGGCCACCTGGTGGTCAACGGCAAGCCACTGGATGTTCAGGCAGAACTGCGCATCGGGAGCTCGATCTTCAAGCATGACCCCCGCTTCGAGATCAAGCTCGCCTCGGCCAAGCCTGATGAAGCCGTTGCCCAGGGTGCACCACGCTACCTGATGTCGAACACCTTCAATCAGTGCCGGGTCTCGGGCTACGATGACCGACGCGAAGGCAGTGATGCGATCATCTCGGTTCAGTTCAACCCGGAAACCAGCCACAACCCGCTGTGCAACCAGGCTGTCATGAAGATCACGGGCTTCAGCACCATGAATGTCGTGTTCCGCAACCAGCAGGGTGGCACCTTCGAAATCCAGGTGGAACGCGACTACGCTCGCAACCCCATCATCACTGCCACCGAATGGTTCGCTTACACCATGGGTAAGCGCGCTGACCGCTTCTACTGATCACATCGCGTTGAAAGCCCCCTTCGGGGGCTTTTTTTTGCTCTCAAATCCAGGTGCTGTTGGCGTGATGCCCACTGCAAGCATGACCGTTAGGCGGGACGGCGCGCCGGCATTGCATGAGTTCAACACCGCCCTTGTCTTCAGATCACCATGTCCAGCGCAGTTTCGATGCTGCAGAAGCCGCCCTGGTCGGCTTCATGCCGCGCTGCGGCATCCCGCTGGAAGCCGGGCATGCTGCCCAGGAGGATATCGACCATTACCGGATCACTTGTGATCCGGTAGCTGCGTTTGCTTGCTTCCAATTGCGCCGCCTGTCGGCGCTCAAGCTCAGTTTGGGGCATGCCAAGGTACGGCACGCCCAGGGACAGCGCCAGCGACGTGGAGGCGAAATCATAAGCCCCCAAGACAAAGGACGGCTTGGCACAAGCCAGTCGCGCCAGCGTGTCATCAGAAAATAATTCTGAAGTGCCAATGCGCTCAGGTGTCAGGCCACAGGCCTGCAAATGCTGCTGGATAGCCTTCCAGTCGTCATTGAGTCTGCCAATCAAGAGCGGTGGCCCAATCGCTGTGCTTTTCGCGACATACTCAAAGGGACTAGCGTTAAGCATCATGCTCGATCGCGGGGTATCGGACATTGACGAAAGAAAGGCAATGCCGGGCCTATTGGTCAGCTCGACGACCCCCATACCCACCATGTCGTGCGCCCAGGCATTCAGCTCCGGGAACAGCTCCAGAGAGCGGCTTTCGTCGACGTTGGGTTCTGTGGCAAGGGTCAGGCAGGGGCAACCCAGCATTGTGGCCACAATCACGGCGCCGGGGGCATTGCAGCAGATCACCTGCTCGGGCTCAAGCTCCTCCAACAGGGTTCGCCAGTTGTTGAACTGAATCTTGCGTAGCTCATCAGTCGTCCAGCCCAGGTAGTGCAGCTGCTGGATGACTCCATCGCCCTCGGCATCGTGACGAAAGGTGAACTTGGGTGTTGAATAGCCCTTGTCCGCCCAACTGATATCGACATCTTTAGCCTTGAGGCTGGTGGCCAGGATGATTTCACATTGGGGCATGCGAGCTCGAAGCTCGGCTGCCACAATCTTCATCAAATGAAAATTCTCAGCCGCCGAGCCCATCTCGCTGGCAAATAGTACGCGCATGGAAAAACCCTCCAAACCTAGATGATAGGTGCAAAGGGCTATTTTATCAATTTATAACTAACCCGTTACAGGCCCAGGTCATTCTCCAAGGCGTCTTCCAGGATTTTTCCACTCTCCCACGAAATCTGGCGCACCTGATCTTGGGGAATAAACCGATCCGCGTAATGTCGCAACTGGCCAAAGTCCTCAAAGCTGATTTTTGCAAGTTCCGTCATGGACTCCGGGGCGCTCATCAGTTGTGTGCAACGGTTGAGAATTTTCACCCTGTCGGGATGGCCACTGTGCTTTGCCAGTAGCGCCAAGCCATGAAAATCCGCTGCTGACAAATGCGTTTTCTCCTGGCTGATGCAGCCAAGGAAATCTTCACCTTCCACGATGAGGAAGTACGCAGAGAGCCGCGCCATCACCGATGAGTCGGAGAAGATGGCTTGCGCCTTCTTGTCCAGGTAGAGCATTGCCACGACATTCGACAGCGACCCTTCATAGGCACGGTGTCGACTACCCATTTGCTCCAGGCCATCAGCGAGCGTGGCACTGAAGCTCGCTTCGCTGCTCATCGACCCCAGGAATGCCTGTCCCGTCTCCAGGACATTCGGCTGCCTGGCGGATCGATTCAAATGTGCTTTCAAGCTGCCAGGCTTTCCACCCGCAGCGGTGAACAGTTTTTCTAAAAGCTCGAAGTTTTTGAAGCTAAGTGGCTGCACTTGATCATTGAAGACTGCTCGCTCGGCAAAATATTTGATTTCCCGCTGCCCAAACAAAGGTAGTGCAGGCAGGTTGGTCAAATCCAGATGATCGCGTGATATGATTTTGTTTGCCAGTTCCTGGGCGATGCTCCGCCCCTCTGCAGTCATCACCTGGTCGTACAGGTCGGGATTGTGCTGATGGAGCGCAACCAGGGCATTCTCGGTGGAGGCGGCTCGGATGACAGCAAGGAACACCCCCTGCGCGTAGCCTACATCTGCTCTGGGATCCAAATGAGGCATCCCATCAGCGAACTCCATCAGTGTGGACAAGGTCTGCTGGTTGGCGAATATGTAATCCACGCCCCATTGAAGATGGCCCTCGTCAAACACCTTGGCGAGCATGAGGCTGATCATTCGCGAGTAGGCATTTTTCTCGTGTTCATGGGAAAACAAATAGGGTTCGGCTTGGCAGAGGTTGTTCAGGAGTAGCTTGCACCAGCCGACTTGGGGCATGTTGACGTAGTCGTAATAAATGCTGCCCATGTCGTGCATCTGCTTGACGGAAGGAACCCCACCCAGTTTCAGAGCGGTATCCGCCATCCTGAAATACTCTTCGTGTTCATCGAGTCGGGCCGAAAACATGTAGGAGGCGGCATTACCGAGCGCAGTTGGTACCGGGCAGATGGCATAACACCTGGCCATCAAGCCAGTTTCACTGACGATCCAGGTGAAGTTCGCAAGCAGGTACTCCGCCATGTCTTGGGCATGGCGTACATAGATCCTGCAGGTGGCAGGCACTCCCTCGAAACCCATCAGCTGCTCACAGGCTTCCAGGCTCTGAGTGATGATCCCAGCGTAATCGATCTCCCGATTCCATTCCCGTGCATGCCCAAGCTCGATTCGAGACATGCGCAGCTGCTCACACAGGCGGTTCATCTCGGTTGCCGAGGTTGGGCGTATTGAGTCGTGCATCGTGTCAAAGCCCCATGTCGATTTCAAGTAAGTGGGTGGCAAGCTGCTCATTCTGCTTTCGCTCCAGAATATCCGTTACGGCGGGCTTGGCACCCAGGTTTTCAAGCAGCTTGATCCCCCGAGCCACCTGGTCGACCTCATTGACATCGTCGAAGAGAAAGCCACAAGGCTTGGTGCTAAGCCTGTGCGCGTACGCTTGGCCAAAGAGGGCGAGCCTCACTGTATGGTCGTTACCGAGTTTCCGGTTTGCCTGGTCAATGGTCAGCAGCTTCGTGAACAGTTTGCGCAAATCGGCTTCACCGGCTTGCTCAATGTGCGGCGCAACCAGCTCGACAATGTCCAAGGACTCTTCCCTGACAGCTTCAAATACCTGGTGAAGAGGAATGGAGTCGAAGACATCCCGGTAGGACGAAGAATACTCCAGGCGCAAGCGCATGCGTAGCCATTGGCCTTCGCTGATATCATCCAAGACACTCTTGGTTGAAACGGACTTTGGGTTGAAGTGGCAGCTTTTAGCCTTCAGCTTCTCATCATAGCGCGCCAGCAAGGGTGCTATGGACTGGTAAAGAAATTTTGCGACTTCAGGGCTGGCTTTTGTGCCTCGCCTTAGCGGATCCCCCGTCCATTCCAAGATGGCTTTTTGTGTTTCATTGGCCAGTATCTTCTTGCCGATCGATCGGGCAATGGAAAAACGAGGGTTGTCCTCACTGGAGGGTGCCTTCGGGTCATCATAGGCCGCAATGCTGAACCCGATATCGAGCACATCATCAACAGTAACGGCCATGCCAGGGTTTGCGACCATGTGCGCACAAGTGCGGTCAAAGAGCAATTGCGACTGGGTTTCAATGATCACCGCTTGAAGGGTGTCCCAAGTATTGTGTAGGTGGGAGCGTTCTGAATGACCGAACATCAGTCCAACGGAGCGCCAATAGGCACCGGCATACCCCAGGACGTCACAGTTTGGGTATTGCAGCTGCATGGCGCGAAGAATCGCCTCCAGGTTGTTCGCATCTTGAGTACCATTGGTGCCTGTGCTGATCAACTTCTCGTCGAGCAGGTCGATCAGCTTAGCCAGCTGATCAAGACCCATGTTCGTCAGCACGTCATCGGTGAGGTAGCCATTTTCCATGAAAGGGTTGGCCTTGACTGCTAGCAGGTATGAAAACACGTCGCTTTCACCGACCTTTTCGAAGGGATGATAATCCCAATCCTGCCCCTCTTTGAACTCATAGACGTCTATGCTCGGGTATTGCGCGATGCCCCGCATGCGGATATGCGCGGCGAACAGGCTGTTTTTAAGCTCCACGGACGCGGTGGCCAGCAGCAGCCTTGAGAGTCGTTCGGGTTTGAACGCCTGCATCGGGAAGCGGTTGAACGCTGCCGTGACTTCATTTACCAGGGTGCTGCGAGTGTACGCCCAGGAGAAAGCCCGCTGGGCATCAACCGGGGGCTGGTACGTGCACAACTCCCGCTCAATGGCCCCCCAGAATGTCTCGAACCATGGATCGACTTCATCGTCTCCCAGCCTCCGCCAGCCACCGGCCAGGCCGTTAATGGTGGGTTCCGGTACACGATAGGTGAATTTGCTCATCATAGCCCCAGATCTACCTGAAGTTTGGCTTCGTTAAACCATTCATACGACGAATAGTTCAGGGGGCTGTCGCCTGTGTGCTTGATCCAGAAGTCCAGCGATTTGAAGCTCCCCGTGTAGAATTCGGCTAGGTATCGTCGGGCTTCAGCCTGATAGCCACACGCCGTTATCATTGCCCACAGGTGCAGAAAGTGTTCTGCCAGATGAGGATTTCGCTTCACATCACTGGCCACCTTTGGGGACAGCACCTGGCCCCCGCTATCACCCTTTGGCCCATTCTGGCCATTGAGCGTGGTGAAGTCCTTGAGCAGTTGCATGAAGAGAGCGCCCGAGGGCCCTTCATACCGAAGCTGCTTATCCTCCCAGGACGACTCGTAGTATTGGCAGGAAAAATCCTGGTCGCTCAGGGATTTGATGTTTTCAAAAATACCCTGGAACTTGCTGTGCAAGCGATCGTTGTTGTTAACCTCGGGGGGTTGACTCAGGCTCAGGAGCACGTGGTGATCCAGGTTGAGCGTGTCAGGGTTGAAAGTTCTGCACCAATTGAGGGCTGCCTCACTGCGCCAGGGGGTTGCTGAACGTCCCCTCATGACTTTACTGATTTCCACACTTACTGAATGACCAAGCACCCGACAGGGATTGAAAAAGCGCGCCGCTTCATTCTCAACGACATAACCGCTGCCATGCACCTCATGCGGAATAACCTTTTCCGCCGCTGCACCTACCGCGTTGTAGTCAACCAGCAAGCTCGCCCGAGCGTAATCATCAGCGATCGAGTCCTCGATGATGGACATCACCTTTGCGGAAAATGCGGTGGCGTCGAGGTAACCCTTTTCTTTGACCCCCTGGATGATGCACTTCACCACACGGTTGATGTCCGGGGAGGCAATGTCGTAGTTTCCGGCAGCCACCTGTCTGAACGTGTGCATCACCATTTCGCCACTGATGTTCACCAGCGAGGGCGTGTATTGAGCAAAAATCTCCTTGCCATGTTGGACAATGCCGCTGACAAGCTCATCCAGGGCTTGAGTGTCGCCGGTCTTACCGATATGGGTTAACACATCCGTGACAAACACTGCATCAAGCCGCCCTTGCCCAACCTGTTGTGCCTGAATAACCCCGATGATTTTGAACAGGTCGTCGAAGTGGCGAGATTCGACCAGCCGCTGGGCATAGCCCTCCATCCCCTCGAAAAAATTCACATGGGTGCGCGCATCCACAAAGCTGCTGTCGGGGTAATGCTGCTCGCCCCAGCGTATGACGTTGCGCAGGGTTTCCTGAATGCGATAGGAGACTTTTTCAAGCTGGTGCAGCGGCGTGGATTCCAGTGCCTTGCCGACAAGCTCCTGACTGAGAAATCGCATCGCCTGCTCAGATAGCGTTGCAGTCTCGACGACACTTTCCAACACCGCTTCGAGGGATGCCCGCACGGTGCTTTCAAGCTCAGGATAAGGCGCCCACAGGCGAACGAACTTTCTATCGTCAAGGAACGATTTTATTTTCGGATTCATGATATATTGCCCTATGATTTAAGCCAGAGTAGCACGCCCGATGGCCACGAATGAAGACGATTTTGTGCTCAAAGCCGAGGCCTTGGCACGGGAGATCTATGCGGACAAATACAGGTCTGGCGAGAGCAGGCGCGCCTACATTGAACACCCTTTGGCGCTGGTTGCCATCTTACGGCGCCATGGCGCGTCAGACCCCGTTACCTTGGCAGGGGCTTTGCTGCACGATGCGGTCGAGGAGAATGAGCATGACCCGCAGGTGGCCATCGCCATAGAAAGGGAGTCGGGGACAGAAGTGCTGGCGCTGGTGCTTGAGCTCACTGATCTCAACGGCGTGTCGCGAGAAGAGCGCAGGGCCGAGCAGATTGCCCGCGCCAAGGGTTACAGCGTGCGGGCTGGCCTGGTCAGGACGGCGGACAAGCTCGCCAACCTTTCTGAGATCCTGGACTCACCCCCAAAATGGGCGCCAAAGCACGTCATCGCGTATGCCCGTTTTGCCATGCAGGTGGTGGAGGTCTGTGGTCATGTGTGCCCAGCCATGGCCCTTGAGTGCCAGCAGGCCTATGAGCAAGTTCTCGTTCGATATGCAGCGCCGCAAAGCGCGCCTCAAACGCCCAGCTCATAAGCCAGGGCGGCTGCACGAAAGGCTTCCGGAACCTGTTCTTGCCACCGCTTGGGCAGGTTCATGTGCTTGATCAACAACAGCAGGCGAGCCTCGGTCTGGCAAGACTGAATGGCCTGGCGCTTCTGCTTGGCCGTCATCAGCCAGGAGGCCACCAGGTACAGTGACGGGTTGCTGTCTCGGTCAGCCCGTATCAGCAGTTCGTGCCAACCGTCCAGGTTGTCAAAGCCAAGCGTGTGTTGCCAACTGATCATCTCGTGACGCACGGCCAATTCAATGACCATTCGGTGGTACGCATCGGGCTTGCTGGCGTACTTTTCGCAGGCATCGGCGAACTGCTGCTCCGAGACTTTGGCACCCAGCGCCAGCATCTTCTGGGTCAGGTCAGCGGACTTTGCCTGGTAGGGATAATTCATCGCCACTTTAGCGGTGGCGGCGTCGAGTCGCGTGGGCAAGGCACTGCAGAATTCAGCAGTTTTTCCCTCCGCCATGGCTTGATCCTGCATATCCCAGATATGACTCGCCAGCCTGGCCCTCACATGGGGATAGCGCAGGGCCACTTTGAGGTCAGCCCAACGCCCCTGGAATGTACAGTCATTGAGAAATGAATCAATTTCATCTGCGGCAGCAGATTTCGAGATCGCTGCCGACAAGTCGGGCTTGGCGCTGGAGTCAGTCATCTGGAGAGAATTCGAAGACATATGGATGGCACCTCTGCTTACCCCGATGGTAGCGCGAAGGTTTCATAAGTGCCAGTGATTTGATCAAGGCGCCAGGCGTATCGCCGATGATTCTGAAAATGGCTTGATCGCTAGCTGCTGATACCCGTCTGCGGTTTGTCGCAGAATGACCAAATGGCACGCATTCATGCTTTCCAGGGACTCTGGGTTCACACCAAAGCAGCCAATGACCACGTCTTTTGAATCATTGAACAAGACAAATCCATCTAGGTGTTTTTGGGCGTGGGGTTCATTGGTAAAGGGAATATCCCCTTCGCTGGCTGGCCATATCAAGGCACAGAATGGAACGCCATCCTCAGCGCCAAAAGCCAGCTCGAATCTGTTGATCGTGCGGGTGATGCTTGCCATGTTGGTTCCGTCTTCGATTTATACGTTTATTGTATAAGGGATTCTGGATCAAGGCAATTTTCATCACCAGGTATTTATGCTCACAAGCCCAGCTCGATACCAAGCTGATCCTCACGCCCTTTCTCGTCAGCTCGGACAAAGTCCTTGCTGCCGACACCCGTGGTGTTGATTAGAAACGCCATGATGAAGGGATCACTGGTTTCAGCTATCCGTACGATTTCGCCGCGATCAAGCTCTGCCAGGCCGCGCAGCACGGGCTGCAAGCGCACCTTGAGTTGACCTGTGCCGACCGATGCCAGTTTCGCCAGGGCTTTGGCCACCGGGTCGTCACCGGTCACGGCATAGAATGGTGTGGTGCACATGGCCTGAACTTCGGCGACAAAGCTGATCAGTTCCTCCGTGGAGGCCTCCTCTCGGAAGAATCGCTCCAGGTACTCGCCGCCAAGCGCATCGTTGCCAGCCGTTCTCACCAGATCCGACCAGCCACACATTTTTTCTCGCAGCCTTCTCATGCCTTGGGGCTCTTTAGCACTTGTGGGTTGCTGACTGCCTTTGTTCATAGTCCGAGATCCCTTTCCAGTGCCAGAACCTGCGAGTTGGGGAAGTGCTCAACCACAAGTCGTTTTTGTTCGGGAGCGATTGAGAGGTAAAGATTCTCCGCCGCCTGGATGCTCATGGCACCTGCAATCTTTGCAGTTTCTTCCACCCCGGCGAAATGGCAAGCATTGCGGATTGAGGTCGTTACCGGGTTGTTCGACTGACGTTGCGTGGCATAGGCGTACTCAATGATTTCGAAATCAGTCATCGCATGGATATCCTTGCTCGCGGTCTTCAGTTCGTTTGCCAACAAGCGAAAATCGGGGACATTGGCGACATTCTTGTCGAACACTTGCGCAGTGCTGACAGATAGTGCTTGAGGAAGCCTTCTCCGCCCAGGATACGCACACCGGAGGTCATGATGGGGGCAGCGGGCAAGCATCGAAAGTGAGGCATCAGCTCGGGCAGGCGGCGCACACACATTTCATGCAGCCTGGGCGCCACGTCTTGCATGGCCATGCACCGTGTTAAGATCCAGTGAAGCAGTTCCAGGGCCGGGGTTTCGCGCTGCATATTGCGCAGCTCGGCCTCAAGCTGGGGGGTGCTCAGCAGCGCGTCTTCCCCAAATGTTGAAAGGGCTAGTTTGAACGAAGTGGCAGGCCCACTACCGCTGCAGTTACGCCGTCCGAGCACATTGGTCGCAAAGAGTTCGATAACTGCCTCATCCCCGAGGGCTGCTCTATATCCCGCCAGGTAGCAAGGCTTGATACCTGCCCCGGAGATGAACATGTCGCGGAAAAACACCTCGATAACGTCGAATTCAAGCTTGGTTTTGGTGAAGTGCTCCAGGTACTTCGCGAACGTCTTGGGGTAGTCCACGGCAATGAAGAAGTCACTGTCCCGTGCAACCGCGTTGAAACTGTCGTGCCCGCCCACGTACTTGCTGACCAGACCCGCCAGGGCGGTGTCGATCAGGTCAGAGTCTTTGAATTGATCCCTCATCATGTTGCTGATGCAAGGCAGGAGGTTGATCCGTCCGGTGTAGGACTGAATCCAGCCGGCAATTCGCTTCTCATCGGGAGGAACGCCCAGGGTGGCAGCCAGCTCGATTTCTTTCGAAATCAGGCTCACCACACCCGACTGACCGATCGCTTCGGTGCTGGCAATGGCGGGCATCAATTTCGTGTAGGTGAGCACACTCAGGCTGTCGCACCAATGATTGATGAATTGCCACTTGTCTTTGTCGGGCCATTGCTCGAAAGCGTTGAGAAGCGGGGTAATGTCCTTGATGAAGGCGTCATGCGGGGCATTTGGGCTGCGGCCAGTGCCCAGATGTGCCGCAAGACTTTTCACCGCCATTTGGTTGACCCAGAAGGCGTCACGAAACGCAGCGAAGGTGTTGCTCTCTGTCGATGGGTAGTCGACGGCAAGCGTGTTGCGTTCAATGCTTGCCTGCAGGGCTTCCAATCGCTGTGAATCAATCTGGTGGCGCATGGGTATTCTCCTTTCTTGGTATTGTGGCGTCGGATAAGCGCGGGGATCAAGCACTCTAAGTCACCCTTTGCCCTCGGTTTGTCGTCACCGGCATACTGATCAAAAGGAGCGCACCATGAATCTGAATCACACCCCTTTGATCGATGCATCCGATGAGTACAAGGAGGCGCTATGCGTGCTTCCTGGCTCCAGGGGAAGCTTGATCGCTGACTTCGATCGCACCCTCTCCCAAATGGAGGGGGATCTCAAACACCAGGCCATGAACTGGCTTTTGGATGGCGCGTTCCTGTGGCAGAAACGCGACCTCCTTGACTACCTGGTTGAAAACGGCGTAACTCAACAGCCTGGCTTCTTCAGCGATCTCTCGGGCGCATTGACACTTTACACCCGTGTTCGCACTGCGAATCTTGCTGGTAACGACAAGATCTTGGGCTTCATCGCCCTCCTCCAGGATTATGCCGCGACCCTGGGTGATGATTTCAAACGCGAAGCTGTTTGCCATCTGCTGCCTCGCAGTGATCGGGCCATGGCTGTGGAAGAGGATTATCGCGAGGAGTTTGAGCAACACCTGGATTTGTTCAGAATGGTTTTTGGCAAGGACGTGTTCCTAGATCCTGAAATTGGCAATACGCTGCTGTGTCACATTGCGGAAACGCCGAGCTACGCGTGCAAATACGGTGAGGTTTTCACCACCCTGATCACGCACCTTGGCGACGATTTTCGCTTCAACGACTATGATGTGACTGCCCGTTTACTAGGTGACAAAGCGTATTATTGCTCGCAGCAATTTTTCGACAAACATCAGCAGTGCGTTGCCGGCCTCTTGAGTCATATCAAGCGCCCCGCCATGCACAGCGCATCACTGGTAAAGCTGGTAAGCGCCCTGGGTCATGTCGCCCTTCCGATCCTGGCGGACGATGAGCGTCTCCCTATTGGCTCGGGCGTTATGGGCAAGCTCAATGCTCACCTGCTATATGGCGAGGAAAGGGGGCAGGCAGGCCTTGCCAGCCATCGCCAGATTCACGAAGCGTTGGCCAGGCGTGTGCTCACCCACCCTGCCTTTGCAGGTCAGGTGTCAATTGCACCGGATCTGCGCGAAGTTCCTGCTAACGGTTATGCTGGCTTGACCGCAATCGTGGCCAGGCGGGAGGGCGTCAGTCTCACGCTCAGGCCCGAGAATCTCGAAAGCTTTAGTGTGATGATAGCGGAAACCCAGGGTTTTGATGAAGAAGACCGCCGCGAGCTGTATGCATTTCTCAAGGATCAAATGGGTTATGAAGTCCTTAAAGCCTACCAGCGCGCCAGCAAAAACAGCCCGGAAAACCCAATCGTCTCCAGGATGGCCGCCCTGGATCCGAAGATGCTTGTCGACGCCTGCCTGATCCAGGTCTGCTATGAGCAGATCCTCAAGCGGGCTTCGAAAAATCCACCAAGCTCAACAGATGTCCCCCTACTTGAGGCCGCAAGAAACGCGGCGAGAAGCGGAATGCGAAATGACAGCGCAAACCCTCATGCGAAATTCTACAAGGCGGCGCGCTGCCTGGTCGAACAGATGGACGACGCGAGAATCCTGGCGCATTTACCCAAGAACAAGCGCTTCGCACAGCAGATGGTCATGAACAACCTGGTCAAGGATCGGCAATACATTGCCCTGCTCACACCACGTCAGCAAGAGGACATGCTGAGCAAAGACCTAGGCCTATGACCGCACCAGGCCCTGCGCCGCGCTGAGCTCTTCACGGATCGCGGCGGTACGCTGCTTGATGTGGTTGTAGGCATTCACGCCCTCGGAAACGATCGGCATCACCAGCTCCACATTGGGTTCTGGCATCTGCCCCGGCGACAGGGCAAGCACCGCATTCTTTAGGATCTGGGCGTGGTTGATGGTGTTGGTATTGGTGTCAGTCATGCGATGCCTCCACGACAGCCCTGACCGGGCCATCTTTGAATGTGAGTGTGAGTAAGGTTCCTGCGGGTGCCTGGGTCGAAGATGTCACAAATCCGTCCGGGCTCTGTGCATAGGCATAGCCTCGCTGCAAAATGGCCAGGGGGTTAGCAGCCATCACTTCGGAAATCCACTGATCGGCCTGAGCCTCAGCTTTGTCCAATTGCTTGTGGGCATGGTGAAAAACCAGTTCAAGATCCTGATTCGCCTGCTCCATGATGGTTTGCAGGGCGATCTCGGTATGTGCGCGCAACTGATCCATCGACCGCTCATTGCCAGACTCGGCCTTGTCCAGCTGCATTTCAGCGGCAGTTACCAGGCGCTCGATGTCGCTATCCGCCCGCGCTTCAGCGTTGCTTAACTGTGCTTGCGCATGGTCAAGCAGCTGGACGATGCGCGTGTCAGCGTCATGCTCTGCCCGGTCGAGCACCTGATGAGCAATACGGGTGAGATTAAGAAAGTTTTCATGAATCTCGTTTGCTGCTCGGACAATGGTTTCCTTGATATGGGAAATCACCAGGCTGGGCGTTGCGAATCGGCTGTGGGCCACCTCATCGAGCAACAGCTTGTCGCGCTCATGACCAATGCCAATCATCACCGGCATGGGCGTGCGGCAAATGGCATGTGCCAGGCGCCTGTGGTTGAGCTGGTAAAGCCCTGACTTGTCACCTCCTCCTCTAATGATGATGAGCGCCTGGTAGGGCAGCGCTCGATGCATGTTCACCACCTTGGCCATCGCATCGACGATGAGGTCGCCGGGATTCTCCCCTTGAAACGCGCAATGAAAGTAGTCGAACTGACAGATGCCCAGGGCATGAAGGCGATCAGCCTCCACCCGAAAGTCACCAAGCCCTGCCGCATCGGGCGGCGAAATCACTGCCAGGCGCGTGAAATCATCAGGCATGGCCAGGTTTTTGTTGAGGGTGTAAACGCCCTTTTCCTTCAGAAAAGTGCGAATGTCCCTGAGTCTGGACTCCATGTCACCCAGCGTATAGGTTGAATCCAGGCCGAGCACCCGCAGCTTGAAGCCGAAGCTTTCATGGAAGATCGGCTTGACCTTAACCAACACCTTCATGCCCGATTGAAGCTTGTTGCTGGTCTCCGCTTCAAACCGTGTCACATGCGCCGCGTCTCCTTTCCAGATCACGGCACTGGCCTTGGCAACTTCACGGCGATTGCCATCGTATTCAACCAGCTCCAAGTAGCGATGAGCCCCAGTAGAAATGGATAGAATTTCGGCGGTAATCCAGGCCTCAGCGAAGGACGAAGTAACGACATCCTTGACGCCGCCCAGGTAGCGAGAGAGAGGTGTGGACTGCATGTGCTTTCCTAGATCAGTACATGCAGCCAGTATAACGCAGTGAGCAGGATATTTTGCTGCGATTATCAGGCTTTCGGGCCCGGCGCGAAGGCACCGCCAGGGCCGGCAGGGCCATTGCCCACATCCTTCGAATGCTCCTGCTCCTTTTTCATCTCATGCGCATGATCTTCAAATTCATTGAGCTTCTTCTCCATTTTGGCGACAAGTTTGTCGTAGTCCGCGCCATAGCCCGAAAAGCCATTGGACATCTCTTCATTACCCTTGCCGAATACCTTTTTGAGCATATTGATGATGCCTTCGACCATTTTCTTGAAGGTCAGGTACATCGCATCCGCCTCGTTGTACGGTTGCTCCTGAGGCCTCATGCGCTCAAACGCGTTAGCCATCTGCATGGCTTTCTGCCGTTGCAATGCGTTGGGGTCATCATTTGAGTGCGACTCCTTGAACTCGGTAGCGGCCCGCATGGCGTTTTCGAAGCCCATGTTCCGTGAGGCCTGGGTGGTAATGTTTTCTGCACTGGGGTCGCTGGGCAGCACAACGGACAAGGTGTCAATTTTGGCGCTGACAAGGCCTGCAGCCCCCCCAGAACCTTCGAGCAGGGGTGCGGCATTGCTTTTCAGGGAAGGTTCAACGGCTGACGCGGCGGGATTGCTCATGGGAAACCTCTTTTCTTTGATTATGCCATGACCAAAACGCCTGTTCCAGATGCTTCGTTTTTTGTGTATATTGCCGTACGACCACCGAATGACGATTGCTCACCCAAGGCCAGGAGGGATTATGTCACACCGCACATCAAAAATCTGGGGCTGGCGGCAGCGGTTGATCTATCGCCTGAATGACGTTGTCGCCATACTCTGGGTGCTTGCGCTGGTGATCACATTGATCATCCACGGCTTTTTCAAAATGCGACTGAGCGTCCCGAAAACCCTAGCCATTCTGAACTCAGATGACCTCGGGGACGCCCCGGAGCCATTCCATGTTCTCAAATACATGTTCTGCCCTGAGCAAGGGTGCCAGACCTTTAGGGGGTACATAGGTCGGAAAATTCAATCCATGGGTAAGTGGCCTATCACAGACAAGGATGGCATCATAAGCGCCAACATAAAACTTGCCCTGCTCAGCAAGGCGGTAGAAATTGACCACCTTCCCACCAAGTTCCAAAAAGGGCCACTGCTGATTTCAATGCTGTCGTGGTCATCTTTCCTTAAAGTCGGCCCCTCCGCGTACGAAGACCCCTACTTGCTTGAGCTACTCGTCGCTACCGACAACTTCCCAGAACAGCCCCTGCAAAAAAAATCTCTGGATGCTGAATCCATCAGAATCATTGATACTTACTCAAAGTATCCGGATCGGTGGATGCGCGCTGACAGGTCAGGACATGACTCGATTGATCCGTTAGTAGCGCTTAAGACGCTACTACATGACCTGGCACATGTCGACCTGGCCGAACAGGAGCGATTCAAGAAACTGGAGGAAACCATAGCCCTGTTGATCGATCACAGACTTGACATGGAGCCCTGTCAAAACGACTTGGAGATTAGGGTCTTGCAAGAGCTCTTGGACAATGGCCTGGGGATTTACCACGTCCGAGTAGAAGATCGCCGAAAGGTTAAGGCAATGAACATTGCTGCAGAAGGTATTAATCTCCACCTGCTGCAAAGACTTGGCACCAAGCAACAAGTCAATCATATCGCCAAGACCCCTTTCCGTGGTTATTCTGAAGATGATCATCTTTGCATTGTAGGTTTTTTAAGTTCTCGGCCAAAGCTGTTCGAGCGACTTGCTGGAAAGTGGAATGTAACACCAGAAATGGTGGCTAACTATATACGCTCCGGGGCATCGCGAAAGCCGATTTTTTTTGATCATCCATCATTCATCGACAATATCCCCATGCTGGTCGCGGACTACCCTGATGTTGCCTTGAGCATGATAAACAATCATCAGTTTGATGGCCGTACTTTGACAATCAGTAGCGCATTACTGTCAGAAGCGGAAAAACTACCCGAACTGCCAGCCAAAATCACCAAACTCTCGGCACTGAGTCTTATTGAGCGAGCACGCCGTAAGGGATGCTTCTATAGCCTGGCCCAGCTCAAGCGTAGGGACATAAATACTGTGCTCCAAGCAGCGCTGACGCCAGATCAATATACCTTCATCCGGAAAAAATTGATGGTCAGCTCCAACAATGCCGATCTATCGAAATTACCTGACTCCGTCCTCGAAGACGTGTGCATGGAGGAATTGGGGCTTTGAGGTTGGAGTAGGGCCTTGCTCCTGTGGGAAACTGAAAAGAAAAAGGTTTCCCCATGCGCAAAAGCACCTGGAGGGCCTACCACGGTAGCCCATTTTGCATAGAGCGATTTGACTATGCCTTCACCGAGCACGGCGACGATATCTTCGGCTCGGGCTTTTATTTTGCAACCCACCTCGACGAGGCTCTCAAGTATGCATCGGACAAGTCCAGTCTCAGCACAGACCAATTAAGGATAAACCCGACCATTCACATTGCTGATATTACCATGAAAAACCCTTTGCCTTCAGACTACGAAGGCGAAATCACCCAGGCCCAGGTGCGCGAAATCATCCGACTTGCTCCTCAGGAATCCCGTGAAGAGGGGCTGTGGAAGTGGGGTGATCTGGGCAGTGACTCGCAAGCTTCAGTGATAAGCGATGCGGCACCGGCCTATGCAGGCTTCCAGTCAGTCCTGAGGGGCTTGAACAACCTCTCCAACGATTTCTTCCAGGGGGAGATCCGCGCCTTCAATAACGCGGTGCAAAAGGTTCTGGGCTATGATGGCGTCATCCATCGTCTTGTTGATCGCAAAAACTATTTCCTGGTCGCCTGGTTTCCTGAGCAAATCCAGATCATCGAGCGCACACCTGCTGCCATCATCCGACGCAACCTGCAGCTAGCTGAGGCAAGCCGCCAGGGCGACTCAGACCCAAGCCCTTGAGCATTGGGTCATCTTCAGACCTTGCGGTATACTCAACTTTTTACCAGCAAGGTCAACCAGGATGAGCAAGAAAGACACTCCGGTCTTCGAACTCCACAAGCTGATGATGCACAATACTGAAGAAGGGGTTCGTGCACTCAGTGGCAAGGGCGCGAAAAAACTTACGCGCCAGCAGTTGATCCGGGATGTCGCGCATCATGAGCCCCAGTTTATGGAGTCGCTCAACTTCATCATCATGGCTGAAGAGCTGCTTTGGAGTCGCCGGAGCAAGCGGGTAATCCTGCCGGAAACCCCCGAAATTTTTGAACGACTGCTCAATGCCGAATACACCATGGCAAGCGCAAAAGGCTTCAACCTGCCCTACTCCTCGTTCACCCTGGCGATGCCAGCGGGCCTTAAACACCGGGGCATCGAGCTACCCCCTTGCCTGGTTGACTATGGCCCCTACGAACAGTCTGACGCTCGGATCATCCATCCGTTTTGCGACTACATCGACGCCCCTCGGTCGGATGTTCATATTGAAGATTGCACACCGGGCGCTTACTGCCTGAGCATCACCTACCGTGAGGCGGGAACAATGGCCTATGCACGGGCAATGATCTCCGATGATGACCTCCCGACCATTCTGGAATCTACCAGCCCGCAGGAGTGCCGAGAGCGCATTGGCGATTATGAAAAGCTCAAGCGCCTGGTCGAGATGAACGATACCGACTACGAAATCCAGTACTGGCTACTGCGACTGGTGTCAGCCATTGGCATTTATCACGTGGCTACATCAGGCCAGCATTTGCACGAAGGCTTCCCTGGGAAAAAGCCACCCACGCTGATCAACAAGGATCCTTCCCAAATGATCCTGATGTCTTACCTCTCGACCGCCACTAGCACCGAGATCAAGCCGGCAATCAAGAAACCGGTGCTGGCCAAGGAGGCCCTGTCGCTCGACTCCGCCTGGCACTTCAACCAGAGCACTGGCAGCAGCTATGATGAAGATGAGGCTGATGACAATCCGTTCAGCCTGTATTTTGCGTCCGGAGGACAATAAGCAATGCGCGCCAAAGCCCTGGAAGACCTAGTAAAGCACCTGGAGTACGCTCCCGTGGAGTGCGATGGCATGGCGCGGCTGGTGGCCACAGTACTCACGCAACACAAAGTTGCGTATCAAGGAATGGCAGGCACGATCACACCCAAAGGCTGTGACTACACGATCCCGCACTTCTGGGTGCAGGTTGGCGAACTCGTGATCGACTATCGGGCGCAAATGTGGCTTGGGGATGGCAAGGACATCCCCCACGGGGTGGTCAACCTATCGGATTACGCAGCGCTCTATCAGGGCGAGCCCTTTCAGCTTGATCCATTGTCTGCGACGCTATACGAGATTATGAAAATGCCGTTTCCCATTGAACTGAGAAACGGCTTTCGCGAATCTGAAGGGCCGGGCAACTAGCGGCTATTGCAAGGCCGCTTCACTGTAATCCAGGTCAGTAATCAACTGTCGCATGGCTTCATCGTCAATCAAGCGTTTGCGACGCAGTTTGAACAGCGCCTTGCGCTGCACCCCAATCGCCTTGAGGCGCAGGTCTCGCTCAAGGGCTTCCATCGCCTGGGCGCGCTCCCGAACATTATCCACAGAGTCCAGCGCATCCACATCCTGGCGATAGTCCGCCATGACCCGCGCCAGCACTTCGGTCATCATCACTGCTTCACCCGCATCCTTGCCGATCGAGTGAGTGTGCTCCCACTCCTCAAGAAAGCGGATAACTGCGCTGGAAGCTGTGACTTTTGCCAACAAAACCTCTTTCGCCTGGGATTTCTCGGCATCACCCTGAACAAAGCGCAGGAACACCGGAATCCCCAGTGCGCCAACCACCAGTGACAAGATGATCACCCCCATGGCAAGGAAGATCATGATGTCCCGACCTGCGAACAGTTCACCTGCGATCACTACCGGTACCGACATGACCGCCGCCAGGGTGATAGCCCCTCGCACACCCGCAACCGTCATCAAGCCGGAGACCAGCGCATCTTGCTCGGGCTTGTGCGGCGTTCTGGTAAGGCGCTTGTACAGCACAGTCAGCTTCTTGTAACCGTAAATCCAGACAAAGCGGGTGACAAAAATCGAAGCCGTGATGAGCACCACATACTCCGAGAGGTCAAAGAGGCTGAAGGTGTTGAGGTTGTGGTTGCTCACCGTCCCCTCCAGAATTCCAGGTAGGGCGTTACCCAGAATCACGAAACATGCACCCTCCAGCAGAGCGACGATCACATGCACGACCGATCGGTTCAACATGCGGGTCTGGATATTTTTGGGGAGCATCTCCAAGCGGGACTGCATCCAGCCAGCGCCTACAGCGGCCAGAATGCCTGACAGGTGCAGGTGCTCTGCCATGACAAACGCGGCAAAGGGCACCAACAGCATCAGGAACACCGGGGTAATCGGGTCAAAGAAGCCCCGCGCCGCCATCATCGACTTGCCTTTACCGACCAGCCAGCTGATCGCCCCGCCGACCGCCAGGCCGCCCACTGCCATGAGGATCAGCTTGAAACCCGCCTCTACCGGAGAAAACACACCTGACAGCAAAGCGGTAATTGCTACAGCAAAGAGCGAAAGAGAGCTTCCGTCATTGAGAAGACTCTCGTAGCCAATTTACGACTAATTCGTTCTGGTAATTTTCCATGCGCCAAAGCCGCAACCGCCACTGCATCAGTCGGCGCCAGCACCGCCGCCAGGGCGAAACAGGCGGCCAGCGGAATCACCGGCAACAGGAAATTGATGAAGAAGCCGCACAAAATGACGGTCAGTACCACCAGGCCGATGGCCATGCCCAGCACGGGCCCGCAGTCCTTGGCAAAGGAATTTTTCGGCAGTGAATACGCTTCTACCCAAATCAGTATAGGGATGAAGAGAACCATGAAAATTTCAGGCTCAATTTCAATGCGAACCCCGTAGCTTGGAATCGCAATGAGCGCCCCCAAGGCAATCTGCAGGAACGGTAGCGGGATAGGTAGCACGTTCGCCAGGATCCTGGCGAAACCCACAGTCATGAACATCAAAAAAATCAGGTTAAGCAGCTCCATCAACCACTCCCGGCAGACAATTTTCAGAATTTACGCAATATATGGCCAAACCGTCAATGTGTCAATTACAAGCCGAGCCCTTCCTCAAGCGCTGCTGCAGCATACCGCTCTCCGCCACTGGGGTGCAGCAATGCTTGCCCGTGTGTAAGCACCCGCTCTTTGACCAGATAATCCAGGCTGGATTTGGAGAGACTGTTAAGGGCCTGCAGCCCCAGCTCTTTTGCCGTGAGGCGACACACCAGCTCAGCAACGCTTTTGCACGCATCATCGCCAACCACGAGCATTTCATTCACAAATTTGCCCGGCTCCTCCACGTCCATGTAATTGGCCAACGTCTGAAGACCAATAAAACTCAAATCTAACTGCTGAATATTGGGCAGCCAACGCCTGACTGCTTCATTCTGACCAAAAAGCTTGGCCTGGTAAGCGAATACAGTGGCCAAATCCGCCTGCGGTAGCTGCAGGTAAGCATTGGGGAAGGTCATTTTTTCCAGAGCCTGCTGGGAGATTTCCAGCCCCGCCTCGTTAAGATGAGGAAGGACAGCAAAGAACTCGTAGAGGTTCATCATGGCAACCATGTCTCGAACAGCATGGCCCGTCCTGACTCTCAGATCTAAAGCCACCCCGGCTGCATCAGGCCACTGCGGAAAATACATTTCATGCGCAGGCGTCCAACGGCGCATCTCAAGCTCCAGAAAGAGCTCGGCATTGATACTGGTATCACCCGTCTGTTGACTGGTATCAATGCCCTTTAACAGTTCGTTGGAAATGAAGCTCCCGCTGCCTGTCAGCATCGCCAGCCTCAACAATGCATCTCTACCCTGGGAGGAAGCAAGGATCAGCTGCACCACGGATCTAGACAAAGTGTCCTGGCCACAACCGTTGCGTGCAAAATCCTGCAGAATGGCCTGGTAGTTTTTCTTCGAGAAAAAGTCACTGAAGATTGTGTCAAAATCCGCCTGGATCAAATCCGATCGCAAGTGTCCGTAACGACCGAGGTAGCCATTTTTTTCGAGGTATTCGGTCATTTTGGTGTAGTGCTGAGCGTAACGGACGGACATGTGCGACCCCTTTTTCTTTTAAACACTATAGGCCAGGCCTTACCCAGAGCGCAAAAGCGCTTGTTTGATACACGCTTTAGAAATATATTGCAGCAACCCGAATTTTGGAGTGTCCCATGGAAAACCCTCAAGATTTCACCCGACCGCTCAAACCTGACCCCCGACTGACCTTGCACTTCATCGCCACAGGCTTTGGCTCTGGTTTGCTTCCAAAAGCACCCGGCACGTGGGGGAGTATCGCGGCACTGCCATTGGGCATGGCCCTGCTGGAGCTGCCCACCTTGTGGATGGCCATCGTCATTCTGGTCGCTACCGTGGCAGGCATCTGGGTTTGTGATCAGGTATGCAAAGACCTGGGCACAACCGAGGATAACCAGTCGATCGTCTGGGACGAGTTTGTTGGCATGTGGTTGGCCATGCTGTTCATTCCTGGGCAGCATCAACTGGCCTGGGCATTGCTCGCTTTCGTGCTGTTCCGGATCTTCGATGTCCTAAAGCCAGGCCCTATCGGTTACTTGGATCGCTCGCTCAAAGGTGGGTGGGGCATCATGCTCGACGATGTGGCTGCAGGTTCATCTGCCATGCTGGTGGTGCTGGGCCTGACCTACGTATTCGCCTAACCCTCGCTGCCGCACCTGGTGAAACTCAGCCACCCAGTGAGATTTCCAGGGTGTGCTCCAACCATGCGGCCTCGATGATCGCGTGGTACACCGCCTTGATGTCACACGCATAGAGCCCGGAGGTGGAAAAGGCATTGAGCTCGACCACCTTCGGCACGCCATTTGAAATGGCTACGTCGCACGTGTAGGCAATATCCACTTGATAGGCATGGCTGGCCACCTGTTGCGCCAACGTCTGACAGGCACTGTCGACTTCAGTGGAGATGTCGATCTCGCCGCTGACCATGTACCTCGACCCTGCCACCACCTTGCGGTTAACGATCACAAAGCGGTACTCAGCCTCTACAAGCACTCCTCGGCTGACCAACGTCAGTGTTTCAACCGGCACATTGGTGAGCTGGCGCAGCGCCGAAAACTCCTGGGCTGCCTGGTCACGCTTGACGGGAAGGCCGGTGAAAGTCTTCGCCCCTGAATCTGGGCGGATGAACAGCGTTTCTGACTGAAACAAGTCGAAGAACCATTCAGGCCGCCTTATCAATTGCGCGTAGGGCACGAACACATGCTGCTCGTTCAGTAGCCACTCGGCGGGCAGCTGATGCATGTACTGGCTACAACGAAACCGCTCATCGTCATAGTACGCGCCAGGGGTATTGCCCTTGTGAACGCGCATGAAATAGCGGGTAAACGGAATGCTGCCGACAATGACCAGGCAGGCGTCTGGGGTAAACAGCGGGGCCGATGGGATGGCATTCACCGCAGGTTTGACCGCCACCGCCACCTGATGCCCAAGCTTCAGCAACCACTCTGGCAGCCACAGCTGATCGTTTTTTTCCAGCTGCGCCCGGTCAAACAAAAAGCAGGTTTTTGAAGTCAAAGCTGCCATTGGAAATTCTCACCATAACGTTTTTGCGGTATATTGACTTAAGCACGTATTTTACGACAGTTGAAGAGCTATGACACGATCTCTTTTCAGCCTGGAGGGCAACACCTGCCGGCGCGTTGCCTCATGGCTACCCAGCCTTGAGCGGGATTTGCAGCGTCTCATGGAGCAGCATCTCAATACATTTCTTGGCGTGACCTTTCTGGCCAGCGAATGGACAATGCACGGCCAAGTTGAAATGCGGGTGGACACGATCGGCATCGATGGCGATGGTTTTCCCGTGATCATCGAATACAAGAAGGTGGGCTCGGACAATATCCTGAACCAGGCACTGTTTTACCTGAGCGCACTCAAGCAGCGACAAGGGGATTTCACCGAGCTGGTGCGATCCCGGCTGGGCGAGCACATGGCCCAGGCCATTGACTGGAAGGGAGCGCGGGCGCTGTGCATTGCCCATGAGTTTCACCCCTATGATCTGAACCTGCTGGATCAAACCCGCGCCAATGTCGACCTGGTGACCTTCGAGTTCTTTGCCAACAGCACGTTTGAGCTCGATATCGTCAAAAGCCACCGGATCTATCGCAAACCACCTCCACAAGCGCCTGCGCCGCGCTCACGACTCACTTTCGGTGAAATGCTGACCTTCGCTTCACCACAGGTGCAAAGCCTTGCCAGGGGCCTGCAGGAGGCCCTGGGTCAGATTGATGAGGGACTGTATTTCGTCGATTGCAAGGACGGCCTCATCTTCAGCACCTTGAGTGCCGAACTAGGGCGCGTCCACCTCAGTGGCTCGATGCACCCGAAACTCAAGGTGACCATGCATTCTCATCCGAGTGAAAGCCAAGCCCTGGCATTTCCAGGACTCAAGGTTGGTCAGGGTGGCAGTCAGGTCACCTTGCGCACTGCGGAGCAGCTGGATGCGATGGTGGCATGGATCACCGACCAGGTCATGCAGTCAATGCGCTAGGTTGCTTCCCCTCACTCCGGAAGGGGTAGAATGTGGAAAAGGAGAACCTCATGACCGCACTCATTCACCCGATCGCCATTGAAGCGCAAGCGCTCTGTCACGACATGACAAAATTGGCCTACGACTACGGTGAGTATGAAGACTACATCACCAAAGGCAAGGCACTGAAGGCAGCAATCACGCAGCTGGTTGACCTGGGTGAATACGGGGCACTAGGGGAGCTTTTCAAGCAAACATCGCTCATGCTGGAGCCCTCGACTTACGAAAGGATTGTGGGACGTAAGCCCTATACTTCTCTGCATCTGAGGTTTGAGGCATTGGTGTTCCACCTGGAAAATTTCGGCGCGCATCCTGGGGAAACCCGCCAGTTTGTCTGGGGAGATGCTGCCCTTGATGACCTACTTGTCAAATCCTCACTCAGATCAGAACTACCCACCAATTTCATGGGGGCAAGACCCTGGTTGAAGCTCGGTGGCCAGTTGGCCAAAACGGGGAGCGTAGCAGCGTGGGATCAGCTGTTTACTCGCATGAGTGAAATCGAGGAGATCGCCCTGTTCGTCCAGGGAAACGCCGTCCTTTCTCTGGCGAGCTTCCCACCGGCAGTGCTTGTCGAGCATGCCGAGCTGTTTGATCGCCATATCGACCGCTATGTGGCAAACAGTGGGTCGCACGCCCGATATTTTACGATCGATCGTGAATACTCCCCGTTGAGCGTGCAAGGCACGGAATTCTATGACGCGCTCTTTACCCTGGGGCGGGAGGACATTGCCTACCGCTACATGAGCAACGACACCCTGGATGAACACAACATTTTCAAGATCCAGTCGCTCATCCACAAGTATCAATGGGTGCCGGATCACACCTGGGCGGGCTTTCGAAACCCGCGCCAAAGTTGGGGGCAGAACAACACGACAAACAGCATCATCCTCTACCACCTGACCCAGGAGAATGACGGCGTTGAATTGAGCTTCAGCTCGCCCGGCGAAGTGTTCAAGGCACTCAGTTACCACGGTACGACCCATGACTTCGGTACCATCGAGTTTCCTGCACGAAAAATCGAGGCTCTGATGAACGCTGCGTTCAACTTGATCAGAGGAAAAGACAAGTATCAGCAACTCAAAGCCGTGGGCTTTTCAGATGAGCAACTGGCACTGTGTGAACGGCTCAACCAGGAGCGCCTGGAGAGGGATTTAGGGCTCTAGATCGGGGCGGTGTGCAAAAGGGCTAGGTGGCCGATCCTTTTGCTGCCCTCCCCTTTTACAGCCCCAAATCCAAGGCAAGACGATCGGCGATCACCGATGGCGCCGTCGCATATTTGCGATCCTCATCGAGAAGCCTGCACTGGGCCAGGCTATGGCTGAACATTTTAGCCTGTTGCTCCACAGATAATTTTGGCAGGATCTGGGCGAGCACACTGCGGTCAGCCTTGAGGCGGTCTTCATATTCGAGCATCGCCGCATCAACCCCCTTCATCGCGAGGTTGAACACCTCAAGCGGTTTGAGATCCGCCGTAAGGGATTTGAATGGCACACGCGTTTCGATCTCAGCGCGCAAAGTCGCGGATTCAGAGCGCTCCAGGTGGTGCCTGAAATCGCGCATCGTCAGCTGCGCCAGATGGGCGGGGTCTTTCATGAAGCTGCGAAGGCCCGACTCCAGCAGGATGTCGATGGTGTCAACGACCCTTGGCGTGTCCTTTTGCGCACGTCTCATGCTGTCAAGGGTCGCCCTGATCAACAGCAAGGGGGTAAATTGATCCGATCTTGCCTGGAGCGGCTTACTGGCCGCGCTTCGTACGGGCTTTTGTGAAGCCAGGGCATCATAGGTCAGCGAGAGGTCAAAATTGTTCGCAATACGCTGAATCGAGTCGAAGTCGCAATCAACGATTCGCCCCAAAAGGGTCTCGAAAATCACACCATGCGCGGCCAGCGGGAGTGTATGTGTATCAAGTTGATGCTTGTCCTTGTCATGCGCCAGCACCATCGCCGCCGCAAAGGCATTGCGATAATTAGCTGGGTGACGAGGTGTCAACTGCTTGAATCCTTCGAAATCGGGTGTTCTCCCTAGCAGTGGGAGCAGGTTGGACATGCCACGATCAATGATCATGGCCAGGCCCTTGGCATACTCTGGGATATTGATGATGTCTCCCCCGAAGTAGGAGCCAGAACCCCTGCCCATGTGGGCGATGTGCTGGGGAGAGCGATAGAATTTTCGACCGCCCATTCTTTCGAGTTCTTCTACCACCTGCAGGAAAATCGCCTCATCAATCCTACCCTCGGAGAAGGATCGGATGGCGGCGCCCAGGGGCTGTAATGCCCTGGAATAGCGCTTGCGTGCCGACATTACCTCTTCCACCGTGGCGGCCAGGCTTTTGGCCTCCATCAGGTTCTCGTAGCGGTCATAGACCACCAGGTCGATGGCATCGTTTTGCGTAAGCACGGCCAGTGCCTCATGGCAGCCATAGCCAGCATTGTCGATCAGGGCTTTTTCAAGCGCTGTCCGCAGGTCGTCGCCACCTCGGACATAGGACTTCGAGCTTTGCTTGGCATAACCCAGACACTCAGGTTCTTGCTCAGTGCGCTTAAGCAGCCATTCGGCATGCCCCACAGCACGCTCGAAGGCGCTCTTGCCGCCGCTGAATTTACGGAATCGTTCGTCTTGGCTGCTGGTTTGCATGGGTGTATTTCCAGTCTCATTTTAATTCAGTATAGGTGCAGCGACTGGCAATAAAAAAGCCCCAGACTGCGGGGCTTCAATAATTATTCATCTAATCAATATCACTCGAACTCGACGAGGTATTTTATGCAGCCGGCACTTGTTTTGTAGACAATATATTCGTTATTTAAGACCCCACTTTTGCCACCGATTGCATATGTCGAGTCGGTACCGGGCGCAGGCAACTTCTCATTAGGGCCGCGTGGAATGTGTTCCTTGCCCATGGCTACGTCGGCCAGGAACATAAAGACCTCTTTTTCTCTTGCGCCGGCCCACCAACCTGTGGCATAATTGAGAGACTTCGTGCTTTGATCCGAGTAATAGACCCCGTTTCCAAAGAGCCTACCACATACCCAAGGTGAGCTGGCGGGCGGAATTACGAAGCCACTTTTCAAAATGGACAGCACATTGCCAGGGCGCGTACCGTGCCACAGGAATTTGATATTCCCCAGTGGGCGACCCTCTTCTTCGAAGGCCTTGGTCATTGCATCAATATTGACCTCGTAGACACGCTTGATAGCTAGGCCGTAGGAAGCATGCATTTTCTGACGGGTGGATTCGAAGAAATCGGTGATTTTTCTGATCACCGCCTTGTCTTCAACCACGTTGATTTCACAATTGAAGATTTTCTCGACCTCGATTTTTGCTTCGGCATCATCGCCGCCCTGGGCCTTCTTCTTGCGCAGTTCTTCCACCTGGCCAATGGAGGCCTCAAGGTCATCCAGGATGCCGTTCTGCTTCTGGATCGCTTCGCCATCAGGCAGCACGCCGGCAACCGAGAGCTTTCTGCCGACCTTCTGCGGGATCAGCATCAGGTAGCTGGCCAGCAGGGCTTTGACTTCGTCGCTGTCAAAATCCTTGGCTTCGATGTGAACGCTGAGCTTGTTAAGCAAGTCGCGGGCGTCCTTGATCGATTCCAGGGTGACGATGCCCAATGGCGTCTGGAACAGGCCGGTGTCTTCGTCATAGGCCAGGTCGGTGTTTTTCAGGATCGAGTGCACGTTAGCGTTGACGAGGCGCTTGATGAGGTCGGACACCACATCTTTGTGTTGGGTACGGATCTGCTCGGACGCGGCCATTTCCAGGGCCAGGCGAGACATACCCGCCTTGCTCTTGGTCTGGGCGATACCCTGGAAAGTTTGGTACCCGCCCTTGAGTTTCTCCCGAATTTTTGAGTCCATGAAACGACTGGCTTCGTGCTCACTGCTGAAGCGTTTCAAGGGCTGATTCTGGCCATTGCCCCCGATGCGTCCATTTACAACTTGGCAGCTGAAGTCGTCGTGCAGACTTATACGGTAAAATTTGTTGTTGTTATCGCCTATATCGGCCTTAACCAACATTTCTTCTCGAAGTACTTTCATGATCGCCACCCTCACACAGCTTTGGTCAGGTTGACGTCATCGATGACCGAGGATTTGTACAATTGGCCCATGAAGTTGTGGAACGCCTGGTCTTGGCGGAAGCTGTCGGTGTAACCGTGGATCTCGACCTGGTCTGCACCGCCCGCTTCCGGGTGGTAACGCACCACGCCTTTGTGCTGGCCACAGAACTGGGCAATGAGTTCGACAAGCTCGTCCTTTTCGTCCTCGTCGGCATCGGGGTTGTAGGTAATGCTGAGCTTGAATTTCGGGATCAGGCCGACATCCGAACCGGCTTCAGGAATGCCGCGAGGATCCAGGAGGATGTAGGCATGGTAGCCATACTGACCATCGCCGATCAGCACCGAATCAATGCGGTACAGACGCTCGATCATGTCATCGGGAATGGTTGCGCCCGTGCCAACCAGAACGAATTCATTGATGACCTTGGGCTGGTTTTCATCGATGATGCCATGCACCTTCAGCACGCCGTTTTGGTTGACGAAGCCGATCAGCTCTTTGGGGTGCTGGAACGGATGGCTCTGGATCTCGACGACCGAGACATGCGGGCCTTTTTTGAAATCGGTGTCTTTGATGATGTACGAAAATTGCTTGAGATGAGACATGTCCAGCTCCAGTTTTTCTTGTCGTTCTAGACTTTCAGTGTCTCATTTTTACCCTCAAAAATCAATATACGCATTACTCGTTAAAGACCAAGGTCACGGGCCAGAAACCCTTCTTTTTGAGCGTCTGTGGTCTCAACCAGCTGCATCCATTGCACATCATCCAGCACCCCGGATTTCCTCCAGTGGGCCATCAGCGATCGCTCGGCACCGGCCAGAATGTCCCAGTACTTGGGTTCGCTAAGGATCAGCAACATGGCGGTCTTGGAAATGTTGCGCGTGGCCTCACTGCTGCTTTCACGGTGCAGGCCGACTAGTTTCAGAATGTCCCCTCCGGTAAACATCTCCGCCAGGTCAAGGTAGCTGTACAGGGCCTGGTCTGGATTGGTGCTGTGGTACCGGGACTCCTTGAAGGCTTTCGGGAATGCGACCTTCAAGCCAAATTCCTCCTTGATCCAGGCATACATCCATGCCTCCCGCTCTCGGTAATTGGGCAATTGGCCAAATTGCGCACCGAGATCCTCTCGACCACAATCCCGCAGAAGGCTGACACCTACACTGCAGAGGTCATGCAGCGACCCGTGTTGGATCAACCAGGCTTTGCCGCCCTTGTGTTTGCACGTCTTGTCGTACACCCACTGGCTGATATCAGGCCGCACTTTGTTGACGCTAGGCAGTCGATCAAAACGTCCGCCGTGGGCCATCCCCCATTCGAACAAATCATCCATCTGCTCCATGAACAGGTCAGGGAAGTATTGCTCACTCGCGGTGGCGTCGAGGATTCCCCGGACAAGATTGCCCTGAGCGCCATAGGCTTCGACCATGTCCTGGATGAATGCCCGCGAGGAAGGCGCGTAGGCGTAAAGCCCCAGGAGCATGCTCTGAAAAAGGGTGCCGGAATCATGCTGGATCGGTTCCAGCAGGTCATAGTTCAACCCCGTGCTCTCCAGCGTTTGCCAGAGGACTTCCCACTGAGGGAGCTGCCGGCAGTGCCCGCTTTGCTCAAACTCTCGGTACAGGCCCCAGCTGCTCTGCTTGGTGGATTTTTTGGCCATGCACTTCACCCTTTTTCTTTCAGTGTACGCGGGGGATAGAAACCTAAAGCAAGCCGGGGTGCGCAGCACCCCGAATCATGCGACTGCCCTGCAATCTTTGTCACACCCCTTTCTACCGCGTGGCGCTAGCACTGCCTTTATGGTCAGGCAGGGTTACAGCGCCAGGATCTATCGACAAAGGTTGCCCGATAGTCTCATTTTGAACTCGCCTGTGCAGGTTTAGCCTGTGCGTTGCCTAGGGCTTGCTTGGCTACCTTTTCCGCCGCTCTGTTTGAATTCAAAAATGCCACATGAACATCGCTGCGAACGTTGCCGCAACCACATTGGTCACCACGTCTTCAGGGGGAGCCTTCAAGGCTGCAATCACGGTTCCAACCATTGCCCCAAACAGCACAATCACAAATGATTTATTCACATCCACTTCCTCAGTCAGCACGTCGATTATCGATATTGGTTGCCCCTGGCGATCCCGAGGGCCTTGAGCTAACCCGCGTGTTACCTACTCAATCCCCATGGAATTGCTCTTGCTCCGCTTGCCCATCATCCTCAGCTGGCACTTTCTGAACCTTGCGTTTGACCTCATCCAGGCTGGTTCCGCGCCTGGCCATGTCCACGGCGACGCCTTTGAGATTACCGACTTCGGTCGTTGCCAGGCCATTGCCCAGCTCACTTGCCAAGCTGAACCAGGCCAACGCTTCGACCTCTGCCGGATGGTCGAATCCGGTCAGGGTGGGTTTGTATTTTCGAATGAGCAGGCCGTTGGCGTACTCGTACATCGCGGCAGGGTCTCCGGAGCGCGCTGCGCGAAGATACAGCTCAGCCGAGCCCTGTGTACTGCCCGATGTCTTGGCAGCGGCGAGAAGGGCCTTGGAGAAGCCCTGGGTGACAGCAAACGACATGGCCTCTTTGGATGCCTGCGGATCTGTGCGGGCGACAATCCGGCTGTAGTAGTACGCCGCCTCACCAGATCCACCTCTGTACGCCTTTTCGATCAGCGCAAGGCCCTTAGGTTTGTCATTGAGGTGGGGCTGCGCCTGGTTGGCATAGAGAAAGCCCAGTTGCATCTGCGCCTTGAGGCTGGTTTCGGCGGCCTCCTCCAGCATGGCCAGGGCCTCGGCGTCCGAAACATCCCTGCGCAGTCGAATCAAGCCCAACACGCGCTTGGCCTCGTCCTTGCCAAGCTCCGCCGACAAGCTGATGTAGTGCTCGCCGATCGCCGCATTCTGCTCCACGCCGTCGCCCTCAATGTACTGGCGACCTAGGGCATACAGACCATCGGCATCCAGATTGCTGGGGTCGGGCTCAGCCTGTGGCTGCAGGGGCTCGGTATCAAGGGCTGGCAGCCGATCGGGCGGGATGAAGGTGCTGACCGAATCGGCGCCGTAGACAGCATAGCTGTCCTGCTCAGGGCTTGCGGAGGTGTCCACCGGCTCCTGGATCAGGATGACGCCGTAAGGGTTTTCCGTCACAGGCGCCTGAGCGCGATCTGCTACAGGAACGCTGCTGTCGGGCAGCTGAGCACAGCCGGCAAGCAGAGCAAGCATGAATGCAGCGGGAATTACATGGTTCATGGTCGAAAAGGCCCTTGGCACCTGGTGTGAGTGTGAGTAATCAGCTGGCTCAAAGGCCAAGATCAAAGATGAGAAAGTCTTCGTGAAGCTCTTCCAACTGCAATGCCACGCGTTTATCGAGGCCATGTTTTTCGACCAGCAGGTTCATGAAGGTGAAATTGTCCATGCCTTGTATCCGCGCCCCGCGACGATAGACCTCCAGAATCATGCGAAGCTTTCCGGTGGTGAGCAGGTCGCGTTTCTCAAAATCATTGAGCGCGGCCACCAGAGGTTCCAACCTCACTTCGTCGACATGCGGAAAGGGGCAGGCTGTCATTGCTTCGGTCTGCAAGTACACCGCGAGGGCCGCTGAAAAATCCGAGGCCCGCGCTTTCCAGCGGCCCGCGTTGGCAGCAAAGTGCGAGAATTCCCTGGGTGTGGGTCGCCAACCCAGCACCGTGTCCAGATGGGCAAAATGCTCGGTACCTCGCCACTTGGTATTGATGCGCCAAATAGCCAGTTCCCGGCTCCTCGGGCATGCCAGCGCCTCAAGCACCCTCGCTGCCTGATGCTCCGACGCTTCAGTGCGCAGCGCCTCGTCAATACCCCCGATGGGGCAGTAGGTGTTCGCCAGCAGATCGTCGAGCCCCTGGAAAAAGTCCACCAGCGGCTGCTCAGGGTGTTCCGGAATAAAGCCCAGGAAATCGAAAATACAGGCCACAGCGCGCTCGTCCTCGGCACACTGATCGACCAGGTGCGTGAAGATCGAGAGTGGCAGTGCGCTGTCGCCCTTGGCGAATGCGTCAATCACCGCCGTGGCGATTTTTGGGGGCAAAAACATGGCAACCCTGGCTGATGTCCTCGGGAGGCCCACATGGTAACAAACCTAAACCCAATATACGAGTAAAGGTTAAATGCCAAGCGTGTGCTCGTGGTGTGCTGCCGAACGCTTGGCCATCTGCGGCCTGGGGTTTAGCGCCGAGAACGTCGCGAGCATATAGGGAAACTCCCCTGCCACGGGGGTAAAACCGCTACGCTCGTATAGCACACGCAGCTTCGCCCGCAGGCGCAGCTGCTCGGCCTTGTTACCATTAAAGTCCGTCAGGAATGGCGAGGCCTCCAACAGCACTGCGTCATAATGTCGACTGAGGTTTTTCAGTGAACGTAGCAAGCGGGTAGCCAGTCCCTGCCCCCGATGCGCCGGCTGCACCAGAATATTGTCCACGTAAAGGATATTGGGCAACGGATCCATGCGATCTGCAGCACGAATACCCCCAGGCAGCACATCCAGCGCATCGAGTAGCTCATCCCGAATGCCATAGGTCAGGATATCGGCATCGGAATCTTCAGGGTTGTAGCCGAAGACCCCTTCAAACAGGTCGGTCAATTCCGAGTGCCCGCTGTAGATCGCATGCGGGTGGTCATCGGTGGGATCAGCCCAGGAGTCTCGAATGCTGGCACCAATGGCCCGCAAGGTCGCAATCACCTGGCCGTCGCGCTCGATCGCCAGGTGATGGACATTGAGATGGTCAGAATCCGCGCCAGGGTACGGTTCTTTTGTGTGTTTTATCATGAGGGCCTCTTACCCTCATGATTCGGATGGAGCGCTTAAGGTGTCAACGCACCATCGTCTACCGACCGATTATCCTTGCCAGCGCGGCACACTGGCTGCGCGTCGAGGTGCTCAATCAGCGCAGCCAGACCTTGCTCAAAGCTATGGCTAGACCCTGCCCAGCGGGTGGCCAGCATGAGGTTCACCGGGAGGTCGAAATCCTCAACCACCATGCCTTCTGCATCATGACCGTTCGCACCGGGCACCTTGTCGATCATCGCCCGGTGATCGGCAAAATAGCCCCACACCGGCTTGCCGATGCCACAGGCATAGCCAAACTCGAACACGCTGCCACTGTCTGGCTCGTGCCCTCGAAAGGGGTTCAGGTTGACCAGCACGGCGTCGCAGGAGTCGATCATGCGCACGTTGGCGTCGGCAATCCACTTGGCCATGGCGTGGCCAGAAAGACCCGGAGGGACAACATTGTCCAGCGGGTAGAGGCCAACAGCGCCAGCTTTGGAGCATTGCGCCACGAGTTGCTCGCCATGGGCTATGGAGTCCTGGCGAAACACATCGAAGCCCGCCAGGTAAATTCGGTATGGTTTTTTCACGTTAAAGCCCCAAGTCATCAGCAAGGATATCGGCCCGGAGATGTTCAGGCACCCGATCAAGATGAGGGGTAATCTCCGAATTTTCAAATGTCCTGAAGAAAAACTCCCATTGGGCCTTGGTTTTGACCAGCGGGATTACCTGCTCGGCACCCATGGCGCGCAGGTAGGCCATCTGCAAGGTGGCATCCTGGACGCGCACCCCTTTGGTGATCGCTTCCTGGATAGAGTTGAATTCAGGTAGATCATCTGGCCACCCGCCCATCATGATCACGTTTTGATAGACATCCAAGAGCGAGCTTTTTCGTTCGGAATTGGGTTTTTCAAGCAAAATGCTTGCCCGCTCGCCATTCTCCTGATTCACCCACAGGTTGTAGCCCCCTGCGGCAAGCTCTCTGAGTGTGCTGGTCGACATTCGCACCACCGAGGCAAACTGCGTCAATTCCAGCCCCAGATGCTCTTTGGCCAGCAGCAAGCCCTGGGCCTTCAGGCGTGCTTGCGATTGTTCAAACATATAGCGCCACAGCTCCTCTGGAATGATCTTCAGGATTTCCGCACGAGTCCTCTCCTGCTCAAGCAGCAAGAAGAACTTCCTGGCATCGTAGGGCGCTACCTCCACTATCCCTGTGGGGTTGGGCGTAGCAGCGGCATAATCACTGGCGGTCTCAGACAGCTCATAGAAAATATTAACGGGGAAAAAGCCCGAGACAAAATCATGAGCTTCGTTCAGCAGGTCTTCCTGAATGGCTGCCGCTTCGAATTGGGCAAGCCACTGGGTATCCACCATGCACAGGGTGTAGCCTTTCGGGTGATTTAGGCCGGCGAGTGTTTCATCGGACAGAAAATACCGACCCAGCAAGCTAAAATGCTCACCCTCCAGTAGATTGCCATTGTTCACCTGCAAGCCAACATTAACCTCCACAATGGTTTCGAGCCCCACCCTTTCACTGCCCTGCTTTTCATATTTGAGAGCCGACACCCGATTCAGGTCAAAATCACACAGGTTATGGGTGTCGACTGACGCAAAGATGCCTGTTCCGAATGTCCGGATGGTTCGGGTCGTGATGGCTGGCACCGTTGCCGACTGAAGGTCTGCATCGGAAATCCATGCAATGGTCTTGTTGTAGAGCTCAGGGTAGTGGGTAGTGGATAACTCCTGGGCCAGCGCCATCAACATCTCAGGGTTTCTTACCACCCCATTGGCGAGTATGGGCAACGGCAATTTTGATTGGGCAGCCCGAGTGAGTTCAATCACAGAAGCCCATCGACTCGATGACACCATCCATTTGCAAGAGGTGTCATCTTCCGTGTTTTTCCCTACCAGGCTACTAAGCCCTGATTCAACAACCAGTTCGAAGATCTGACGGACTTCCTCAGAATTTCTGCAGTTCGACATGTTTTCGGCCCATGCGGATATCGTATGGCCGTTGATGCTTTTGTAGTCATCCAGGCGCAGTGGGAATTGACTGGCATACCGTTGCTTCAAGGTCTTGGCGATTTCCGCATCCCCCTTGTACAGGGCGGAAACAAAAACTGCCGCAAAACCGTCCCCCAGGTGCTCGATGTAGTTCTGCAGGTCGGAGCGTGGCAAATCCGGGTTGTTTATCAGGCCTTCAAAGTAGGAGATGGCAGTCTTTTGGTCGACACCCAGCTTGGCGAAGAACAGGTCTGCCACCTCTGCGAGGTCAGCACTGTCCAATACTGCCCTGAACACACGATTGGCCTGAATCAGGTGCCCTGAATCCATGAGCGCCAAGCCATCCAGGAGATACCCCACCAGTTTCAGGTCGCGAGCTTTCGCTGCCTCATCAAGCAGCTTCTCGTAGTGCGTGTAAGTGGCCATGCTTAGATTCCCAGGTCATCTTCAAGCAGGCTGGCCACCTGCTCATTCAATTTCTCGACGGCGCCTTGGAGGCGAGACACTACATACTCGCGATCTCTGGGTCTCACGAGCGGAAGAATAGCATCGAGATCAACCCACTGGGTGGTTGAGGTCTCGAAGCCTGAATCCTGCCCGCCCCAGTGCATCTCAAGGCCTTTGAGCAACAACGTCTTGACTACCTCATTGCGGTCAATCTTGAGGTTTTCAGATAGCACATCGGCAATGCGCGGCATCAGCTCCCAGAAAAACTTGGCCCCGCCAGCTGCGGAAATCGGCTTGCCGTTGAAGTAGGCCTTAGAACTCTGATTGATGATGCCGCCCAGCACCATCACCCCGTTCTCGCGGTGGTTGAGCGCTTTCCAGAGGACATCCTGGCGCTTGATGAGCCTCGGGTCTGGATCCTGTGTCAGCAGGGTCGCGTCCGATGTGACAAAGCCAGGGCCCATGCCCGCACTGATCACCAGGTTGTCGCACAACTCGTAGTAGTTGAGTTCGGTTGCCGAACCCCACACATGGAAATTCTTGTAATCAAAGTCAAGATCTCGGGTAAACCCATACAGGTCAGCATGATGCTTGTCTTTGTCAGCAAACAGCCTGCAGAAATGGCTGAGTTGCGTTTTGGTGGTGCAATCGAAAACGGCGAAGTCCTTCCCATAATGGGCGATCGCGGCAGTGATGGGGAGTGAATAGCGGTAGCGGAAATAGGTATCGACCTTGTAGCGTTTCTCGGCGACGTCCATGGTCAGGCCAGCGCCCGTAAACCCAAAGAAATGGTTTTTCACCGACCTGAGGAAATCGGTATTGCCCTCGCGCAGGAAGCGCAAGAAGGGGTTGATGTGTGGGATAAAGCGCATCTCGTCACCTGGCCTGCTTTTTTCAGGCAGGGTGCCCCAGGATTTTTGCGCCTGGATGACGGCTGCACGCACCTCCATCACCAGCCCCTCACGCAGCATGTCCACGAGAAGGTCTTCAATGGGTTTGCCGACCTCCGGGGTCACGTTAAAGGGGTCTATGGCCATCAGCGCTTCTGCGAGCGCCTTGGATGCATGGGCTTGGTGCATGATTGATCTCCTATTTGAACCATCATAGCCCAGGAGAATCGCCGATCAAAAGCTGCGCGTGGCGCCAGGGCATGGGGTTGCCCAGAGGAAAGTGGCCGAGGCGAGGAGATTCGAACTCCTATAATCTTCCCGTTCGAAGCGGGGTGCGTTATCCAGTTTGGCTACGCCTCGGTTTTTTGTTAAATTGGAGCGCATGACCGGATTCGAACCGGCGTCTTCCTGGGTGAAAACCAGGCATCCTAGACCACTAGACGACATGCGCAAAACCTTCAGACAGCAAATCTACTGACTAACTTGCAACGAATGTGGCGGTTCGTACGGGATATCGAACCCGTGTCTGCGCCGTGACAAGGCGCCATTCTAACCACTGAACTAACGAACCAACTAACTGGTGCTCTATAGGGGGCTCGAACCCCTCTTGACGGACTGAAAACCCGCTGTCCTACCAACTAGACGAATAGAGCAAAATCATGTATCTTCAACCCCTGATCTCGGACTAACCAAGATCATTGAATGGTTCGCCATCGGTGATTCGAACCCCGGTCTTCTGGCTGAGAACCAGAAATCCTAGTCCACTAGACGAATGGCGCTTTTGCAATAACAGACCAACTAACACAGCAACTAACATGGCGGTTCGTACGGGTTTCGAACCCGTGTCTGCGCCGTGACAGGGCGCCATTCTAGGCCTCTGAACTAACGAACCGGACAACTGGTGCACCCAGGTGGATTCGAACCACCACATCATCTGACTTCGCAAGTCAGGGCCCTATCCAGTTGGGCTATGGGTACAAAATCTTTCCAACAAAAAACCCCGGAGGCTTACCTCCGGGGTTCTTATGCCAGGAGGGCGTTTAGCCCTCCTTTCGAAGATGACTAAACGAATGCGCAAGTGCGATCATCGCGATCATCGCGACGTTCAGCAAACCGTTCCTGAGCAAAGGTGTTCATGTCATTCTTCCTGCTAATGTTTGGTAGATGATTACAGACTAAAACTCTGACTAAAGCGTGTCAACCACTATTTAAAAATTAATTGAATTATTTTTCTCGGCTTCCAGATCCATTTCCAGCATCTCGATTGTCTTGTAGTGCGAACGGGTAAACCCCTCCTCTCGACAACGATAACCGCGCCGCGTCAGGTGCCTGGACAAACCCTCATTCTGCACTGATTCGACGTACACGGCCCGCCGAGCGGCAAGCGCCAGCTTTTCCACTTCATTCATTAGGATGGGCAGCGCTCCGCGACCGGGTTCGACCACATTCTCCACCGTGGCAATATCAACAGTTGGTTGCATCACACCATCCAGCGGTCGTATGGCTGCCCGCACATAAACACTGAAAGGTGGCATCATCAGGGTAGCCCTGTGCCCAAAGCCACGCTGACTGGCTGCGCCCAAGAAGGCCCCGAGCTGCTCTTGAACACTCAGCCGCAGCGCCGACGCTTCTTGGGCATCCATTTTCGGAATCGCTGCTGAGACGCCATCTGTTCTGCTACCGCCGCGCTGCCTGACCATCACAATTCTCTCGCACTGTTCATTCCTTTAGGGTAGCTCAATCACACCTCTCGATGCACCATTTGCCCTTCACAGCCGTGGTGTATAGGTGGATTTTCCTTTACCCAAACCCTGCTCCACCTTCAATTTAAAGGTATATGCATCCTCATGGAGCTCACGCCATGCTGCACCCTTACAACCAGGCCTTGAACTCGTTCGTGACAGCTAACCAAGCGTCCTTGGCTGCGCTCTTTGGCGTTTCCGAGAGTGCGTTGGACGCACCCCGTTTAGGTAAACTGCTGCAAAGCACCATCGGCGGTCAGTTACAGATCCATTTCGAGTTTCACGGGCGTTTCGACGCCGGCATCCTCAGTGATCTGCGACTGATACCGCTGGCCAAGCGAACCGCACACAAACTCACGGCGGAGCAGCGCATGGAAATTGGCCGTGTGCAGAACCGCAGCTTGAGCAAAGTGGCCGAACTGCAAAATGACACCAGCACCTTCCTCTCTGCTCAACTTGCTCGCTGGAGAACGGCCAGGATGCGTAGCGAAATGCGCAAGCTTGCCGAAGCCTCTCAGCAGGTCGAGCTGCAGACTCGACGTCTGGTCGCGACCATCCAGCGCTTCAAGCACAACCCGACACCTGAAAATCGGTATGGCATGATGCGATCAATGAAGGGCCTGAACAAGTCGCTGCTCAACATTCACTACAGGGCGCGCTCGGCAGGCGCATGGGCTATTCGCTCTGGCTTCTCGCCCAAGGCTGCAGCCAAGGCCCTGGATCATCTCTACATGCGCAAAATGACCAAGCTGGGCAACAGCTTGCTCCGCCTGGACACCTGGTTTAATGGCCAAGGGGTCAAGTCTTCCATGGGCGTTGGGGTAAAACGACGCCAGCAGATCATGGTCGATGAGTTGCAGCAGGCTCAGGGAGTGGTGAACAGAAACGCTCGGAAAACGCGTTATCCTGAAGCTGACATCACCCCTCCTGGATTAGAACATGGCTAAGGCACCGCACCCAATCTTCGCTGAAGATGCTCCCGATGGCTTGACACAAAACCAGGCAGAATTCGCCCAGGCGTTCGATCACACCGAGAAGGATATGGAGGCTCTTGATCGCGCCTGTCTACTGATCGATGAAGTGCTGGATGCCGTGGCTCAGCCACCTGGCCGCCAGACCCATTGAGCGACTGGGCTTGCCAGCGCCTACAAGCCAAGATCCATGGACAGAAAACTCTCCCGCGTTGTTTCATCCATGTCCTTATGGGTGAGCATCAGCGTGGTTTGAAGCCCCAGTTTGTACAGGTTCTGAAAATGCCTAGGCTCAAGATCCGTGCGCAGGAATTCAGTGACATGCGAAGCAAGGTAGGCCTGCGAAAACTCCCGGTGGGTTGCGCCTCGCGTCCAGCCTTTGTTGGCAATCGTCATGATGACCTGCTCGGCAGGCGAACTGGCTTCAATGGCAGCCACCTCATTGGCCGCTTCCTTGCTGACAACGCCCGTCACGGGGTTCCAGAACAGATTCCGGATTTGCAACGCTGGCACTCCCAATGGCACCAGCAAAGCGCTTTGCCTTGTGTTCAGGCCATGTTCCTGGGCGAACTCAGATCCCCAGCTTAGTAGTGGCAAAAATTGCCAGGCGGCGTACGTAGACCCCAGTAGGGGCGCGGAGGAGGCAAACAAGGCACGAATCCGCTCATCTGCCTGACCAACCTGTTCCTGGTGGATAGCGAGCAACACGCCATAGAACAGCATGGCGTCAATCACCTGGGGCTCACCCGACTCGCTAAGGCGAGCGGGATCATTCAGCGCAAAGGGCAGGCTCGACATTCCCAGCGTTGCTGCCGAGGGCCCGCCAAGGCCCACCACAAGCTGCTCCCGCACAGACTCACCCAGCTCGTTCGCGAGCAGGACAACCAGGTGCAGGATTTCCAGGCAGCCACCCCGGCCAATGTCGCTCAACAGCACGCTTACGCCCAAGCCGAGGGTCTCGTAAGGGTCATCTTGCCATTCACATCGACCGAACAAACCGCTTTGCACTGAGGTCAAGTAGGCTTTGCGATCATGGCTCGCAATGACCTCCAGGCCATCGATCGCAGCGCGAATTTGCATGTCCCGCTCAATTTGAAATGAAGATCGATGATACCGGATACCGGCGAGGGAAAACGGCTGAGTGGATTCAAGCGTTGCGCCAAATCCTGCCAGAATGCCTGCTGCCTTCAGCCGTTAGCGAAACGCTGTGCGTCAGGCGTTCTGGCTTGTAACGAATAAGACTCACTGGTTACGTCAAGCAACTGGTCGGCGATGGTCACTGAACTTCTCCTTTTCTCCATTCTAGGCCCATCGCAGACACCCGATCAAACCTGAACTCAGGTTGCGCCTTCGGTGTTGGCCATACAATGCACAGCGAGGATTTTTCGCAGCAGCACCGCGTCCTCATTAGCCACATGGGGCCAGTTCAGCACTTCGATTTGCTCATGGATCTTGGCAACGGTTTGCGCCGGCAGGTGATCACTAAACAGCAACACGGAAAAGGCCTGACTCACGTCAACATCGTCATACAGCTTTTTCATCCACTGGATGTCCCACGGACTGTCCACGATGAGGGTTTTGCCCGCAAGCATGGCATTAAGTTCACGTGCGACCAGAAACGCATCACGGCCATGGGTGATGATTGTCTCACGCTCGATACCATGCAGGATCTCGGCTACCGGATCCCAATCATCCCAGTGTTCCAGCGGGCAGACCAAGCGATACCAGGTCTGCCCGCCTGGGCCAGCAATACCAATGGAAACAGGATAGGACTCATCGTTGTTGTAGCTGCTGGCTTCGATATCCAGCGTCAGCAGCTCGGCAAGGTCTAGGCTCATGCTTCAGTGCTCCTACGCTTTGGGATCAAACGCCACACCCTGGTCAGACAGGATGACCCTTGCCACATCCCTGGCATCATCCACGCCCCGGTGCCGGGTGCCAGAGAAAGCAAGGTTCTGGCGCTTCACTGCTGCTCCTAGCCCTCGACGCTTGACCCCACTGCGCGTTTTCGAATAGATCATCTTGGCGTTGAAGTGACGCTCTGCAGGAAAGACCATTTCAGCCCCTTTGCGCTTGGCCTCCGCCGTCATCTGGTGCAGGTCGTAGAATCCCCAGGAACACCAGGCAAATTCACCCAGCCCTTCAAGCCACGTCTTGGCCACCTGCATGGCCTCGGAAAAATTGTCAGTGCGCACGATGTCATAAGAGACGTTCGGGTCGTCCTGCACCTTGCCTTCAAGCAGGTCATTGGTAATGGAGGTTAGGCCCACGCAAAAATCCGACAGTATGGGGTGCTCGACAGGTTTGACCAGGATGGAAAGTTCGCGGGAGATGGTCAGTGTTGCTACGTCAATGGCCACCATGCCAATCTCGATCACCTCATAGTGCTCTGCACCGGGGTCATTAGGGTCACCCTTATCCCAGCAAGTCGCCTCGATATCCAGGCAACACAATGACGTCAGAGGCCCAGCCTCTTCAAGAATTTTGTCCAGCACGGTGCTTGTTTGCATAGCCCATCTCCATTTTCTTGCCTCAGTGTAACACGCAAAAATAGGGATTCAGATCTCGCCTGAGTCAGCGAACCGCATGGAGCAGGTATTTTGATCAGGGCGCAGGATGGGTCTTGGCAACTGCACTTGTCTTAGGGCTGTTCACAGCCCAAGGAGAGTGATGGCCAATATATCGGAAAGCGATTGCATGCATGTGCAGGATCGCGTGCAGCCCTGGCACCAACCTCGCACCAGGACTTCATCGATACCCCTGTCGTTGAGCCACGGTAGAGGGTGTTGGACAGTTCAGCGCGCAGGTAGCAGCGAGCTACCAGATATTGCCAATCCCTGGCGTTGATGTCGCCCAGGCCTTTTGCACAGGGCTGAGTGAAGCAGTGAGGCCTTTGACCGTATGTTCGGGTGTCGGCGCATTCATCGCATTCATGACATCGATCATCAACGCGTAACGCTCGGCTTTGGGTGTATGATCCGCCAGGTACGCAGCAATACTACCCAGGTGCTCAGGTCTACCCAGGATGCGCCAGCTATTGGCCTTGCCAGTCAGCGGGCTGTCGACCGTGCTGTGGGCATACACGGCGTTTTCTGGAAGCGTCATGACACGCTGGGTAACCGGGTCGGTAAAGGCCTGGTTGCTGACATTTTTGCGCACCACCATGTGACCCTGCTTGAACACCCCGCCTTTTGTCAGCAGGTCATGAATCGCCTGCGCCAGCACGGGGGCAAAGTCCATGTAGGTCAGTTCTTGAAAGCTAATTGCCCTGTTCATGTCCATTTTAGAGCCCTAAGTCTTGTTCGAGTTTTCCGCTGATGTACATTTCCAGGACATTCTTGGGCAAATGTTCGGAAACACCCACAAAGTCGAATTTCGATGCCAGGAATTTCATGCGCGGCGCCGTGGTTGCCAGCCTGGCCACCTCTACGATGTCCAGACGATCCAACAGGCCTGCTGCCATGTCCTTGATTTTGTCCTCCTGCGAGCGAACGGCTTTGGCCACCCAGGCCTCTGGGGTATCCCCCAGCGCGCTCAAGTCCGCACTGTGACGCTCGCCCAAGCTCGCCCTCAGTCGAGGATGATCGCCCAGGCTGTTGGCATACCCCTGTCGACCTTCGATGTGATAGCTGATCTCCTCGGTAAAGCCCAGTTTCTGGCTTGCCATGAACTCAAGGAAATGCAGCGGCGCGACGATTCTGAATTGAATGTCCCCGAGCGTTTCACGGTAGGTTTTCAGCAGGTCGAGCACCACGGCCAGGTTTTCATCATCGCTTAGGGCACGATCGTAGGTGCTCACACTAAGGCGCTTGGTCTCCTCGGGCCGCGTCTCGTTTTTCATGAATTCCTGGCTCAGCTGTTCACGCTCCAGTGGGCCAGTGAAATATTTGAGCAGACCCGGTGAGCTGTGCAGCTCCACGCCAATGTCCAATTTTGCCAGTTCCCGCGTCTTGGAGGAGAACTCCCGATTGGTGTCGAAAAATGCCGCAGGCACCCCTTTGAGGTACAGCCTGGTATCCAGAGAACTGGAAATCCTGCGTTCCAGCTGCCCTCGAATCTTCAGCACTTCCGGGCGATGGTACTGCACGGCCAGGGCCAATTCCGCTGGCACATTCGCCTTTTCACGGGGGAAATGACTGGGCACTAGAATCACGGCCATCGTTGGGTCGGGTGCGATCGACTCCCTCAGCATCGCAATCTGATCGTTGGCCAGCAACGACATGGCCAGCCGGACTTCCACATCAGAGGTCTTATCGCTCACGCTGGCAAACGCATGCACCGGAGCCATGAAGCGGCCATTGTTACCCTCAACGAGCTGATCAGCACTGACCCTCAGTGCAACGGCGCCATGACGCTCCAGCGCCTTGGCATCGGCTGCCGCAGCCACGGCAGGGTAGTAGTTCGGGAAATGCTCCAGATGCCAGCCGCCCAGCGACGCCGCATAGGTCTGTCCCAGCGCAAAGGCCTCGCCCAGCGTCGCATCTTTGACCAGGGGAAGCTCGCCAGCCAGGGTGACCTTGGGTATGCCAATATTGCGCTCCAGCATAATATCGCCGACGTAATCCACCTGGGCGTTGAATCGGCTTTGCGACCAAAGCCCCCAGGTATTGTCCTGGCCGGTAATGTCAGCAAGGTTGGCACTGGGCGGCATGTCCAGACCCAGAAGGTTCAGCACCTGTAAGGTCGAGCGATCCCATGTGCGGTAGTTGCCCATGATGCGGAAGAACGCCATCTCCTGGTTGATGCGGGTGTAGTGACGCAGATCCTCATGCATCATCAGCCGGATCTCGTCCAGCGAATCCAGTGACTTCAACATGGTCAGAGCCTGAACGTGGTGACCTTTGGAGCAGAGATCCGCAATGAAATGATGCCTGGACTCAGGCGTGGCCTTGAGCGCCACCTCTTCAATAAAATCGAGGTATCCCGGCAGCAGGCGCAATTTGGACGACAGCAGTCTCTCGACTTCTTTTGCCGAATATTGGCTACGCGTCAGGGCTTGACGCCAGACCTCAGAAAATACGTCATCATGGTTTTTCTGCCCGTCATCCTCCCTGTTTCGGATGACAGTATCGAGCCGATAAGCTAAATCTTCGAGCTCGATGAAAGGCGCGGCGACTGCAATGAGATCAACGCGCTTTTCACGCTCGGCAAGCTCAAACAGGAGCAGCAGGGCATCTTTGGTGTTGCTTGGAGGGTAATCTCTGGCCATGTTGGTCTCGCGCCTTTTTTACCAGTATTGCGCGCTGCCAACAGGCGAAGCAAGGTTTAGCCCTTGCTCAGGAATACATTTTTGAAATCAAGTGAACAGCTACCCCCATCGACACCGCGCCGACTGGCACCGCCCACTGCGGCATGCGAGGGGTCAGTGACGATGCCATCTGCAAGGAGAATGCGCAGAACACCGAGGCGATGGCTGAAACCACCCACATGCTGGTGCTGGGGCTCCAACGTCCGGACAGACTGGTCAAGAAAATCATGGCCGTCTGCACCATGTAGATGGAGACGAAAAAGGCATGCCAGGCCAGGACACCGTTCAGGTACGCCTCGGAGAACCGCTGAGTAAACGGCAGGCCTTTGGGCATGGCCAGGATGGTGGGTGCCGACATGAAGCCAATCATCAGAAGGCACGAAACGGCCATGAAGATGCCCGCCTGCAGCCCCATGACCATCGCCGACATGATGAACAACGTCGCGGCGTAGAGGCCGATCCAACGCAGCTTGTAGCCAGGATCTTCCTGGGCCCACGCCTGCATCACCAGGGGTGCGTGGGTAATGGAACCAATCACGTAATGAATGGGGTGTTGAGCGACTTTCAGGAACATGAGGGGTGCCCACTATTTTTCGTTATATTGTGCGCATATGAATCCACAAACCTTTTTCTGGGTCAAGCGAAAGAACTCGGTTAACCAGTTAATTGACAGCTACCAAATTCCTCCTTAGTATTTCCCCCACCCCTTATTGCCTGTAGGAGGCGCATGTGACTTCCATCAACACCATCAACCTGGACAAAGGCCAGCGAATCAGCCTGGACAAGGCGGCTCCGGGCCTGAAGAAAATCATTGTCGGTCTCGGCTGGCGCGAGAGCGGTGTGCCGGGCGTCGCGTTCGACCTCGACGCCAGTGCGTTGATGCTGAACGCACAGAACCGCGTGGGCCAAGATCACCACTTCATCTTCTACAACGCGGCCTTCCAGGTCAGTCCGTGCGGCAGTGTGCGCCACTCCGGCGACAACCTCTCGGGCGCCCAGAACGATGAAGAGTGCGAACAGATCAGCATCAACCTGGAAACCCTGCCCGAGTCGGTGAAGCGCATCGTCGTTGCGGTGACCATCTACAAGGCCACCGAGCGCGGGCAGAGCTTTGGTCAGGTGCGAGACGCCTTTGCCCAGATCAAGAACGAGGAAACCGGTGAAACGGTGGCCCGCTACAACCTGACCCACACCTACGACAAAGAAACGGCCCTGGAAATGCTGGAGATCTACCGCTACAGCGACGGCAACGTCAATGAATGGCGTGTCGGTGCGATTGGCCAGGGTTACTCCCAAGGTCTGAATGGCATCGCGAGCCGATACGGCCTGGACGTCACTGGCGGCTGACAGCCGGCAGCGATGCCGCAAGAAAAAAAATCCCGGCCCAGCCGGGATTTTTTATCGCCTGCATATTGCACCATAATTTTCAGCAATATATATTTAACTCGTAGTGATCGAGACGATACTACTCACGTGCCTGCGGGGCGTGATTTTCCATTTATTGTCGCTCTTGGAGGACAACATGAACCAAGCCCATCTGCTTTTCAACCTGACTTCCGCCTTTGAATCCCTGGCCTCGCGCCAGCAGACGCCCGGCAAAGACTGGTCATACCCACCGACCGATTTGCTCAAAACCGGCGAGAACAGTTACGAACTTCATTTTGCACTGGCCGGCACCCGGCTTGACCAAATTGACATTTCGTCGGAGCTTCAGCAGCTCACCGTCAGCGTCAAGTTCCCGGAACCTGCTGGTGAAGACCAGTACGTCGTCAAGTCGATTGCACGACGCTCGTTCACCCGAAAATTCGCCTTGGCCGAACATTTCCAGGTCGGTGAAGCAACGTTTGTCGATGGTCTGCTCAAGATCAAGCTGGAGCAGGTCATCCCTGAGGCGCTGAAAAAACGCACCATCCCAATTACCTGATACTCCTACGAAGAGGGGGCCCTTGGGCCCCCTTTTTTCATGCTGAGGTACGCATGCTGGACACCATTCTGAAAGAAGCCGCAGAAGCCGGGCGCCTCGATCGCAAAGACCAATCTGAATGTGCCCCTTACCACTCCGCACGGTACAAGGCGCTGCGAGAGAAGCACCCGGAAAAACATGAGCGCAAAATGCTCAAAGCCTACCTGGATGCCCACCGGGGTTATGTCCTGGACGTCTCCAAACTCCCCCCCCACTGTTCAACAGGTAATGCCCCATCATGACAACCCTTGACCGCACTTTAGATGTGGCTGTTCCAGACCAAGAAAAACGCCATCTGCTTGAACTGGACGAGAAACTCCAGCAGCTCCTGGCGGCTAAACGATCGGGAGCAGAGGTGGCTGATGAGGCCGTGCTGTTCGCCTACACCTGCCGAGCAGCAGAAAGCCGCCGCTTGCAGCTGCAGGTACTGTCTCAGCGCGAGCAATGTCGAAATCACCTGGGGATGCTGATGCTCGATTTTCTGCGGCGCCAGGACAACACCAATCCAGAGGTCACATGGCTGCTGCATGCCTTGGGCGAATCCTACCAGACGCCCACCAAAGAACATGTCTTGCAGGCTTTCCGCGCCGAAATCTATGAGCGCGGCCAGCACCTGGATGCTAATAACAGTCTTCGCTGGAATGAGATCGCCTACGGTTTTGCGCTGGCCCGAGGCTGCTCGCAACCGGTGGCGCAGGAAATCATGGTTGACTGGTACGACTACTGCCGCGCCAGTGACACTGCTTGACCGAGCATCATCGACCCCGGCACGCTGTAGCAAACGAGATTGGACTGCCTGAAATGCGCAAAACTTATGTGATTTACCATGCACACTGCCTCGATGGCATGACCTCTGCCGCCATCGCCTACCAAAAGTTCGGCGACCAGGCGACCTATCTGCCGGGCGTCTATGAAAAGCTCCCGTTCGATGAACTGGTAGACTCGGACGTGTACCTGCTCGACTTCACCCTCAAAGAACAGCCGTTGCGGGATTTGCTCGCCAGCGGGAACCAGGTAACGATCATTGATCACCACGAAGATGCGGTGAAGGCCATTGCCCATGTGCCCATCCACGAGCTGATTTTCGACAACGAGGAGAGTGGTGCGAGCCTGACCTGGGGTTATTTCTTCCCGGAGCGTGAGCCACCGCGAATGGTTACCTACGCCAAGGATTACGACCTGTGGAAATTCAGGCATCCAGAAACCAATGGCTTCATCGCCTGGCTGGAGCAGTTCCCGCTGGACATCCAGGTCTTCGCACAGAAGCTGCAAATGGATGATGCTGCTTACACCAAATCCCTGGAAATCGGCACTCCGCTTTACCAATACAAGATGAACCTGGTGGCCTCAATCGTCGATCAGGCACGCCCCTGTGTGATCAAAGGTCATCATGGCTGGATGGTGAACGGGCCATACCCGTTGGCCAGCGTGATCGGTGAGCAACTGGCGCGCAAATACGACACCTATGCCATGATCTGGTCTGAGCGCGCCGACAAGACGGTGAGGCTGTCTTTCCGGGCCACCAGCGGCATCGTTCCCCAGCTAATTGCACAGGCCCTGGGTGGTAACGGGCATAAGAAGGCGGCGGGGCATTCACTGCCCATGGTGGCGTTCCAACGCCTCATTGCCGCCAGTGACAGGGCCCTGGAGCAACCAGAACCCTGATTGATCAGCAAAAGGCGATTACTTAGCGCCCCATTGGCTGTAAGGGCGCTTTGCCAATGACGAGTTGTAGTACTCCAGTCGCCCGGTCACCTCCTCGCCCAGCCACTCGGGGCGGGTGAAGTCTTCACCCTTGGTCTTGAAGCTGATTTCGGCCACGACCAGCCCTTCGTTCTCGCGATGAAATTCATCGACCTCAAACAGATGGCCGGCATGCCGGATGAAGTGACGCGTCTTGTCGATACCGCCCGGCTCACACAGGGCAAACATGAAATTCGCCTCCTCCAACGTCAGCTGCTTGTTCATTTCCGGGCATTCTTCCCCGGATTCATCACTGGGGCCCTTAATGGTCAGCACGCCACGCCCGTCCTGCACCCGCACTCGAACCGTGCGTTCCGGGTTGGAGTTCAGATAGCCCTGGCGAATTACGGCGCTGTGCTCAATCTGCTCGCGCCAGCCTGCCTTGACCAGAAACTTGCGCTCGATTTCCTTGCCCACACTGTTGCTTTCGGCGAACGCGGCACCTGGGTCAGGGCTGTTGGCAGCCACCAGTTGTTGAATGGTGCTGGCCAGGGCATTGAGCCCTTCCTGGTCATCGATGTGGTAATAACCACAGGCCAGGCCATTGAAGTGCTCGCGTGGCGATGGACAGCCCCCGTGGCCATCCACCCGCACGCTGTGGCCGTGTGTAGCATGCAGGGCTTCGGCAGTCTCGACATCCAGGCCCGGCCCCTTGGCTTCCCAGTACCGCCAGCTGCGCAAAAATTCCCAACCGTGCAAATGCCCGCGTACCGAGGTGACGACCTCATTGTTTTCTTTTCGAAGAAACTCGTGACTGAAGACTTCAATGCCGGCGAGGGTCAACTCTTGCGTGAGTATCGCGTCATTATCCGGATGGTTGCCGGCCCTGTTCAAAAACCCCATGGTTTTCTCCCCTGAACTAAACACAGAAAAACCCGGTGCAGGCACCGGGATTTGATTGCAAAAAACGCCGATCAGCCAATCAGGCGCATCAAGTCGTCTTCATTCAGCACCGGAATCTTGAGTGCGTCGGCTTCGGCCAGTTTGCCGCCGCCATCAGCCCCCGCAATCAGCGCGGTGGTCTTCTTGCCCACACTCCCGGAGGTTTTCGCGCCTTTGGCCTCCAGTTTCGCCTTGGCTTCGCCACGAGACATCTGGCTGAGCGTTCCGGTCAGCACGTAGACATGGCCTGCCAGCGATGTGTCTTGTTGCGCCACCGGGGCAATGTCCACACCCAGGCTCAGCATGCGCTCGGCCATGACCCGGATCGGCGAGCCTGGCTCAAACGCCTTGGTCAACGACAGCGAGGTTTTTGGGCCGAAGTCCGGCAGTGCCAGGAAGTCGTTGTAGGTCTTGCCGAGGATCGCGTCGAAGCTCAAGAATTGCTTTGCAAGATCTTTGGCCGTTCCTTCACCTGCGTTGCGGATGCCCAGCGAGCGCAAGAAGCGGTGCAGCTCGGTCTTCTTAGCAGTTTCGATGGCAGCCAGCAGCTTGTTCACACTGGCGTCAGCCATGCCCTCGACGGTGATCAGCTGGTCATAGGTCAGGGCAAACACGTCCGACAGGTCTTTCAGGATACCCATGTCGCACAGGGTCTTGACCGTGGTTTTCCCCAGGCCATCGATATCCAGGACTTCTCGGGACACCGCATTGATGATCATTTCGTCGCGCTGTGCGTCACACACGATACCGCCCTGGCAACGGCGGTAGGCCTGCTTCACTTCAATCCACTTACCCTTCTTTTTGATCAGGTCGGTGTCATTGAGGATTTCGCTGTTGCAGCGCGGACAGTGGGAGGGTGCCTGGATGGGCTTGGCATCGGGCAGGCGCTTCTCGGCGACCGACATCATCATCTGCGGGATCACATCACCGGCACGGCGGATAATGACTGTATCCCCCTCATGCAGATCCAGCCGCGCCACTTCGTCCCAATTGTGCAAGGTCACATTGGACACGACGACGCCGCCCACCTGCACCGGTCTGACCCGTGCCACAGGCGTGGCAAGGCCGGTGCGGCCAATCTGGGTATCGACCTTCAGCAACTCGGTGGAGACTTCCTCGGCGGGGAACTTCCAGGCAATGGCAAAGCGCGGCACGCGCCCGACAAAGCCCATCTCTTCCTGAAGCTCGATTTTGTTGAGCTTGAAGACGATGCCATCGATGTCGTAGTTCAGCGTAGGGCGGCGCTCCAGCAGGTTTTCCCAGGCCTTTTTGCCCCCTCGAACCCTTTGATTACCGCAAGGCCTGGAGTCACCGGGATACCCCAGCTTTTGAGCAGCTCCATCGCCTCGATGTGCGTCTCTGGGCGCAGGCCATCGGCCTTCACCAGGCTGTAGGCGCAGAATTCCAGGGGTCGGCTGGCGGCCACGGCGCTGTCCAGCTGGCGCAGCGATCCCGCTGCTGCATTGCGCGGGTTCGAGTAGGTTTTCAGGCCCTGCTCGATCTGGCGCTTGTTCAAGGCCTCAAAACCATCACGAGGCATGAACACTTCGCCGCGCACCTCCAGGAAGGCCGGGTAATTGCCACGCAGCTTCAGCGGGATGTTGCGTACCGTACGCACGGTGTGGGTGACATCTTCACCGGTATCGCCGTCACCACGGGTAGCCCCAAGGTTCAGGATGCCATCGATGTAGATCAGCGAGGTGGCCAGGCCGTCGTACTTGGGCTCCTCCGCATACTCCAGCTCGGTTTCGCCGAGTTCGACTGCGATGACCTTTTCGAACTTATGGAAATCCGCGTCTTCGAAGGCGTTGTCCAGACTCAGCATGCGCACCGCATGGGTGACCGGTTTCAGTCCGCCAACGGCGACGTAGCCGCCCACCTTTTGCGTGGGTGAGTCGGGCGTCAGTTGCGAGGGGTCGGCAACCTCGATCGCCTTGAGCTCCTGAAACAGAGCGTTGAATTCACCGTCCGTGATAATCGGGGCATCAAGGACGTGATAGCGATGGTTATGCTCGTTCAGCAATTGGCGAAGTTCGGCGGCACGGGGGTTGATAGGCATAGGGGTCTCCTTGGTATAGTGTCAATATAACGCAAAATAGATGCATTGAAAGAGGCAATTCCCGTGGCCGCTAAAAATACCCCGCGAAGCCCTAAAAAGCTGTTATGCCTTGATCTGGATGAAACCTTGATCCACGCCAGCGTCAAGCCGTTTGAGCACTATCAGCTGATTGTGGGCGGTGATTTCATGGCGGTTCGACCGGGGTTGATCGCCTTTCTCGACAGGCTGGCACCCCACTATGATTTCATGCTGTGGAGCGTCTCCGGGGAGGAGTATGTCAACGCCATGTTGAACGTCATCTGGCCCAAAGAGCACGAGCTCAAGGCCATTTACACCGGCAAGCATGCCAGGCCCCATGTGGAAAATGGCTACGGAATTCCCACCTACAAGGAATTGTACAAGGTCTCCCGGCGCCTGCCGTATAGCCGCAGCCAGATCCTTGCCCTGGATGATCGGCCTCTCGCCCACAAATTCAACTACGGCAATTTGGTGCAAATTCAGCCCTTCTTGGGGGATCCGGACGATCGAGAATTTGAAAAGGTGGGCAACCTTCTGGAAAACCTGGCGGGGGTGCCCGACGTTCGTACCGTCGAGAAGCGCTGGTTCAAGATGATGCCTGACATGTATGCCGACAAACGCGCTCAAGGTGCAGGCGAGCCGTCTCCAGGCTCCTGAAGCGTTGCCTCGACGACTGCCAGGCTACGCAGGGTCTTCTGGATCTTTTGCTCGCACATCTGGCAATACTCAAGGCTCATGGCAGGGCCTGATGGGTTGATGACCCTGTCGGCGATGGCAGGGAGGTAGAAATACAGCGAGTTGGTGCCATACACCGGCCTGTCGAGATCCCTGAGCAAATCACTTTTGGTAATGTTGTCGATCAGCCGCTCGATCAGCATGCTGCTGGGCAGGCTGGCGACTTGTGTTCGAGCCTCTTCCGCCTTGATGGACAAATCGCCCAGCACCGTACCTGGCTTGGCCAGATGACTCAGCGTTTCTTTGAAGGGGAAAAATAACCCTCGGGTCTTGTAGGTCGAGGATTTCAGTCCAGACTCAAAACCACAGAACCCGTTGATGGCGGAGTAAAGTCGCTCAGCCTGATTTAGCGTTGGCAACGCTGAAGCCCTGCCTGGCTTGATTAGATCGGCCAATGGCACAAGCGCTGACAGCCGATCATCCAACTTTTTCCTGAGCTCGACAACCGTGGCCAGACTGTTTTTAACGGCCTCGCTGGCCCATGAGCCGCAAAAGCGAAACAGTAGCTCATCCATCAGCTCAGATGTTCGAAACTGAGGCTTCTGATCTCCCTTTAGGTCATGCATGTCCATGTTCACATGGCGCATGGAGTCCTGGATCAGCAACAACAGCAGCTCCACGTCCGGCACATGAGGCCCGACGAGTGAATCCAAGTCCGCAAGGGCAACGCGTCGGGTAGCTGCGTCCGTTTTGGAGGCCATCAGCACAGTATCGAGAAGAATGGGGAGGATAGAGGGCATCAGAAAGGCCTTTTTTCTTTATGTTACAGGCATGGCGCGGAAAAATTCAAAGCCACATATCGCTTTAGCTGTAAATTGACACATTGGCCATTTCTCCCTATAGTCTCGCGATCAAGGAGACTAGCATGAAGCCCGAACTCTACCTAAAAACCCTGAGTGATCAGTGGCCTGTCGTCAGCACGCTGTGGGCCAGCCATGAATCCCGCACCTTCTCGCAAGGCGAACTCTACCGGGTTGCCCGCGATGTCGGTGGCGCGCAGCAAATCGCCGCCAGTGCCATTGCCGCCAGGCTGGTCTCCTGCGCAATTCTGGTCGAGAACAAGCGGGGTGGCCAGGGTTATTCCTTCAATACCCACCTGGTGCCCTTCATCCAGTTCCTGCTGGATGAACAAAAGCTCGGGCTCCTGGCAGAAATCACCGCCAACACCGACACGCTACGCGATCACCTTGATCAGATTCGCATTGCCCTGTTCGAAGGGCGACGCACCGGATTCTTTCAAAAGTGCCAGGAGATGGAGTCGCGGTTTCACACGCTTCAGCGCCTGGTCGATCAGAACACCAAGGCCATCTACCACCTGGTCGATGAAGCCAAGCAGGCTGACCGCAGCCAGCCGATCAAGGAGCGTTACGCCAAGGTCATTACCGCCTGGGATTCCTACGTTCGCCCCGCCCTGGAAATGAAAAGTCCGGGCCAGCCGTTCACCACCTTGATTACCCAGATTACACGGGAATTTCAGGCTTGGCTTGAAGACGCCACCCTGAGCGTATTGATGGCTGACGATGCCCGTCACCAGCTTGAAAGCGTGCATTTCAGGATGCTGGATTTCCGTGAACTGCTCGATCGCTCGATCGACATCATGTCGCGCAAACTGACGCCCCTGATCCAGCAGGCCCGCATCAACACACAGATCTCGCAAGGGGCTTCCATCGCCTTCCGCAGCCTGGCCAAGACGGGCAGCATTGCCGGGGAGCACGACCTGAAGCTTCCTGCCAAGGTCAGGCTGGTACGCCGGGCCGACTCCAATGCCCTGCTGGAGTTCTACAGCTCATTCATGGATGCGGTGGTGACCGAGGAGGCCGAGTCGTTGCCGGTGGGGCTGAAGGTTGAAGCCGCTGCACGCAAGGCTCGACGCGAGACCGTCGCCGACATGATTCATTGGATCAAGACGGCTCGACCGGTGGAAGACATTTGCCAAACCCTCAAGGATCAGTATCCACAGGCCACGGCTCAATCCATCTGCAAAGCGCTCGGCGCCCTCAGTCGTGACCCCGCGACCCGCACCTATGTCATGCGTCACGATGACCGGCAGGAATATCACTTCGAGAACCTCACCGTGATCATGATGCGACGCTCCTTCAACCTGGCCTTGGCCCACAAGGTCGCCCCCTACACAGACGTCCTCGACGTGCTCCCTCAACGCAAACCAAAGGTTGCTGCACACCATGGATAACGCCGAACTGATCAACACGGTCGAAACTGAGGCCGAATCCCTGCGCCTGAACCAGGAAATCGAAGCTTCGACTTTGTACTCAAAGCAACTGCAGCAACTGTTGCCACGCTCTGCCGAGATTATTGGCCTGCTGCAAGCGGGCACGTTCATCAGCTCCAGCGGACACATCAAGCTGCACAAAGAGCTGAGCCGGCACACCCATGCCTATCAGGTGCTCATGGAAATGACCGGCAACACCCTGGTGCATCACCACGTCGGATTCTTCCACCTGCAGCCTCTGGAAACCAGGACGCTGAACCTTCGCGAGCGGCAGATTGCCGCCGCGATGTTTGCCTTGGTCGAATGGCTCTCGGATCAAGGCCGCTCGGTAGAGTCCATGATCAATGCTGAAGACCCCATCAGTATGAACGATCTGAACCTGCTGGTTGAGCACCACCGTGAGCGCCTACAGCCGCTGGGGCTCGGAAGCGTGGATGACTACCTGGTTAATGGCATCAAGAAGCTGGTGGAGGCAGGTGTCATGCAAACGCACACTAATGCCATGAATCAGCAAACCTACACCCTGGGGATCCCCACGTATTACTACCTGGACATTACCCGTAAATTGGCGAAACAGAAGGAGTCGCAGGCCGCCCAGCAAGAGATTGCCGTCATCGATATCGATGCGGCGGCTGAGGATCTGCTCGAATCCCTGGACGAAGAACTCTGAGGCTCACCATGACCAAAGCAAAACGCTCGAACTACGGCATTCGCCACTACTGCCTGATCAACAGCGGCCCCCACCTGTTGAGTGTCCTGCCGCTTTCCGGCCCCCTGTCGATCGCCGGCTCCAACAACGCCGGTAAATCGTCCGCCATCCAATCGATGCAGTACTTACTCTTCCAAAACCAGTCGCACATGGATTTCGGCAATCACGATGCCAAGGCCTCGCGGGAGTTTTACTTCCCCAAGGACAACTCTTTCGTGATGATGGAAGTCATGCTCTCCACGGGCATTTTCATCATTGGTGCACATGGAAAGGGCGCAGGTTCCGGTTACGACTATGAGCTGTTTGTGGCGCGTGGCGAACTCAACACCGATGATTTCCTCGACGACAACCGGCTGCTGTCCTACCGCGAGGTATTTTCCCGCTGGTCTGCCGCAGGTCGTGAATACATGACCGTCTCTCGCGAAGAGATGCGTCAGCTACTATACGGCGAATACGTCAAGGTGCGTGGCGGTAATTGGAACATCACCCTGGCCCCGATTGCCAACGCAGGCGAGCGCCGCTACGGGGTGTTCCGCCAGATCTACAAGAACCTGCTGACCCAGTCGGTGCTCAGGAGCAAGGAATTCAAGGAGCTGATCCTGAACGTGTTCAGCGATAAGCTCTCCAACAGCTCGATCAATTTCACCCAGGTACGCAAAGAGGCGTTCCGTGACCACGCCTTGCTGGCCCATGAAGTGCTCTCGCTGGAGCAGCGTCGCCAGGACATCCTTACCCTGTTCCAGGAGCAGCAAACCCTGCAAGACAAATCTGCTGAAGGCGCCCTACTGACGCGACAGCTCAAGGTCAACGTGGAAACCGCCGCGATGGCCTATCCGGAGCTGCTGCGCAAGTGGGAGGCGGAACTGCTCGAAAAACAGGAAAGCAAGAACCTGCTCAACCAGGGTTACAAGGCCCAGCATGAAACACTCACCCAGTTGCACCGGCAAAAAGGCGTGCATGACGCCATGGCCAAGGAAATCGTGACGCTCAAGCAGCGCACCTCACTGGGCAGCCAGGCGGAAACGGAAGCCAGCCTGCAAGCGGTGCAGCGTGACATCGCCAGTCTCGAAGCCAGCCTGGCGCAAGCCGGGGTGTTCCAGCCGGATGTGATCGAGCGCAAGCTGCGCTCGGTCGAAGCACAGATCAAAACCCTGACTGACAAGCACACCCGCCTCAAGGATGGTGATGGCCTAGCCCACAGTCTGGGCCTGAGTGAAGGCCAGATCAGTGAGGCTTCCCGCCTGCTGAACCCGCAACTGTTCGGTTTGAGCAAGCACTGCCTCAAAGAAGCGACCAAGGGCAATTTCAAGAACTATCTGCTGGCGCACCTCACGCCAGAGGATGGCATGCTGGAGCGCGCAGGCTTCAGCCTGAATGCCCAAGGGATCGCCCCAGTCACCTTTGAACTGGATCAGCTCCCTGAACTGGAGCAGCAAATCCAGCTGGAACGAAACAACCTGCAGGCCTTGCAAAAAGACCTGGCTATTGCCAATGACCAGGAAGGCACGCGCCAGCGCCTGGCTGAACTGAAACAGACCGCCAGAAAGCTCTCCAGCTCTGTGCATGAGTATGAGCGCCTAGAGCAACTGGAAGCTGATTACCTCGACAAGAAGGGGGAGATCGTCGGCTTGGAGCTGCAAATTGAAGAGTTGACCGAAGCCACTGATCAATACGCAGTGAAGCTCGAAGCCCTCAATACCGCCATCCATGCCATTGGCGTCGATCTCGAAGCGCTTCGCCGCAAGCAAAAAGCCGTCCGCGAGGTTCAGGAGAAACTCAGCTACAAGATTGACTTCTTTGGCTTGGCCGAAGGCGATGACGAAGCCTTCCTTTGCGACCTGAGCGAGTTTGACTTCGACGAAGTGTTGGCGCGGCTGAACAGCCTGGAAATGGCAGTACGCTCCATCCAGAACAACGCCAAGGTTTGCCAGGAACGAATCATCGAATCCCTGCCCCAGCTCGCTGAACACCTGGAAGACAATACGCTTGCCCTCAAGGCGAAAGAGCGGATTGATGCCTTGCCACAGACCCGTGAATGGCTGGCGCGCCTGCAAGAAGCGGCGATCATCAAGATTGCCGGCAGCCTGCGCGACCTGCAGGATAACTTCCTGCAGCTGGAGCACGAAATTACCTTGTTCAACCGCAGCATCGGTGCGCGCAAGGTGTCCAACCTCAAGCGTTTCAGCATCGAGTTGCGCCGCAATGACCAACTCCTTGAATCCATCGACACCATGCTGCAATTCATGAACAGCAGCGATTTCTCGGCAGACCTGTTCGGTGGAGTCGGCGAAGAGATTTCCAATGCCGAGGTTAAGCGTGCAATGGATCGGATCTCGCGGGTGGTTGACAATGAAAAGGATGGCAACCTGGAAGTCGCTGACCTGTTTGAAATGGCCTTTACGGTGGTCGACGCCCGTGGGCGCGAAACCACCAGCGAGAAGCTCGATGACATGGCTTCGACGGGGTCAAGCATCGCCCTCAAAATCCTGGTCTTGTCAGCCCTCATTCGCCACCTGATGGACAAAAAGGTCAAGGATGAGCCGTTCCTGCCTTTTTACCTCGACGAGGCAGAGCGTGTGGATGAGCAGAATCAGAAGGTCATTCTGGGCTACGCCCAGGACATGGGTTTCACCCCCGTATTTGCATCAGTTCATCCGACGTTGACCGGTGATTTCGGGGTCAACCTGAGTGAGTGCATCCAGGATGATTCCCGCATCGTCATCCTGCCGGCAGACTGGCAGCACTTTGTTCACCATGACCAGGTCGTGGCCGACAATCAGCTGGAGCTCCCGGCGTGACCGGCAGGGTGAACCGCAAAGTCATCCTGCAGGCACTGGAGGCCCTTCAACGTGAGGGCCTGCAGCCGGCCACCGCCTGGCAGACCCGACTGGCTACCGAGCTCAAGGGTCTGCGCGACATCGGCGTAGTTGCCATCGCCGTCCCTCCAGGCAAACGCACGCCGCAGGTCGTCATCACCGACCCTGGGCGGCTTCAGGCGCGCATTGACGCCCTGAAAGGGGAAGCCATCTCCGAGAATGCCAGTGTCCGGGCCACCAACCTGGGGGTACGCGGCGATACAAAAACGGGCAGCCGACTACCCTACATGCTGATCAATGTCCTCGGTGGGGCTCAGACCGCTTGGGCAAGGCCCTCAGGGGCCTCCCTGGCGACCGCTGGCGGCGATCCAGGGGCATACCAGGGCATCATCCTTCGTGACGACGGCAAAGACGATTATGAGCCCTCAGGGGCCGTGGTGCTCGTCGAGAACCGCGACGTCTGGCTCAACATTCGTCCGTTGCTGCCGAAGCCACTCAGCGCGGCTGCCCTGATTCAGTATGAAGGCTGGCTGTCCGACCGCTTTGCAGCACGCCTCGCGTGCTGGCACCACGCGAGACTGTTTCTGCTGGCCGACTACGACCCGGTGGGCTTTCAAAATCACCTGCGCTTGCAGCACGTGAGGCCCGACGCGCAGATGCTGATCCCGGACATGAGTGATGACCAGCTCGATCAGTGGGGAAATAGCCACGTTTGGCAGAAATCCACCCGCCACCTGTATACTCTTAACGAATGGGCTAGCGCGTGTGATTCTGAAGCAGCCCGATTCTACAATCGCATCGCCAAGAAAGGTCTGGCCATTGAGCAAGAAGCGCTCCTCGGCATCCAGAGCCTATCCTGGCGACCGCTGAAAAGGGTTTACCATGCAAAACCAGCAGGCAATGCTCAGGCTTTATCAAGCCATGATGGAAATCAAGGGGGACAGCTTGACCCTCCCCCTCCCCCGTCGGCTTCAGCTGCCCGTTGTTAAAGAGTTCCGCCAGCTACTGCTGTCGGAGTTGCAGCCGATCTACGACTCCTACATTGAAGCGGATGCAACGATGGGAGAGTTTTTCGGCGGGGCCATCGATTACATCCAGACACTGGAATCAGCCAAGCGCTATGGCGAACAGGCGATTCGGATTGGCTACATGATCTCCAAGCATCAGCGTCTGGGCGGCGCGATTTTTACCGTGTCCGAACCGCTTGAAAAAATGTTGGCCGACACTGGCCTGAAAAACAATATTCCTGTCAAATTCTTCACGCCGCCACACCGGGTCAGCTACATCGAATTCTGCCCAGCTGAACGCAGGGAGACCTTTCGCTTGTCCACCTATGCAGGAGGTGGCACCAACATCAGCGAAGGCTGCTACCTGCAGGAGAAAAAGGTGGACAAGCTTCCGTTGATGACACGCGAAGCTCGCGAGGCCTTGCAGCTTGATCCGCAGCAAGGAGCTAGGATTCTGGATATTGGAATCACTGTCTCCCCCCTGAATAATCAGGAATTAGCGGGCGTCGGCACCAAAATTGCCATTGACACCGTTGATAATTTCACCCTGTACATTCAGGACGAGGCCGAGCCCCTGGCGGACGTGCTGGAGCGTCATTTCGAGTTTTACAATCAGCGGGCGCTGAACTCTGGTGCCAAGAACGGCATCGCCGATCGCGACCTGTTCAAAAGCCGAACAACCGAGATTTTCAGCTATCTGACCAAGGTCTTGATGTACCTCTACATTGAAAAAAAGGCCCGGTACACCGTCAATGAGGCCAGTGAACTGGAGGAGCGCATCCAGAAGGTCGCCGAGAAGAAACGCTCGAAGCTGGAGAAGCAGCTCAACCGCGTCTACGACCGCATCGTGATCGGCCCGAAAAGCTACACCCCGCTGGCCGAACGCATCGCCAGCCAGGGCGCGGCGAAGGGCACCAAGCGCCCGCATTTCCGCTCGGGGTACTTTGGCATCCGGTGGAAAGGCACAGGCCAGGCCAAGCTGCCCGAACTGGTGCGGGTCGACGAGACGATCGTCAACGAGCAGATGCTCAAGGATGCGGATGCCCCGACAAGGCGAGACTACGAAATACGCTGAGCCCCCGCTTCGCGGGGAAGGGGGCGACTGCCCTACAACCCCAGGTCGCTACCGAGGATCTCTTCCCGGTAGCGTTCGCTGACGCGGTCTACGACAAAAGGCAGCCGCCACTCCCGCCACAGTTTGTCCGCTGACTTTTGATCGTACGCAAGCTGAATGAAGGGCTCTTTGCCCAACGCCTGGATCAGCGCTTGCCCCAACGGCTTGCACCCGTTGTTTTTCGCGCCAGACATCACCGCTGCCAGCTCGGCTGTCGGATCAGGCGTACGCCCCACCAGGTCGAAGTACGCGCACGCGCCACTTGTCTTTTGTTCAAAGGCGATGTACCAGTCCGCGCCATCTTGGATGAGCTGTTTCATCACCTGCATGACTGCCTTGGAATCCTTGTCCATCAGCTCCCGGATCACTTCGTGCCCCACCTTCTGGGCGAATTCCGGAAGTGAAGGCACCTGCGTATTGTCATATCTGAGCTTCGCCAAACCGAGCATTTCGTCCACGTAGTGGGCGTAGGATTTGGGCATGAATGCGTTCGTGGCAAGGTAGCGGGTTCGCAGTATCGACGCCGGATCCAGGGGGTATTCACTCAGCCAGGTGGACACTTTGCCAGGATCGAAGACCTTGGAATTTTCGGAACCTTGAGGAGGTACTGCAGATGACCCGCATTGTCGGCCTTGATCGCCGTCCACATCAGAAACTCGACCATCGATTTACTCTGGCACAGGTAACTGATTGCCTGCACAGGCACCATTGCCCCCGATGAACACAGCAACGAACTTGTCCCAGGTTGATGTGGGAAGGCATCCCTGGGGACAGCCCGAGCGCTCAACTTCAGCCGCTGATTGGCTGCGTAAAAAATGAAATCGGCCATGTACAAGGGGCTGCGCATCAGAGAAAACGCCCGCAAGCGTGTGAGTCGCTCGAAGCTGTTATCACCAAAGGGCATCAGGGCGTGAGGGGAAATGGCCTGTATCCGCGTGAGATGATTTTTTGCATGGTCTTGGGCAATCTGTGTAATTGCCGCTAGTGAGTGGTTTTCCAGCACCAGGGCGTGCATTGTCTGGCACGCAATTTCTTCATCCGCTTCGGTCAGGTGCCCAGGGAAAATACTCAGAAAGTCGAGGTTGAATGCAGTGCTCATAAGCCCAGGTCGTGCCCTAAGATTTTTTCGTGGTAGCGGGTGTCTTTGACATCGTGCAGCGCATGCTCAAGGCCCAGTTGGTAGGCCAGAAAGCGGATGCGGTCATTGCGCAGCTCACGGCCCGTGGTCACCGCGTCCATGGCCTGAACCTTCTGGAAGATCACGGTCGCTGCACTCTTAAACCGGGCAATCAACCGCTCCTGATCGACCGTTTCCTCGACCCTTGTCATGAGGTTTTCGAACAGATCGCCCCAGGTCTCATTGGCCCCCTTGAACTCGAATTGACCCGAGATGGCCTGGCGCACAATGGTTTCCATACGCTCGCTGCCCTCGGCCACCCGCATGGCCTGGCTGTAGGCCTTGGCCTGGCACAACAAAAGCGTCTGACGCTCTGCCGAAATGTACTTGTCCAAGGCGGTTTCTTTCAGGGTGGCCCTTGGGATGTCCTTCAGCACCTGACCCACCTCAACCGACTCATTGGCAGCCAGCATCGCATCACACATGGCATGGGCGATTCTGAACCGCGATTTGGCCAGCGCGTCGGCCAGCACCGACTCGCGCATGCTGGTGTTGATTCGGGTCAGGCAATTGCGCTCGTTGTCCCACTGTTTGAGCTGAATGATCGCAAAGCTTTCGGGCATGTGCTTAAGCACGGCGTAGTAGGTGGCCTTGCCGATACCCATCACCCCCTTGATGATGTTGATCATGCGCTTCAGGCAGTGCTGGTCGACGTTAGGGCATATCCATTCTGCGTTCTGCAGGATCAGGTCATTGGCCACGAAGACCGCCTTGGCATCCCGCTCAAGGATGGTGAGTATCAATTCGGAGAGACCACGACTGCGCCCTTCATCACTGAAGGCCAGGATCAAAAATTCAGGCGACATGGCGGCAGGGTGGAACGCCGACATGACATCTGCGATATCCCCGGTTTTCAGGGCGTTCTTGGTGATGACTTCCAAAGCTTGCATGCAAAATTCTCTATCCGTTAGGGTTCAAAGACCAAGGTCATCCATGAGGATGTCCGCACGCCCTACCTCAGACGCTTTCTCCATCCATCCACACTGCGGCATGACCTCGGCGAATACACTGACCGTCGTATCCGACATCTTGCGCGGGTAAATCTTGTGGACATCCACCCCATCCAGCAGGCGCTGCAGGGAATCCTGAAACGCGGCCCATTCGTCTTGACCCAGCACCCCTTTCCAGGCGCGCTTGGCGGTTAGCGCAGCTTTCTCCAGCGGCTTCAACGCGCCGCGATAGAGGTCGAAGGACATGGGAAAACCGGCTTCTTTTGCATCCAAAAGCAGCAGCGGTGCGCCGACGATCATCTGTCTGAAACGCTTGGTGGAAAGCTGCTTTTTGATGTCCACCGCGTTATCCGGAGAAAAGACCGTGAAGGCCACCGCGAGCAATTTTTCCATGACTCGCTGCTGGTCATCGCCAAGCTTGGCCAGATCCCCTCGGATGTCGCGCCAGAAATAATTGGCACCGAGGTCGAGATCCACCTTTTGAAGGGTTTTCGAGCGGGTTTGCTGAAGCAACTGGTCGAAAATGTAATCCTGAAATTCAAAATCCCCCTGCAACGCCGGAGTCAGCACCGACTTCCAATGATCGGTTGAAAACTGATGCAGCTTGTCTGGGGCGTGCTCGATACACAGCTTGTAAAGCTCAAGGTCGCAATAGTAGGCCTTGCCTTGGACATCAGGCTGTTTCAGGTTGTTCTTGTGCACCTTGTCGGCATAGCACCAAAGCCGCTCAGATATTTCAATCATGTCCAGGTAGGCGCTTCTGAAGTCTGACGATTTCCACTCTGTTGAATGGTAGTTCATGCGGAAAACAACTTCCGTGGCCAAACCATTGAGTGACGCGGTTACCCAGGTCGGATCATTGTTGGTAGGCCTGGCATCGACCAGGCGAGCGAAGAACTGCTTAGCCTCGGCATAGTCACCGGACTTGAACAGGAGCGGTAGCAGCTCCTGGGGTTCCGCCAGGCCCTTGGCGACGAACTCAGGAAGACCCTGCAACTGCGGGAAGGCATCGAGCAGCATGCCGTGCATGACTTGCCGACTGAACGGTCTTTCACCGCCCGTCCAGAACAGTTGGTGTATGATCTGTTCCTGAAGCTCATGTTGCGACATGACAATTACCGCCCTTTAAACTGGTGGATCGAACTGATAATCCCAGTGTGCCAGAGGAGCATCAGTCGTGTAACGGGGCAATGGCCTTTGCTGCCCGCTCACGGATCATCTCGCGGATAATCTCTTGCTTGGATACCTTGTTACCGGACTGACAGGAAAGCTCGACAAGGCCCAGGAGTGCTTCGTTGTCATCAGCGGTAAGCGGCACTCCGATGCGGACAGTGCAAGGCTCAGGCTGAAGTCTGGGGCGACCCCGTCCACGCTTGGAAACACCAGTTTCAGATTTATCACTCATACTCGCGCACCTCAACCCCTGCACCAGGAATGGCGATGAATATTTGCGCCTGGCAGTGGTATTCTGTCGTTATCTATATTCCATATACTGCTGGGTGCGAAATGAATAAATCAACGAGACTGAGCATTTCAAAAGAGGAGGGAGCACTCATCCAAGTCTGTGTAGACATGCTGCAAAAAACCGTCGAGGGTGATCCCCGGCCTCTTCTGAACCTGGTGTTGACTACCCGAGAGAAGGCCTTGCAGTTTGTCACCACGGACATCTGGGCAGAGATGGTCAATCATATGGCGCGCTTTATCAACGCCAGCTGCGCGCAACCAGATTACCGAAACGTGCTCAGAAGATGGCGCGACGACTGCGACCGTGCTGTGCAAGAGCTCGATCTTGGCAGCCTGGGCATCGAGCCGTTGCGCTTCATGGAGGATGCGCTGGAACTGCACCTGAGGATGCAACTGCTGCAGTATGGAAGGATTGCTGAAATTCAACGCTACGGCACGTTCTCGACCGCCAGCAAGGATGCGCTGTGGGACTTCGTCAACGGCTGGAACAGCGGGGGCCCCAACCTCAGGAGCGCGGCACCCTCTGCGCGACAGGCCGCGCAATTGATGGACAAGGTCAGTCCACTGATCAAAACCTTGCGCCAGGAGCCAATCTGGCGCGCCCTGGCCTCTAACCAAGAGCGCGATCGATAATCATGAGGGCCAGGGTGGCGGAGAACCCGGCAAGCCCCATGGTTACATAGCGCGTCAGGTAATAGGCCTGTACGTAGGTGTGCAGTGCCTCAATCACTATTTGGCGCTGCGTGCCGACAAGCTTGTCAGACAGCAAGAGATTGTTTTCTGGCATAATGAGGTTGACCAGGCCCTGGCGTTCCAGGCGATCGCACAGCATCAGCTCTTTGAAATACTTTAACGGAGTCGTCATAGGATGCCCCAACACGCTTTGATGCCTGAATTATAATGTTGGATGACATCGTGTCAATCGCCAATATACACATAAAAACGCAATGCTTGATCCGCATCACAGATTTCGCATGCACAGTGACTTTGGCCTAGCGTGTTCGGCATGCCCGGCAAGTTGGGTGCTTATCAGTTGGCCTGGATCAGCAACGCGGCTTGTGTGCTCACCTTGAGGTGCGCTTGTCAGGCTTTATGGTGGGGCGTAAAAGCGCGATCAGGCATTCCCGCTACCAACATGCAGGCACACAGCCTGCGCTCACCACTGCGGGGCATGAGCGCATTACCGGCAACAGACCTTCTTCAATCATCAGCGGAGATCAAGCATGCATCCACTAGCCCCGAAACTAGGCCCTGATCAGGCTGCAGAAAAACTTGGCCGGGATCAATATTGGATTAACTTCGCACGAAGAATTCAGCATCATCCGGTGGTCAAGCAGCAGTTGATGGCCAATCAAGGCGGGCGATGCCCCGTTTGTGCCCGTGGCGTGGCATTGACCGACACGGTGCACCATGTGTCCTACCTGCGCCGTTGCGTGTACACGCACCAGGTGGAGTTTTCCGCCGCGACCCCCAAACGCCCCAACAAAACGGTGACTGCGCCGCCCTGCGAAGGGTGCCCGCAGCTTGAACAATGCGCCAGGCTGCTGGTACTGGTGCATGACAAGTGTCATCACCTCATTCACAAGGTGTAGCAGTCATGCGCTCAGGAGATTCCGGTCTTGCTGCGCCGTTTTCATGCGCACTTCGAGAATCGCGATGATCTGGGCAAGCACCACCTCAGGGGGCTGACTGGCATCAATCACGACGAAGCGCTCAGGGTCTTCCTGGGCCTGAGTGAGGTAGCCGTGCCGGGCGCGGCGATGATACTCAAGCGGCTTTTGTTCGAAATAATCCTTCTCGGCGTTGCGGGCGCGGGTGCGCTCAATGCCGATCTGCGGGTCGATATCGAGGATGAAGACGATGTCCGGCTGGAACGGCCCCAGTGCCACCTGGTTGGCCGCTTTGACGACTTCGATGGGCAGGCCTTCGGCATACCCCTGGAAACTCACTGACGAGGTCGCCCAACGGTCACAGAGGATCAGCTTATCGGCCTGAAGCGCAGGGAGGATCACTTCGCGCAGATTCTGGGCCCTGGCCGCCGCAAACAACAGCAGCTTCGATTCATTGAACAGCTCTGGATATTCATTGTCGAGAATCATCTTGCGCAAGCGCAGTCCAAACCGTGTCGCGCCAGGCTCTTTGCTCAGCACGACATCCCGTCCTTGCTGGGCGAAATGCGCCTCCAGGCCTTCGATCACCATGCCCTTGCCAGCGCCGTTCCCGCCTTCAATGACGATCATGTAACCTTTCATTTTCACCACCTGCTTTTACAATTCCGGATGAGGTAAAAACCAAAACAGCCCGCAGAGCGGGCTGTTTTCAACCGGCGTCAGACCGCACTTTCAGCGTCGGCTGGCGCCGGCAGCAGTTCGATCACATCGCCATCCGCAGGGGCGGGTTCGGCAGCAGCATCGACCACTTCGGCTGCGTCAGCAGCCGGCTTGGCTGGTTCGAGGTCAGCACCGAAGGTGGTGGACACCACGGCACTCGCCAGGCCCACAGCACCGCCTGTGGCAACAGCGCCAGCAGCAGCTGCAGCGGCAACACCCGCGTCGTCCGCACCACCTTGATCATCATCGTCCTTGTCCCCAGCATCGCTGTGCGACAGGCCGAGCAGCTCGTCGATGTTGCAAGCGCCCTTGGCCACGATTTCAAATGGCAGGCCACGCACCTTCTGCGCCATCCCTTGCAGGGCATCGGCGATCATCTCGTTGCTGTGCGCGTAGGTGTCCTTGTAAGCCGCGCTGACCGAAATCAGGACGCTCTCAAAGCGTGCGCGCAAGTACAGGGTCTGACTGGCGTCCAGGGTGGTCTTCATCGAGTCCTTGGACAGGTCGATCAGCTCGATGGTCGGGATGCCTGCACCCACCAGCTTGACCTTAATTTCACCACCCGTTTCCGTGACGAATTTGTCGATGCGCGGCTGCATTTTTTCGCGAATGACGACCGGATCGTCGACGACGTCGGTCATGACCTCCAAGGCTTCTTGCAGGCGGGTGTAGGCTTGTTGTTGTTGTTTGCTGAGATTCATGTGGCCTCCGTTAATTGTGATTCGATTATCACATATATTGATCCGGACGACCACCCTTTGCTACAAGCCGATATCCTCGCCCAGCGCTTCTTCCAGGTGCCTATCCTTGATCTTGGCGTCAGCTGGGCTAATCAGCCCCGCCATGCAGAATTCCAGGCGGTGTTGCAGTGGCACACCTAGCACATCTTCGGCGCTGAGCTCAATCTTCCTGGCGTGCACGATATTTCTCACGGACGCCGACTTTAGGGTCTGTGGGTTGATCCATAAGCGCGACTCAATGCCTCGATCATAAAGGGTGCCAAGGAAGGTCTCTTGGGTTTCATTGGCGGCTTTTTCCTGGATGATGATTTGGGTAAACATGGTGATCATGCGCATTTTTTCACTGTCTGACCAGGTGTTCACCGGGGTGAATACCACGTCCAGCAATGTCCCCCTGCCCTCACACAAGGCAAACATCAGGTCGGGGGTCGGCTCCAGGCTTTGCATGGGGAGTCCGGCCACACAAAACAGCCGAATGGACTCCGAGCGTAATGCCGCCATGATGACCTGTTGCTGAAAGTGACTGTCGAGGATTGTCGGGTGGGCATCGATGGCAACCGTTAGCACCTGGATGGTACGGTTTTCACGCCACTGGCTGTTGAACACAAGGTGACTGGTCAAGAGCGTAAGGCACAGTTCACGCAGCCTACAAGCACCGATCAAGCCAGCTTCCACAGCCTTGACCAGGGCAAAGGCGAGTTCGACCAGGCGGTGCTTGTCCTCGACTTTCTTGTCAAATGTCTCGCAGCAAAAATCCCAGGATGCCGGCACACCAAACTCGCGCATGATAGCTAAAAAATCGCGAGCCCTACCCTCTGTCAGTGCTTTTTCCAGCGGGTGGACAAGGCGCCGTCCCGTGGCGGCCAGTGATTTATGATCAGTCATGCGGGCGCGTCCAGGTCACGGGCACAGCGATGCCGCTGACCACCGAGGGTGAACGTAGGTTTTTTCTGGTGAGTGGTGAGTTCATTAACGCATCGACGACGCCGGAGGCCAGATGAATATTGGCAAAACTCGAAAGACCCGTGCTCAGGTAGTAGCGAGCCAGAGACTCCTTTTCAAAATCGCTGCCGACCAGCATCTCATCTCCCGGCAAGTCAGCCTTGAGAAACATTGCATCGTGCTCAGCAATGGCTGCCTGCAGGGAACCGGGTTTCCATTCGAGGAAGACAGCCATCGCGGTGGTGGACGCCTGCCCCGCATTTTCAAGGTGGGACAGGAAATGCCAGGCTTCAAAATGGTGCTGGACATGAATCAGTGTGCCAGCCAGGTGGATCATGTTGCCCCGCTCATCAGGCGCCAGCCGATCAGTGTCGATCAGACGGCCATAGAGCATGTGGGTCGTGGGTAGTTTGTCGACAAAAATAACCGGCACCAATCCCTGCTTGCTGCTAACCAGTCCAGACAAGCCTGGGTGGCAGCGGTGGGTCAGCACCTCACTTTCCGAGAGGGGTGAACTGGCGATCTCTGATGCGCTGTATGGCACCAGGATCCCCTGAGAAGCCTGAATGTCGATCTCTGAGATTTGCATTGATTGAGCCCTCATTCCTAGCGCACGCCAAGAACGCAGGGCTGCAAGCCCCGCATCTGGTATTCAATCAGTCTAACTCAAAATATGGGGTTTTCGAAAAACCCGCTCTCGATTATCCGCCTTGCTCGAATGCATCTTGCTGATGAGGGGCTTGCTCTTGCACCTGAAATTCACCTTCAAGGTCATCGGCCTGCGACTCCAGATCGGCGATCGTCAGTTCCGAACGGCAGCGGATGTCGGCGCCCAATTTCAGGCCACGAATAAGATCCTCGCCATCTTCATTACGATAGAACTCCCAGCCGGATTCGATCCAGCCATTGCTCTCCCAAAGCTTCAGGCGCTTGTTCAAGTCCGACTTCATGCGGCGTTTGACTTTTGCGTACTCGGAAATTGACCCGCTGAACTTGTGGTAGTTTTCAAGCTTGATGGGGAACACGCCATCACGGTGCGAAGCAATGAATGGCAACAACTTCTTGCCGAAGCGGTCGAGTTTGTCGTAAATCTCAAAGGGCAATAGCGTGGTATTGACACCATCGAAGAAGACGGCGGATATCAGATCCAAGCTCAACAGGGTCTTGCCTGTCATGGAGTTGTGAGCGCGGTTGGCAATGAAGCGCATCGTGATATCCACGGGCTCATCATTTTCAAGCCCATGGGCGATCATCTTGAGCATGGGCCCAAAGCGGTTCTCAATCGACTCCTTGTAGAATTTGCCATCCGGTCGATCAGCAATCGTAGGGCTGGTGAGGATGTCATACAGTCGCTTCAGCGCCATTCGGTCAGCAATCTTGATTTCACCCGTGGCCAGGTCATCCAGGATGGTGCGTGCTTTGGCAAAGTTTGCGCCCGAGTCACCCAGATCCAGCCAGCGCAGAATGTCGGCCAAAAAGACGTGAACCGGCTTGGTTAGGGACTTGCCACGGGCCAGCGTGAGCAGCCTGGCCATGACCACCTCGTGCTCAATGGTCAATCCAGGCCCTTTGTACATGATGCCGCTTTTGCCGAATGAGAAAATCGGTGTCCACTCGGAGTAGACTTTGCCCATCTTGGTGGTGCTGTACAGGGCACTGCGTACAATCGGGTTGGACTGCTCGAAGTACTTCTCGTTGGTGAGGGGAAGGACGCCCTGGCCAGATTCGAACTCAAACTTCGCCTGAAGCTTGGTTTTTCTGTCGTCAATGACCTCTAGGGCTTCTTTGATTTGGGGCGTTGGCATGATTCTTCCGCTCGGGCGTTTCCGTTCGAGCGTAGGATATATTCCATGAATCGCAAGGTGTACCCTGATTATAGACTTTTTTGATATAAGAAGACATCTCTACAGCCCTGGCGGTTTGGTTGACCGGAATCCTGTGTACGCTGACCTGCTCAGGAAGGGTGCGGGTTACCTAGCTACTGCGACCACTGGGCGTGCAATATCTCCCACTCTCCTGCTTCAGGCCACGGAATTCGCGGTGTACACAAGATTCCGGTGTTGCCCCTAGCTGTCGCGCTCACACAATTCCGGTCTGTAATTCGCGCCAAGCCTGACCGAGATTGTCTGTGCAGGGGCTTTCAACGCCTCCCAGCGTGCTGCTCTTCCTTATATAGGCGCTGTACGCAGGATCACGGTGCGTGCACACAGATTTCCGGTCGTAAGCCCCAGATAGCCCCATTGAGCGGGCAATCTCCACTCACGCACATGGCTTTCCGGCAGCCGCACACAGGATAACGGTCAGCGTACACAAAACCACGGTCACCGCAGGCCCCAGGCGGTTGGATTTACCTGGCGCACAGGAAACTCCGGGATGGGTTGAGCACCTGGGTGCGGTTTGAGGTGTTGCGCACAGCAAATTCCGGTACACCCCAGGCTGCGCACACAACTTTCCGGTGAGCGCTCACAGAAATCCGGTGGCCGCCCGCTGATGTCGGCTGCAGGCGGGATAACTTAAGTACTAGGCGCACACAGCTTTCCGGTGACCGCTCAGAAAATTCCGGTTTGGCACAGTAGGAGCGCGGGTCTCGTGGCCAGGACGCGCCAGTGACCGCTTGCAACTGTCAAAAGGCGAGGCAAACAGGGCGTTTGCACACGAAACTCCGGTCGCTGTACACAAAATTCCGGTCTGCGCTCAAAAGATTCCGGTCAGCGCTCAGAAAATCACGGTATATCAACAAGATAGCCAAACTGGCTTGGAGTCCGTCAAAAACAGGCGGCACAAGGCGGCGCGTACACAAATTTCCGGTGAGCGCTCAGAAAACTCCGGTATATCAGTTGGTTAGACAAGATTTTGGCAACTGGCGCACAAGAGATTCCGGTGCGCGCACACAAAATTCCGGTCGAAAGGCGTGCTTCAGGCCGTCAAAGCCATGTCAGGAGCTGTTGGCGCTCAGCAATTTCCGGTAGGTGCTCACAAGTTCCGGTCGGCGTACACGTAACTCCGGTCGGCATCGCGCCCGCGCACACAAGAATCCGGTCAGCGCACATCAAATTCCGGTCGACGCTCCCTCCTGGACGGGAGGATAAGTGTCTGCGGACGTTGATCCACAGCTCGCACATACGAATCCGGTCGCTGCACACCAATTTCCGGTGACTTCGGGGCACCCTGCTCGTTCCAGGCCGCGAGTGAGGGTGCGACCGCTGCCTTGCTGCCCTCCAGCCGACCAGCTGCACACCAAATTCCGGTCTTATCGGGCTCTCGTACAAGAAACTCCGGTCACCGCACACAAGATTCCGGTCGCACTTGGAGGAAAGCTCCAGCTGCACAGCCTGGCACCTGCCCAGGGGTATTGCGAAAGCCTGGCGGACGGTTGTACACAGGACTCCGGCAGGTGTACACGAACTTCCGGTCATATCCACGTCAGACGCTGGATCCGTTGGATGGCGACGTTCACGGCGCACCCGCAATTCCTGTCGGCGCACGTGAATCTACGGTCGATTGGCGAGGTGACGCCCCTATCCTCCCCAATAAACCTCAGTGCTGCGGATATGCTTCGGCTCACGAACATGGGATTCCGGCTAGCGCACACCAATTTCCGGTCGGGAAGGTTTTTCATCGCGGCTCCAGCATCGGCCAGCTACCCGACCAGCTCTCCAGCTGACTGTTTCCAGCGGGGTGTACACATATTTCCGGTCTGCGCTCAAAAGATTCCGGTTGAATTCGGGAAAGCCGCTGTTTTCCTGGAGCGCACAGGAATTAGCGGTATTTCATGTGAATTCGCCCGTGAGCAATGCTTGTCCCCTGTAAAAATTGCACGGAGATGCACGCAGCCCCTATGAATCGGGGCTTACAGCTAACCCGTGGAATTTATATACAAAGTTATTAACTGGTTATGCACAGCTTACTCACAAAAAATCAGGGTATTTTGGGGTTTAGAGCGGAGTTTTGTGTGCGCTCTCCGGACTTTCCTGAGCGCCAACCGTAATCTCATGAGCACGGGCCGGATTTTCCTGAGCGCTTACCGGTATTCCATGAGCGGTAACCGGAATGCTGAAAACGCCCACCGGAAAGCTGGTTACAAGCGTGTACACCCAAAGCCCAACAGGCACGGGCAAAAGCCCCAGTTATCAACAAGCCTTAACCCCGTAGATCTAATCCCACGTTTTTAATCCCGGTTTTCCTAACCCCGTCAGCAGCCCTAACCATCCTTTTTTGTAACCCTTTGGCTTTGCTCACCCGCAAACTCAGGCTCAAAGCCGGCCCTGAAGAATTTCGCCGAGGCTGTAGGCATCGAGCATGGGGTTGTCCATGACCTCATCAAGATCAGCTTGCTGGATGGCTTTGTCGAGAACCCCGACATCGAAACTCGGCAAGCCGAGCTGCCTGCTCAACTCGCTTTCGCGTTGGCTGAGGCTTCGCAATCGGCATAAGGCAAAGCGCAGGTGCCGATCGGGGTGGGCGCTCATCAGATTCCGGGCTGCACGCACACCGGCTTCATGCAACTGCTGACGCACTTCGACAGGGATATGAAAATCTGCCGTGTCAATTGTCCCCGTGCGAAGGATGCCGATGTTGTTCAGCGCTTCTTCGGAGGTGACCTGGGGATTATGGTGGGACATGAACTGTCCCACGGTGGCCGACACCGCCCTGAGCATGTGAATCTTGATGGCATCCCAATGCCGCCGCAGTGAACCAATCCTGGGCAGACCCAAAGCATTCAGGTCGAACTGATACATCTGTCGTTGAATTTCCTCATCGAGCATGATGCGCAGCTTGCTGCCCTTGTTGTTGATCAGTTCATCCACCGCCTGATACTCCAGGTCAGACTCAGTTGAGGACTGAATGAAAGCAATTGTCTGGGCATCGGCCTCTTGCTGAGAGGCGAACTGATCCGTGAACATACGCAGGGGGAGGTTGTTGTTGACCCCGCCGTCAATCAGATTCATACCATTGAACTTCATGACTTTGAAAACCACCGGCAAATTCATACTGGCCCTGACTGCTTTTTTGATGGGCATGTGCTGATGTTCGCCAAAGCGCCCATCCTTGTTGGCAGCTCTGGCAAAGATCGGTTTGAAGAACAAGCGGTTATCAAGTGCGCCAAACCCGTCGTCCACTTTTTTCCCCTCCGTGAACGCTGTAATCGTTCGCTGAACCAGACGTGCGCAAAAGCGGCGGACTGCCCTGGGGGATATAGGGAGGTGGTGATCGGTCATAGCCACCCCAAACTCCTTGAAACCTTCCTGTGGAAACAGGTCGGCAAGTTGTTTGAGCTGAACGAAGGTGACGTTACGCCGGGCTTTTCGAGTATTCAGGGGAGGGGTGATGGATTCAAGAGCATGGGGATTCAGGCGATCCAAGCGGCTCTGAATCACATCGCCGATAAATTCCTCAATCGTTTCGGATTCCGGATCCAGCCTGGATTTCGCGAAGCGTAAACATTGAATGGCGCCCTGATAAGCTTCCGAGCGACCAAATAACCCCACAAATTGAAGCGTTTCAGCTTCTGCTCTGAGCCCCTGCGCATGCATATCGCTGAGGAATTGCCTGCGAGCCTGATGGTAGATCTCTGCAAGGCTAACTTCACCGCGAGCAGCAACACCTTCCAGTCGCTGTAAATGGGTATGGATAACCTCTTCATCCATTTTCAGCCACTGGCTGGTGGTAATTCCAGTGTGCTCGACGAGCATGGGCACCATGTATTCCCGACTGAAATCCTTGAGCATAATGCCTTCAGTCTGGGGTGATGTTTCTGTGGATATTGAGCGCAGATAGCGCTTGCCTCGCACCCGCGCAGCAATGGTTTTGACAGTTTCCGTGAATTGTCGCTGGTATTTCGCAGCCATGCTGATGGGCAATGCACTTTCAGCAAAAAATTGGGCAAATCTGCCGTAATGCACCAGGTGTTTTATCTCTTTTGCCGGGAATCCGAAGGCCATCATGAGGCCAATCAAGGCCCCGGCTGACGTGCCGCCAACGTACTTGATATCCTTCAGGGCGCCGATTTGCTCCAGGTATTCGGCAACACCACTGGCACCCATTTTTTTGGCACCCCCGCCCTGAAAAATCACAGCTTTGGGGGCAAATACAATATCCTGCTTCTTACGCATATTGACCGCTCTGTCACAGGCGCTCTCCAGAATATTCTCTTTCTGCTGGAGGATCAGCTCTGCCTTGCGCCGGTCGGTGGCACTGGCATCAGCCGCCATGCCTTTGGTAATCACACGATTGGTGTCTGCAATGTGATTTTTGAGCACACCCAGCTTTTTCTTCAGGGCGGGGTCAATTTTGGCCAGGCCCCGTTCTAGGTCTTTAAACAGGTGGCGATTGTCACGACCATGGGGGTCTGCAACTGCAAAAAATCGCTCATCGTCTGCCTGATCGCTATGCATGACTCGGGTCAGAATGCCCAGCAGGTAGGGTTTGACCTCTTCCGGATCCTGGTTTTTCATCTGCTCAGGGGTAAACACATAGCTGCCGACGCGCAGGAAAGCCACCCATCCATCGGATATCAGCCGCGCCATTTCGTGAATTTGTCTTTCACGCAAAAAAACCGCAAAAGCTTCCTGCCGCTTGACCTTGATTTCGTGGAGCGAATTACTCATCAGCTTCGACTCGTATCAATATACCTATTATTAAGCGCACAGAAAGCAGTGCAACGACAACTATGCGCGGTACCAGCCAGAACGAGTGGAAAACCTGTGCATGACAACATCGGTAGCAGCGCCAATATCATCAAAAAGACCTTGTAAGGTGAATTCAACAATTGCCCCTCGAAGCACACCATGGTCGCTACGTGAAATTTCGGCCAGGTCACAAATGGCTACTCCTTGGCACATGGGAGCCACTGGCGCGAGCAGCGCCATCTCATTGGCATTTGTCCAAGGTTTGATGTACCGGATCGTGATGGTTTTGTTCTCATTGTCGATGTTGTCTACAGTGCCCCTGACCCGCGATCCTGGCTGACCCCATAGGGCGCACTTCTTGTCCACTGCCGACTGCGGGGGCAAAAGATCGGGGATAAGCCACGCATTGAAGACCGCATCGGCAGCCTCTCGCAGATCAGCACTGCAAGAGTCCACGGCAATGACCTCAACGCGCACTCCCTGGCGCCTGGCTGCTTTAATCAGCGGGGCAAAGTCACCATCACCGGTGAGGATCACCACGCGATCGAGTCTCCCCGCCCCCTCCAGGACATCAACTGCAATCTCCATGTCCACGTTTGACTTGACCACGACACGATCACCCTCATCAAAATGTTTGGCAAGCTTGACCGTGATGTTGTAACCCAGGGCTTTTATGGCTGAGTGATACCCCTGAACGCGGCCAGCCAGCGCAGGATCTTTCTCCAGTCTTACTGGATCAAGGGAAGTGTAAACGTTCATGTGCACCGCTCTGGAGCCTCCACGCAAGGCAAAATCTCGCAGCACGGTGTAGTCCATGGTGAAACCACCACTGGCATTGATATTTGACTGATCAACGAAAATGCCCACCCTATCCTGACTCATGACTCACCCGTCCTTAATTTTTATCGTTCCATTTAATCACAAATCGAAGGCATGTGTCGTTGACAGCAGGGCTTGCCGTTCCTATATTGGAGCGGCTGAAGTACCCTCCCAAGCATTGAGAGTCGAACAATGAGTAAAGTAGCCGAACTGAAACGCCTTGAAGCCGCGCATACTGCGACGCTTCAGCGCATTGAAACGCTTCGCAAAGAGCTTGCTGGCGTGGGAAAGATCGTTGACCATGTTCGCCAGGAAGCTGATAAGTCAGGCATCGATTTGCTTGAAATCTGCTATGCGCTGGTGCCTTCGCTTGAGCCTAAAGTCAAAGGCAAAAAAAACAGTGACGGTGGAGAGCCCGCTCGTCGGCAACAACGACGCCTGAAACGCTACGAAAACCCTAATAACGGTGAAATCATCGAAACCAAGGGTGGCAATCACCGGGGCCTGAAGGAGTGGAAGCAGCAGTATGGCGCCGATGTTGTCGAGTCCTGGGCAACCGTGGTTGATTGATCGATAATTTCACGTCCTTCGACCCTGTTCTACTGGCTGCACTAGCGGTAGGTAAGCAGGGTCGCCTTTTCCTAAAAAAACCTGCAAAATAGAAAGAAAAAACAGGTTTCTATCATGTGGGACATCATTGCCTACGTCGACAGTGAAATTAGCCTGCTACTCAAGCAGCGTGATATCTATTACATTTTCAAATACCCCTGGAAAGAGCCGAAGGCCATTCCCGCCTTGCTCACCACCCCAAGGCCCGAAGCGATCAACGTGCAGACCGACAAGCTACTGGGAGAACTTGTGGTCAGAAGCCGCCTCACAGCCCTTGAGCATGTCTGCAATCTAACCAGAGGTGCGCTGAAAGGAATGCCTGCTGGAAGTGAACGCGAGCTGGTAACAGAAGCCCTGAAATTCGCCCTGCGACGCAAGAAAATGGATTTGATCCAGGCTTCTGAATTTATTCGGATGTTGACATCGTGCGCGCTGCTGACGGTGATTCCGGACAGTTTCTGGAATGCCTGTGCCTCCGAGATGGACGGTGACACGCTCAACAAGCTACGTGCCTCGCTCAATACTCTGGAAGTCTTGCACCCGCGCAACGACGATTGGCTAAACCAGGCCAGCGAATTCCTGGCTCGGGTCGCATGGTCGCAAAACCAGTTCCTGATGATTGAAACCACCTGCCGTCAGTTGTCTTACCTTCATTCCAAATTGCCCGTTGGCGAGGTTTTTGCGGAGCTTCGAAAAAAATCCACGAGCATGATTCAGCGTGAAGCGATTGAGCGTGACATGCTGAATCAGAAGCCTTGGCAAAAAAATGCCGTGCCGACGAAAAAGTCGATCAAAATCGGCCCCCACTCCAAATCAAGGCCTGATCGCCCTGCTGACTCCACCAACAAGAAGAACGCCGAGACTGACGAATGATTAGGGGTTGATGAGTGATCTTGGCCAAGCTATAACAGGGAAGACGTTCTCTCTCGGGGTTTTGACCAAATGGAAGTATCCCTGCTCAAGGATCAGCTAAAGACACTCAATGACAGCATCCTGAGCCTCAACGAATTGTTGAGTGCTGGTCAAGCATGCTTTGCCACTAAAGACTCGGGAGAATTCAAGGTCGGACAAGAGGCAATAAAGGTTATTAAAACGGCCTATGCGTCCCTGTGGTACGAAGAAGGTGTATCCGATGGTCGGGTAACACCTATTTGGCTGGGCGCCATGGCCGTAGATAGCGATGTCCTTGCCGCAGCCGCTCAGGTCAACCGGAACAAGGATCAGTTTCAATCAACAGTGATTGCGGCCAAGAAAAGGCTGCGCGACCTTCATGCGCAGTCGGTGGCTGGCACCGATAAATCATTTCGCAGACTGATGAACGAGATTGGCCTGAGCCGCTTGTCGTTGCGGATGGCCTATCGGCACATTCCCCTTTTGGAAAAAACACCTGAGTCCATTCGCTTCTCGTTTTCATCATCAGGGAAAAGCATCACTCGAATCACTCCCGAACAAGCCCTTATAGAACTGCACGAGACCGGATTCACCGGCTCCCATATTGACTATCAGGCGACAATCCTCAGGAAAATTCACCCGGATACCCCATTGGCAAAGATTCAACACCTGGCGGGCTACTATAAGGCCAATCTCAAGTTTGAAAACGAGCCCTTTCGAAAGACGTTGCCCACCTTTTTGCCTATTTTATACCCCGCTGGGGAGCGGGAGCCCGATCGTCAGCTGGAAGTTCCCGAGGCCTGGTCTACCATCAGGAACCGGCGCAAGGATCAAAAACTCTGTAGCATTCCCTTGATACCGACGCTCAGGATTCACACCTATCTCTCTTAGTCGAGAATAGGTTCCCGAATCAGCGCCTTCCAGTCCATTTCGGGGGGCTGCACTTCGACGGTGCGGGTTTCCACTACGATTTTCTCGATCACTTTTGGCACCAGTGATTCGTTGAGGGCCTGGAACCCCCAGGTTGGCATCAGGTGGACATGGTAGAGCTTGTCGGCCAGACGGGCTTGCACGGTCTCGCATAACAGGAGCGGGGCGGCAGTAGATTCCTTGGTCTTGAGGGAGTAGACGATGTTCAACGCGTCGCGGGTATCCACGCTGACAATGTCAAATTCCTCTTGCAGGATCATGCGCACCTCGCTGTCATAGCCAAGGTGCTTGAAGATAGCCAGGCAATACACCCCTCCTGCATCGGGTCGCCGCACGCCATGCTGAGCAAGGATTTCGGACACCCCGATGATCATGCGGTCTACCTGCAGTCGCACGAACTCCTTGAAAGCCACTTCCAGCTGCGCCTGGCGCAGAATGTTGATGGTCACTGGCGCACTCAGGATTCCGGAGTCATTGGTCAATTCAAGGCGCACGCCATCTGTGACAGTTCGAGCCTGAAACTTAAGCCCAGCTTCAAGCGAAAGATGCTCCACCGACTGAACCAGGTCGCACAGCTCAGCGAGTTCGTTACTGGCCTGAATGGTGTAGCTGAGCCGCCCCAGCGTCATTGTGACAGCCAGAGTCAATTTTGGTTTATTGGGTATTTCAAATGGCAAAATCAAGCTGCCAAATGCATTAAGCTGCATACATGAGCCAATATTAGGCAAAATCAATAAGCGTGGATCCTGCCCGTAGCTGGCTGCAGCATGCAAATAACTATGGGAGTTCTCAGCGAGAGAATTCAATATTCCTTGAAAAATATCGCTTCGCAATTGTTCGAAGGAAAGCTGCATCTCAGACATAAGCACCTCTTTTCCTTTATTGAACCCTGATTCGCCCAGGAAATCCAGAGGATATCGCTTGCCAAGACTGTTGTTTTCGTTATAATCGCGAGGCATTCAGCACCACACAAGGATCAATCTATGAGTTGGCTCAATATTTCGGGATCCGCCAAGGCTCTGGTCTATGGCAAAGAGCTTGAGCAATCAGGTGGCATCATCATTACCCGAAATGAGACCGAGGCAACTACCATTGCATCCGAAATTCCTTTTTTCTACCCAGGCTTGACTGAGCGAGTTGTCTATCTGCCTGAGGGCGAGGTCTTGCCCTACGACCTTGAGACCACGCCGCCGTCGATCAAAGCTGTTCGCGCCACTGCCCTGACCCGCTTGATGTCCGGGATTGAAAACCCAATCCTGGTGATCAGCGGCCCCAATCTGATGCAACCGGTCGCCGCCAAATCATTCTGGCTCGGCTCTCAGTTCGAGCTCAAAATCGGCTCGACACTGCCCGATGGGCATGAAAAGCTGCTGGAGGCCTGGGGTTATACCAAGTCCTTCCGCGTCAAGTCTCCTTCGACCTGGTCGCAGCGCGGAAAGGTTTTTGACATCTACCCGGTCGGTCTGGCTGAGAAACAATCCGGGTCTGAGTACTGCGCCCTGCGCATGCTGTTGGATGATGATCAGCGCATTGAGTCGATTCATCGCCTCGACCCACTGACACAGGATTCCGGCGAAGCGGTTAACTCGGTGGTGATATTTCCGGATCGGGAGTACCCCCTAAACGCTGAACTGACCAACCTGTTCCGCAAAAAGTCATTTGATGTTCACCCTGAGCCACGAGACGAAAAAACCTACAAGGTGATCAGTGAGGGCAAAGACCACCCGGAGCTCTCGACGTGGTCGCATTTTGCCGATCTTGGCGCTCAATACCTCGCCGAGATTTTGAGTGGTGGTGTGATTTACGATGACGGTGCAAAAGCTTCCATTGAGAAGCAGTGGGCGCTGATTCACCGCCGCCATCATGATGTGATTCAGGACAGCTCCCGGATTGTACCTGCCCCGAGTGATGCCTGGGCCTCTCCGGAGCACTTGCAGCAACTGCTTGCCCCTTACCAGTCTTTTGAGTTGGTGGAAAAACCGCGCCCCGATACTGTCGACCTGGGCTACTACCCCAGCGGCATGATCAGGAAGGGAGTTCTCAAAGAGGCCATCGGCGTTTTGGAAGGCATCTTTGAAAGCAACATTCCACTGCTGTTTGTCATCAAAAGCGAGGTTCGCCACCGCCATGTCGCCGTATTGACGGAAATGGCTTCCGGTCACGAAGCGATCTCCGTTGCTAGTTTCGATGCTTTCGCAGCGTCCCGCCCCATGGTTGCCATTACCACAGGTGTCATGGAGCGTGGGTTCCTGGCCGGCAATGAGTACCGCGTCATCAGCGAGAAGGAGATCTTCGGCATCTCCATCGAATCGTCTCTGGACGGTGAACTGGATGAGCACCATCGCCGCGTGATTCTCCAGGGCTTGCATGAGATCAAGCTCGACGAGCCCATTGTCCATGCCACCAAGGGCGTGGGCCGCTTTCAGGGCTTTGAGCAAATCAACATGGGCGGTGGTGCGACAGACATGGTCAAAATCGGCTACGCCGATGATGCCAGCACCTTCGCCCACATTCGCGATCTGGATCTGATCTCGCGCTACTCGGGCGGCGATCCTGAAAAGGCCCCTCTTTCCAAGTTGGGTGATCCGAGCTGGCTTGCGGCACTCAAAGATGCCCAGAAAAGCGCCCTGAAGGTGGCCTCCGAGCTGATCGACTTGCGCAACACCCGCGAACGTGCATCGGGCATTATCCTGAAGATGCCGGGTGATGCTTACGACCGGTTCTGCCACACCTTCAGCTATGAAGAAACGCCCGGTCAAATACTGGCCATTCAGGATGTCATCAAGGATCTGACGTCTGGCAAGCCGATGGATCGCCTCATTTGCGGGGACGTTGGCTTTGGCAAGACCGAGGTGGCCATGCGGGCGGCCTTCCTGATGGCTGATCAGGGTTATCAGACTGTGGTACTTGCGCCGACCAAGCTGCTGGCTCAGCAGCATTACGACAGTTTCGTGAGCCGGTTTGAAGAAACACCGTACAACATCATCCTGGCCAGCCAGCAGACGTTCACCAAAGCCCAGATGAAGCAGCTGGAGTCGGGCGCAGTCTCCATTGTCATTGGTACCCACAAGCTGTTGCAGGGTAATGTCGACTTCAACAACTGGGACTGATTATTGTTGATGAAGAACATCGCTTTGGCGTGGCGCAAAAGGAGCACCTGCGTACCCACAGGGGCAACAAGCATGTCATGACCATGGCGGCAACGCCCATCCCGCGCACGCTCAGCATGGGGCTCTCCAACATTCGCGACATGTCCATCATCGCCACCCCGCCAGCCAAGCGCCTGTCGGTGCGCACCCTGGTGCGTAACGATGAGGATTCGGTGATCCAGGAGGCGTTACAACGTGAGATGGCCCGTGACGGTCAAGCCTTTGTCATCCACAACTTCATTGATTCCATGGATGCTTGCGTGGAGCGAATCCAGCGGATTGTGCCGTCCGCCAGGGTTGCCAAGGTTCACGGCAAGATGTCTGAAACCGAAATGACCCGGATCATGCAGGCTTTCCGCGACCACCAGTATGATGTCCTGGTGGGCACAACTGTCATCGAGATCGGTATCGATGTGCCGAACGCCAATACCCTGATCATCGAGCACCCTGACAGGCTTGGCCTTGGGCAAATGCACCAGATTCGCGGACGCGTTGGGCGATCGACGCGCCAGGCCTATGCGTACCTTCTGACTTCCAAGGAGGGCCCCAAGGAAGGCCCCGTCTACATGCGCCTAAAGGCCATGGAGCAGGCATCAAACTTGGGCGAAGGCTTTGTGATCGCCAGGCACGACATGGAAATCCGAGGGATTGGCGAGATCCTTGGCGAGGAACAAAGCGGTCACGTGCACAAGATCGGTTTCACGCTCTACATGCGCCTGCTTTCCCAGGCCATCAAGGCGCTCGACGAGGGCGGTGATCGCGCCACCCTGGAAGTGGCTGCAATCATGAACAGCGTGGACTTCCCTATGCGAGGCTCAATCCCCAGCCATTTCATCACCGAGGTGGGTGAGCGTTTGGCCTGGTACCAGCGAATCATGTGTAGCGAGTCTGTGGAAGAGGCTGCCCTGAACCTGCGCGAGCTCAACGACCTCTATGGCTACCTACCTGCAGAGGTTCTGGAGTTCAAAGAGTGGGTTAAAGAGATGATTGCCCTCAAGCACTGGCAGCTGACCAGGGTTGAGAGCGTGGACGATGGTGTCCTGGTCTCGGTCAGCCATGGCTCGATGCGGCGCTCTAGCCAGGCAATGATGGCCTTGAACTTCGGGCGCTCGTTCAAACCTGCTGAGCGCAGCAATCAGTTCCGGGTTGAGGGGGTCAGCATTCGGCAGTTTGTCGAAACCGTCGTCCAGGCTACCTTGCATTAAGCGCTCAACGACCTGCCTCGGGGCGTGACGCGGGACACCCAGAACTGATGCTGGGTGTCCTGTGCTGCAAATTGGGCCAGCACGTAGGCTACATCCAGATTGCCTTGCACAAAGGCCTTGATTCGGCTGCTCAGCGTCATTACGGCATGTCCGTACTCCGGGCTCTTGTAGAGCTCTCCTGACATCGGGTGATAGCCATCGTCGACCAAGCGTTGGCTGGCATAGGTGGAAAGCCTGACCTCCCTGACGCACTCGTCATGAAAGTCAAAAAAACCTTTGAGTTCGATCATCAGCACATCGACAGGCATGCACTGGCCTGTTGACCTGAAGTGCAGGGAGCCGTCACCGACCTTGGTACCTGGCTTGAACCCAACGGGCCGGTGGATCTTCAGCAGCCAGTCTGCCAGTGCCATCCACGGGTCTTCGGTGTTCAGCATCGATCTTACGACCCCGATCCGATTGATCTCTTCCACAACATAGATGATACGCATGCGTCCCCCTGGCGGAACTTTGGCGAAATTTTGTTGACGCAGTTCTCAATATGCCATATAAAGGCCATCAGATCTCGGAGGCCTGATGAACACGCTCACCTACATAGACCCCATGTACTCAAGCAAGGCATCTATTAGCTTCGGCCAGTTTATGCTTTCAGTCAATATTGAAGGTCTGAAGGCGGTTAATTTTGTCGAGCCAAAGCTTCCCGAACTCTTGCCTCATGCTTCCGCAGAAGCCATTGCGACCATGCTGAGCATGAGCAACGCGGAACAGTGGATGATCGAGCTGAATTTCGAACAGACGCTGAGCCGCATGGCAGAAGCCTTCCGGATGAAGGACTTTCCCGCCATCGCTGAGCAAGTCGAAGGGCTCAGGGTGACCCATCCTGATACCGAGCTGCGCCCCTACTGGGCAAAAGTGATTCGACCAGGCATTCTGGACAAGGCCGCTGAACTTGGTCTTGACACCTCATCTGAAGATTTCAATGCCGTCCTGACCTGGGCCCATCCCGCCAACACTAGTCGCAGGCTCCACCCCAGGGCTATCCGTTTCATCAGCCACGGTTTCCCCGACCTCTTGAGCCAGTTTCGCTCTGGTCGATCCTCGCTGATCAAGTCTGCCTGACCCGCTACGCCTGACCGTTCCCGGTGAGGACGTGTTCACCGGGAATAAACGCTATATGACCTGCCTTTGCGTCAACCTGCCCCTCCCGTCTCCCCCGTCTCTCACTGTCATCCACACCCCAGCTGCAAATTGAAATAATCCCCCTGACGTGTCAATATTTGCCAATCTAATAACAAGCTATGGGATTGCCAAATGTCCATTCTCGATTTTCCCTTGTATGCGGATCTTCCGCATGCGTTCTGGTCGATATTTATTTTCCTGGGGGCTGCCCTGGGCAGTTTCTTCAATGTTCTGGCGCTACGTTGGCCCGCCATTCAAATTGCCCACAACCATGCCGAGGCGACAGCCTGGGTAAGCCTAAATAAGGGTAAGGTCACAGGCTTGAATCTCAGCACGCCACTGTCACTACTGGGTGGGCGCTCACAATGCCCATGCTGCAAAAAGCCGATCCCTGCCTACCACAATATCCCGCTGCTCTCCTGGTTATTGCTTCGCGGCAAGTCGGCATGCTGCCAGGCACCCATCCGTTTCGTGTACCTGGGGATGGAGTTGGTCGGCGCCGCAGTCTTCATGGCGGTGGCTTTCACCATGGGCCCTACGATGGCGGGCTTGATTACGGGCATCATTGTGATGCTACTGGTGCTGATGGCCAGAATTGACGCTATTGAGGGCTTCATCCCCGATTCATTGTTGTTTTGCACCACTGCGCTGGGGTATGTGTTGGCCATGTCTGGCATCGGCGTGGGCGTTGAACAGGCCATGGTGGCACACCTGGCCGTGTTTTTTTCCCTATATTGCATTTTCCAGGGCATTACCTGGTTGACCAGGGCTAAACCCATGGGCATGGCAGACTACCATCTGTTTTCAATCGCCGCTGTATTGCTGGGTTCGGACGTGCTCTTGGTATTTTTCATGTTTCTGCCCATGCTGATCCTTACCCAGATGTGCAAGCGCTGGTCAAAATGGGAGCCTGGAGTATTTGCCCGCCTGGTCGGTTCGAAAGCCGTTCCAGCGGGCCCGGCAATCGTTGCCAGCACGGTGCTGGCCTTGGGCCTTAGGGCTATCGGCTTGCTTCCCTAACTCTTCAAGGCTTTCTGAGCGGTTTTGATTGGCACGGGTTGCATGAAGATTCCCGCCTTTTTCTGGGCGGGTTGCCAAAGCCACTTGAAATTGTCATCCCCTTTATCAATACTAGCAAAAAGAGGTGGATTTGATGAAAAAATTACTCGGCGCATTACTGTTTTCGCTTTTAATCCCATCCGTGTCCCATGCTGCGGATCTTTCCTGCCTATCGATTCCTGCGAACGACGATATGCTGACCAACACGGGGTCTTTCAACAAGAAAGAATACCGAGAGGAACTGATTGGTCAGCAGGAAAATCCAGCAACCGACCTGATGGGTTGTGCAGCGTCGGTGCTTGATGGAAACAGTGCGGCGTCCTCGGTCAAGGGCAACTGTGGTTGCAAAAAAGCGATCGCCAGTCTGTGCTCGTTCAACATCAAGAAACACCGGATCAAAGCCTCTGGAGGCGCCTCGGTCGCCTGGTGCGCACCGTTTGCGCCCTGGAACCTCTGAAATCCAGGCATGAAAAAACCCGGCGCTGCCGGGTTTTCGTTGTCAGCCCTCAGGCAAATTCGGCGTAACACTCGCCCAGACGCTGGTACAGCAGCTCCATGCCGTCATCAGGCACCCAATTCTTCATCAGGTCTTCCAGGTACAGGTTGTCTTCGCGGCCCGACCAGACCTTGATGTACGTGCCCTGCTTGTCACCATTGTTCTGGCGGAACAGGTTCAGCACATTCTTGGCGGCGTAGATCGAGTACAGCGAATCAAACGAAAGGCCAGCATCTTTCATGATGGCGCGGTACAAGCTCCAGTTGATCCGCTTGGCGCAGGACAAGCCCATCAGCAAGTCCATTTTCTCCAGGGCAGGGAGGTCTTCAATCACGTACTCCACGTTGTCGAAGACAACCACCGTGTCCTCGACTGCCCAGGCTGCCAGCAGATCCTCACGCGCCTTGTCCGGATCGTTGGCAATGCGCGCCACTTCGCTGAGGTAGAAGTGGATGATGTCGACCAATTCCAGCTGCATCTGAACGACGTCTTTGCGCACCGCTTTCCACCACTTGTAGCCATGATGTTCGATCATTTCGCCGCTTTCGACGCTGGCTGCGCGCAGGTAGGCATGGCGGTTCACTCGCCACTGGGGGTCGAATACGTTATTGAGCTGCTCCTGATAATGGAGCATCGTTGCCAATTTGTTGTTGTATCGCGATGGCATCTTCAGACCTTATTGTGCGGGTTGATAAATTTTGTGGATGCCTGCGATTTTTTCACGCATGGCGGGATTGTCCGGCAGGGACGGGCTCACGGAACGCATGATTTCGTTGACGTCCCAGCTGGTCAGGATCATGGCATGCAGGGGCAGATAACCTTTGCTCACGTAGGTGTCGTACAGCTCTGCCGCATTGGGCAGTGGCACGATGAACTCACGCATCTTGTCCGCATTGGTGATCTGGCTGATCGACAGCGACTCCGCTTGATGGGTGACTGGATTGACCAGACTCAATTTGAAATTGGCAGCCTGGGTCTGGGTGCTTGCTGGAGCCTGAGTGGCCGCTGCGGGTGCTTCAGTACTGGCATGGGAGGGTGTCGAAACGACCATAAACGGAATGGCCGTGGCCGCCAGCAGCCCAAGGATGGATTTTTTCATTGTGATGACCTCTCAATCGGATCGGACAACCCGTGTGTTGATGAGTCAATATACCCATAACCCAATATACGGTCAAAGCGTAAACCGTAAAACCACTCAATTTACAGCAAAACCGAAATACAGTAGGATTTCCTGATACAGGAGATCCCCCCGATGATCAAACAACTAGACAATTATCTGCTTGGTCGAAGCGTACGCAAATACCGTGCAGAAGCTCAGATTATCCAGCACCATAGCCTCAGCCTTGGGGGCGTCCCCGATGGGTCGCTTGCCAACAGTTTCCAGAATCTTCGCGGTCGCACCGACCGGGAAGCGATGCAGGTGGGCTTTGCAATCATCGTCGAGATGGCTGATCGAACGCTTGGAAAGCGCCCTTATGAAGTGCAGATCATGGGCGCCCTGGCGATGGCGGATGGCCGTATCGCCGAAATGGCCACGGGTGAAGGCAAAACCCTCACCGCTGCGCTTCCGCTGGCCTGGAATGGCCTGCAGACTCGCGCCCATGCCATGACGGTCAACGATTTTCTGGCCAGACGTGATGCCCAGCAACTTGACCCCCTGTTTGAAGCCCTCGGCCTGACCGTGGGTTATCTGCAGGACAACTTCGGTCGTGAATCTCGCCAGATCGCCTATCAATGCTCGATTGTCTACGGCACCCCGTCGCAGTTTGTGTTCGACTACCTGCGTGACCACATCGTCCATCGCCATGCACAGCTCATGCAGCAAGGCCGGAATTTCCTATTGGTTGATGAGGCTGACTCCATCTTCATTGACGAAGCTCGCACGCCCATGGTGCTTTCGGGCGATGGGGCTCTTGATCCGAGCCTGTGGACTGATCTCTATGCATTTGTCTCGTCGCTGACCCATGAAGACATGCGTGAAGACAAGCGCACACAGCTGGAGAAAATCCTCGTCGACAACCACGGCTACGAATCGCACCTGATCGTCGATCGCACCAAGTCTTCGGCGTTCTTCAGCGAGAGCGGCATCACCGTGGCCGAAGACTATCTGTTGGACAAGGGTGTCATTGCTACCCGCGATGAAATCTGGCAACCGTCACGCTCCCACATCTGGCGTGCCCTAAACGCCTGTGCCAAAGCTGCGCACCTGTTCGTTCGCGACCGGGACTACATCATCGCGGATGACAAAGCGATTATCGTTGACCAGGAGACGGGACGCCTGTCTCACGGCAAGCGCTGGAACGATGGGCTTCACCAGGCGGTGGAAGCGAAAGAGTCCTTGTCCATCAAGCCTGAGTCGGAAGAGCTGGGGCGAATTGCTTTGTCGAATTACGTTTCGCTCTACAGCTCGGTGGGTGGCATGACCGGTACGGCCATGACTGAGGCCAAGGAAATCCATGATCTCTACGGGCTGACCACTGTCCCTATCCCGACTCACCGCCCGCGTATCCGCGTCGATCATCCCGACATCGTCTTCATGACCCAGGAAGGCAAGTGGCGGAAAATTGTCGAGGATGTCAAAACGATCCACGCCACCGGCCAACCTATCCTGATCGGTACCGGCAGCATTTCCGACTCCGAGCAGCTCTCCGCACGCTTCGAATCGCTGGGGATCGACCACCAAGTGCTCAATGCCAAGCAAGACGAGCATGAAGCGATGATTGTGGCCCAGGCGGGGCGTCTGGGCGCCATCACCATTGCCACAAACATGGCTGGCCGTGGCACCGACATCATTCTTGGTGGCAACCCGGAACTGATGGTCGAGGAGGAGGCTGACGAGGAATCGATTGCCCGCGTGGAAGAGGCGTGCCGTAACGAACGGCAGGCAGTCATGGAGGCAGGTGGCTTGTTTGTGATGGGGTGCGAGCGTGGCGACTCCCGCCGCATTGACCTGCAATTGTCAGGTCGTGCAGGCCGCCAGGGCGACCCAGGGGCTTCACGCTTCTACATTGCCCTGGACGACCCGTTGCTCAAGAACTACGGTGGCGATGCCCTCAAGCGATTCTTCCTGGCCCTGGGCCTGGGCGAACATGATGGCGTCGAGCACAGCATGATCAACAGCTCCATCGCCAAAGCGCAGGCCAAGAAACAGGCCATTCACATGACCTCGCGCAAGGAAGGCCTGAAGCAGGATTCGGTCATCGACAAACCGCGCCATGTGTTTTTCCAGCTGCGTGATGAGCTGTTGGCTGAGGATCCGGCAACCATCTTCGACTTTGCCAGCAACAAGGTCGAACAGGCCGTTGAGCGCATGCTGTGCATCTACCTCAACAGTGGCAAGGGTTTCCCGGAGACCTGGAACAAGGCAGGCCTGCGCGACAAGCTGGTAGGCTGGGGGCTGTCCGGTGACTGGTTTGATGGGATGTACGCGGACTTTGAAAATGACCATTACAAGATCCAGGGTCTCAAGGATCAGCTGGTCAACTGGATTCAATTTGATCTGCGGGCCCGCTCATCTCAGCTCCAGGACAAGCGCGATGCCATGATCCATAGCAGCCTGCTGCATGCGATCGACACCCAGTGGAAAGCCATGTTGGAGGAGGCTGACCACATCCGCGCCGGCATCCACTTGCGCGCCTATGCCCAGGAAAAACCCGACCTATCCTTCCAAAAGGAGGTGTTCAGGCTATTCAAGGCCCTGTATTTCGATATCCCGGTGGTGATGATCGATTACGTCTATGCCTGCGTGAGTCACCGTGAAAGCCAGCTTGATCAGGTCGAGGATACCGCCGCAGCCTGATTTGCGTGCAAAGCAGAAGCCCTGGAGGTGATGCTTTCGGGGCTTTTTCCGTTTGAGCGGTGAATAATATGGATATTGGCTTTGAGTTTCCCCTATTATTGGGCATACCAATTGCTCAGCACAGGCCTTCCGATGACGCCCTCTACTGATGCCGTCTCCGCGCAGAAAATCATCAAATACGTCAAAGGCCTCCCGGCCAGAGACAGACAATTGATGGAGGGGTTTTTTTCCCGCACAGAAGGCTTTTTTGACAACCTAGGCCTGGATGACATCAGCCTCATCTCCACGCACCTTCGACTGCTGGGGTTGACGAAGCCACCCGTTGAGCAAACCGATGAGCAACGGATTGAAATGTGGGGGCATTACGGCCTCACAGTCTCTGTTCCTGACGGCAGGGCGAGATTCAGTGGATCCATGATGCTCGCACCACATGATGGCGTCCCCTACTGCGTGAACGAGGATACTCATTATGCCAGAACCGGGAGCGACGACCGTATCCGACACGCGATTGGCCACCGTCAGATGATGATCGATTGCTACCACGCCAAAATCAAGGCTCTGTACAATTACTGCCTGGCGCTGGAACGAGGCCCTGTGTGGGTGCTCACCGGGGGAGGCGCTCGGGTTCAGGCATTCTTTGGCTATGAGCAAGGTTATCTTGCAAATCTCTGCCTAGATTTGCAGGATGTTCCGCGCCAGACGGAGGAACAGCGGGCTGAGCTCGCTGGACGTACCCATTCACTGACGCCGAATTTTGAACACCATGAGCCTCTCTTTGAGCGGCTGGACATACCAGGGGTGAAGGTCTCCCTGCACGATTGACCTTTATCTCCACCCCCTTGAAGAGGTTTTTTCGCATGACGTACCAAGAGATGCAGAAGCTGGTGGCTGACCCTGGCCAGGCCCATGACATGAAAGCGCTGATCGAGTTGATCCCCGCGCTTGCACTGCTGGAGGCGACCCCCCAAGACCCCGTCTATCACGCAGAGGGGAACGTACTTGCCCATACCGACCTGGTGGTGGGCGCCATGGTCAACGGCCAGGACTACCGCAGCGCGACTGAGAATGAACGCTTTGTCTTGTTCTACGCCGCACTGCTACACGACATCGCCAAGCCTTCGACCACGGTGATTGATCCCGTCACTGGCAAAATCGGCCAGCCCGGTCATTCGCGACGTGGCGCGATTGATGCCAGGATCCTGCTATGGCGGGCTGGGGTGCCTTTCGAGCTGCGTGAGGAAATCTGCCGGATCATCACCGTGCACCAATTGCCCTTCTTTGCCCTCAATGGTGACAAGCGCAGCGGCAAGCCGGCTGAGTTCCTGATTCACAAGCTGTCCTGCGAACAGCAGCTGTGGATGCTGTGTGCCATGGCCGTGGCTGACATGGAAGGGCGGGTCTATCACGACAAGCAGAACGTGCTGGCCGACATCGAGCTGTTTCGCATGCTTGCCGAGGAAGAAGGCTGCCTGCGATCGGCCAAGCAATTTCCGGACACCTACACCAAGCTCTGCTACCTGCGCGGCGCCTCGATCTCGCCGGACTACCCGTTCTTCCGTGAGCGCACAGGTTCGCAGGTAACCGTGATGTGCGGCATGCCGGCATCTGGAAAAAACCACTGGGTCAGCCATCACCGCCCAGGGCTTCCCGTGGTGTCCATTGATGATGCCCGTGACGAACTCGGGCTGCGGTATGGCAAGAACAACGGGGCTGCCGCGCATTATGCCTACGACAAGGCCAGGGAGCTGCTGCGCCGACAGGAGCCCTTTGTCTGGAACACCACCTTGCTGTCGTCTCAAATGCGCGCCCAGACACTCGATTTTCTTCATGATTACCATGCGGACGTGCAGCTGGTGTACTTGGAGCAACCCGAGAAGGTCATTTATCAGCGCAACAACCAGCGGGACACTTCCCTGAAAAATGAGGGTATCCGCGATATGCTGTTCAAATGGGAGGTGCCCTTGCCCACCGAGGCGGCCTCAGTGGAGTACCGGATTAACGAGAACAGTCGAAAACCGATCTGTGAGCCTGAGCCCTAAAGGAAAGGGGCGACTGCTTTTGTGAGGCGCCCTTAGAGCAACTCACTTTCCAGGACGGCACACCGCACAATTTCATTGTCGATGCCGTCCAGGTCATCGCGGGTAACCAGGTTGAGCTGCACGACCAGCGCGGCCAGGGAATGATCCTGAATGGTGTTAAGGGCTAGGCGTCGTCGCCAGGCGCCATGAGCTGAAGATTCTTGATGCAGCGCACCGGGGCTGTTTCATAACCGTGCTGTAGGTTGATCAGCGGGAAACCCTCAAATGCCCTGATGTTGGCCAGGACAGGGGCGCCATGCTCCAGGAGCAGGGTCTGGAACTCGGCAGGAAACATCTCCAGGTGATCGATGTCCTGGAAAAATGCCAAGGCCCAAGCGGTTTCCAGTAGCATCGCTTCAATCTGCACGTCACCGACGATGCCGTCACGCAAATACAGATGCCTGCCAAATTCGATGGCCGCTCGGCTGATCTCGGGCGCGAAGGACGCGTAGGTGGTGACGATGAACAGGTTGAAGGATCGGCTAGTGCCTAACAAGACGGCCATATGCCCTTGCTTGGCATCGCTCAAGTGCAACATGTGCAGGTCGCGCAATGCCTGGTATTCCTGCGCCTGCACCAGGTGGTTGATGTGCGCCTTCATCTGGCCAACCGACCAGCCTGGCAGGACTGGCACCACAGAGGCCGTCTGAGAGGCCTCCTGGCGCCGCGCAGCAACGTTATTGGCCATAGGCTGGTTGATCGTCCCGTGGGGCGCGCACGAACGGCGCAGGCGTAGCGGAGAGCTTCAGGGTGCGTTCGCAATTCTTGTCCAGCTCCAGGACGTTGCCAATGGCCTTGCCGTACGCATGAATGCTGCTCAGAAGCACGGTATTGTTCGCCCGAAACTCACGCTTGACGGTGTCGGCATTGCGCATGGCAATCGGGCACGCCAGGTAGGCGTTCTGGTTCGCAAAATTCACGAACGGCGCGAAGTGGAAGCGTTTGTCGACAAAAGCCTTGAGCTGCTTGGGCATGCCATGGCCGCCGCGCATGAATTCCTTGAGGTACTTCTCGTTGGAAATGGGGCCGCAGTTGACACGCTGGATCGGAATGATCTCGATCTCGAAGCCTTTTTTCTTCATGAACTTGAGCCAGCCCGAACCACGCGGGACAAATTCATCCCAGATGGTCGTGACATCGGGTACCTTCTGCTCCCGGTAATCGAACTGGTGATTCAGGCGGCGAATCCCATCCACCTGAACCATGCGAGACTGTCCCGAGTTATCAACGGGGCGCATGATGACGCCGCCGTACATGCCGCATTGACTGTTGGATTCGATCATTTCCAGGATGGTGCTGCGCACCTTGGCCTCGTTGTCCAGATTCAGGGCTTCAAGGCGCTGGTACTGTACATCGACGCCGATGTAAAAGCTCTTTTTCTGATTGATGTACAGGTCGATGGCGAGCTGCTCGCGCATCATGCTGTATTCGAGCAGGCTCATGCCCTCCAGCTCTTCAGTCGATTCGGTCGCCGCCTCCAGGATGGTATTCATCTCCATCAGGCGGATACGCTGCTGTTCGTACTCCGCAGTGTTCATGGGGATACGGTTCATCTCCAGGTATCCCACGCCGATCTTGGGCTTGGCCGCACGATCTTCGGCGCGCAACACTGAGAGCCAGTTGCACGACAGGATGTTCTTTTCGGCATCCACCACCTTGACCTGCTCTGCCAGGAACACTCCCCCTGTCATTGAGCCGGGGCCGTTGGTCTCGTCAGCAAAACAGGGGTTGCGGGCTGTGCGATGGGTTTCACTGAGTGAGGCAAGGTCGGGGATGATGACGTCCTTTTTCTTCTTTGCTTCCTGAATGAACCGCTCTGGCACCGTCAGCTGCAGCATAAACCGCGCCCCCGCCTGGTCAACCCCTTCCACGTACTGGTCAGATGGATGGTCGCCAATCATATAGCGAGTGGGATAGCCTACAAAACCTGCAGTCGACCCTTTCTTGAGTGCTTCGACGCTGCCAAGGATGGGCGTACCTGCGCGGCTTTCTGAAGACATAACGAGTACCTCGAATCAATTTGTGGTCAAATCGTAGCCCCGGATTGGCGATTATTCAAGTCCCTGGGGTATCCGTTGACAATGAAAAAGGATCTGCGTGTAACTGACGCCTATACGTCAATATACGTGCAAATCCTTTGTGTTGCCAAGCGCGGTTAGCGCATGCCCATCGAAGACTCCTGGTGAACCGGTTTCGGCTTGCTGGTGAAGCTGCCGACCAGTCTGGCGAAGAAGCCTTCCTTCTGCGTAGGCAGCTGGGAGTCGCGCATGAACACACCCTCATTGGCCTGCTCAACGCGGGCTTCGTAGGTGGCCGTCACGGCCTTCGACAGCTTGCCAATGAGTAGCTCATGCATGTTGTCCTTGTTTTCTTCCATGAACTGCTTGCCCATGCGATAGGCAGCGACGAACTTGCCACCGGCATAGCTTGGCAACGGAGCGGAGTCGCGCAGCAGGCTCATCTCTTCCGGGTTCAGGGTCTGAACGTCGATCAGCAGCTTGGCCTGGAAGTGCTTGGTCTTGTCATCGCCAGAGTGCAGCTCGGCCCCCGAGACTGCTTGAATCAGGTTGTCGATGCGGATGTTTTCCACGTTCTTTTTGAGATCGCGCAGGTTGTAATGGCTGCTTAGGGACATGACGGCTTCCTCTTATTCTTATTAACTTCAGTTTCCGCAATGAGCAAACACAGTGACAATTCGCACCTGGCGCGGATTCAGTTATAAAATCGCCGTTGTTTTGATCTGGGGCAGCAATCACCTGCTAAATTCAATTGAAAATTATTTTTTCGATAAAAAACCCGGCATTGCCGGGTTGTGTGTGCCTGCAGCTCAGGCGTCCTTGTTCTTGTCGATTTGCTTGAGCATCAGCTCCAGAGTCTTACTCACGATTTCTTCGCTGAGGCGACTGGGCTGTGGCTCGCTCGGGTATTGAATGCGCTCATCGATGATCTCCAGGCCACGACGCGCTTCGGCTTCAGCATCCTCTTCATCCAGGCCATGCTCCATTTCAATCGCTTTCAACTGCTGCAATGGCAGTGCTTCCGCCTGCGCCTTCGGCGACAGAGGCTCTTCATGGGTATCGATCTGCTCTTGAATGGTGTCGTTGATGAGCTCAGAGAGCGATTTATAGATGCCTTTCGCTTCTTCCTTCAGCTCATTGTCCGATTCGTAGGCTTCCCGCATGAATGGCAGGCCCGAACTGACCTGGTGTTGAAGTTCGTCATCCTGGGCCTTGTCGATCTCCACCCTGCGCTCTTCGCGGTGCTGATCGGCAGTTGGCTGGGGTCGCTCAGTGATGGTCGGCTCCACTCGTGCTTTTTGTGGAGCGACTGGTGATGTATCCCCCTTGATTGCTCTCACGAAGGTTTCGTCGAGCAACTGCTCCTGGTATTCCATCAGGCCAAAGGCGAGGCGTGCACTGCCATTGGGATCCTGGTTGCGGTCACGGGCTAATTCGTAGCCGGTGAATAGGGCCTTCAGACCCGCATCAAGATCGGTGTTTTTCAGCTTGCTCAGCGGCAGGCCAGAATCGAAGACCTTGCCAATGTTGCCACGGGCCTGGGTGATCTGTTTGATGGTTTCCTGCCGTGGGCGGTTCACCATCAACATGCGGTTGATGCGGTACTCAGGTGATTGGTTGGGTTCGGCGTAAAACAACCTGCAGCGAACCAGCAAGTCACCAAACATGACATGTGCCTCGCCAGGCTTCTGATCGACCAGGTCGCGAATGGTGATCCGCTTGCGGCGTTCGATGCGGGTTTGCAGGTTGTCGGCGTAACCCGATACCAATTCACCCTTGACTTCATGACCTGCGGTCGCAGCAGTTTCACCTTCGCCCGCACGTTCAACAGCCAACTGGAAAGTGTCGCCCTGGTCTTCAAGCTTCATGAAGACTTTAATGTTGGTGTTGGCTGTTACTGACTTGGCTTCGTCCTCGCCCCCACGTTTAAAGCTCGGGAAGTCCTGGCCGGCGAAGATTACCGCAATACCCAGCGATCGGGCCTGCGCGGCAACTACCGAGAAGCCCTTCACGGAATAATACCCATATTCATCGAGAATAAGCAGGAACGGCACATCGGAGTTGGTGGGTTTGGCATCCATAACTTCTTCGTGGGAGCCTTCCACCTTTTCGCCCAGTGCTGGCGCCAGTGCGCTTCGAACCCCGGCTACGACCAGTTTACCAAGACCTGACAGCGCGTCCGGGTCTTTTTCGAGGGCTGGCAACATCACAAACAGGATTCGGCGGTTATAAACCAAGTCCTTGTAGTCCACCTCACCCATGGGGGCGTTGAAGATATGCGCATAGGTCGAGGACAACTCAGAGAGCACCTCGGTTAGCTGCATTTGCAGGTACCCATGTTGTTCGTAGCACTTTGGCGACAGCGAGCCATTGAGTGCATCGTCTTCGTTATAGCCGGGCAGGTCGAGCAAGTATTTCTTGAGCTGCACAATGCCATGCTCAGGAATATCACGGCGCTGGGTAAGTTCAAGAACCCTATCAAGTGGCATGTAATCACGCAACTTGCCGACGTCCATGTTGATCTCACCGGAATCACGCAGGTAGACCAGGGTGTCCAGCAAGGCGGCGAGCAATGCACTGGCTCGGCCTTTCCACATGTCGTCGCCGCCACCGTCACGCATCAAGCTCACGACCAGTGAGCGCAACTGGGCGGACGGGCCGTAGGCGAAGGGGTTTGTGGTGTTCGACAGGCGTGTCCCGTCGCCTTTTGCACCGGGTGATTTTGAGCCTGTCAGGTAGTTGATCAGCAGCAGGTCATCTTCACGACCCAGGCGCCTGACCATCGAGAAGACCAGGCCAAATACCGTCGTGTCGCCCTTCCCGTCGACGTACATGACCCCGGAACCGAGCAACAGGGCCTGGTAGAACAGCCCCAGCAAGAACCGGGTCTTGCCGCTGCCGGTAGATCCGAACACCAGCATATGGGTACGGGCATCATCGTTGGAGACCCAAAACGCCTCGCCACTGACCTTGTCATTGCCAATCAGGATGATGCCGTTGCCCATCCGCCGCTTGAGAATTTTTTTCGGATCCCCTTTGTCCTCGGGCTTGAGCTTAACGGTCGGGTCGATCTCCAGCGGATCCATCGGTCGGCGCAGAGGGTAGGCCCGACGATTGTTTCGGCTGAGCATGAGCATAATCAAACCGAAGAAGATCATGAAGTCGGAGGCGGCCCCATAACCTATCCAGGGGGTGATGAACGCCGAGCAGCCAAAGAAGGCCGTGACTGCACCACCTGCGATGGCGAAGAAGTCCTTGATCCGATAACGGAACGGGCGCACCTCGCGATGTAGCAACGCCGGATCAAGATCCGCATTCTTGGAAATACCGTGAACCATGGTTTGCCCATTCTTATTATTATAGGGTTAATCCAGTTACGACCAATTTACATCAAAAGCGAATTTTAGGAAATCTTTATCCTTCCCTCTTTTCGCCGACACCGCTCCAGGATAGACTCCAGCCTGGCGATCTCCTCGGGAGCGCCCAGGGCCTTCGCGCACTCGCTTGGCTCAATTCCCAGCAGAAGACTCAGGGCAAATGAAAGGCGCTGGGCATGGCAATTGGCGGCATTCAGGACATGCCTGACTGTTTGGGTTGAAAACACCTCGTCGGCCCAGCCGCCCTGCCCTTCCAGGTGCGCCCAGTCACTGAGGATGTTGAAGATCCGGGAGCAGTCATTGGTCATTGGCTGCTCGCGAATCTCGACACAGTCACGCCGACTCAAGTCCACTCATCCTGTTTGGCGGCGCCCGCCCGCGCCGGCAATTCCAGGGCAATGCGCAAGGCTTCGATCGCCTCGGTGGTTTCAGCATGCGGGACGCTGATCTTGATCTCTTTCTCCAGCAGCCAGTGCCCGTAGGTGCCAGCTGATTCGGTGAAGGCAGTTTTCTTGCCGACGCAGTTGAGGGCATACCACAGGGTGCGGTTGCGCCCCTTCAGCCAGCGGAACGATGATGGTGCCAGGGTGGCGCCATCGCGGGCGGCTTCCAGGAGGGTCATGAGCCCGGTGTAGGTGAAAGCATGCCTGGCCAATCTGCTGTCGGCCATGATGTGACGCAGCGTGTTTTTCAGATCCTTGTTGGAGACCATCGAACGGATGTCCGACTCCTTGACTTTGAGCGTGGCGCCGTGTTTCTTGTACATCCCGTCGATCATGGCGGTCAGCATTTCAACCAGCGCTTTGTGGGAACCAAAGTCCTCCTGCAGCTTGACCTGAGCTTTGGGCAGGGTTTTGATGTCCAGGGCGGCCAGGGCTTTCTTGTCGGTAGGAATCAGCCGGTTTGTATTCCGATGCTCGGTGATCTGCGCCACGTAGTCCATGAGGATGGGCAGAACCTCGACGCGCTTGACCAGGATTTTGCTTCTGAACAAGTCTGCCAGCTTCTTCTCGTCTTCAGTGAGCCGATTGTGGCCCATGTACAGGCTACCCAGCTGCTTGTCGAAGGCCTTGCGACAGAGGTCGTCATTGAAGCCCTGCTGACCATCCCAGATGGCTTTGCGCAAGGACGCATCGCGCTTGGCTTCCTTGTCCAGGCCCACGGGTGGAACGCACTGGGCAAATTGACGCTCGGTCATTGCCATCGAGTACTCATAGCTGTCCGGATCATCGGGGTAGAAATCCAGCGGGGTCAGCTCCGGGTGAACGTTCAAGAACATCCGGTTGTTCGGGAACGCCCTCGACATCTTCAGCAGCAACGATTCCATGGTGTATTTGTCGAACGAGACGTTTTCCGACGCCAAAAATAGCTTGGCGCCGGCAATGGCGAGGAAGCCGCCTGGCAGCCAGTTGAAGAACTTCACATAAATGTTGTCGAATCCACTGATCATCGACGCGGTCATCAAGGTCGGCTTGGTGTCCAGCAGGAAGCGAAGTCCGGCGCCGAAATCAACGCCGATCAGATTTTCCACAGCCTGAGGCACGGTGAAGGCGAATAGTGAAATTTCGGCAATTCTGATCCACCGCCACATCGTTGCGTACACCCAGAAATTGTGGCTGATAAGCCAAAAGGCCAGACAAACCAGGACGACAATCAGAAACGCCCACATCTCCATGTTGGTGTCTGAAGCGCCCGCTCCGCGTTGAGCCATGACTATTCCTCTCTCATCATTTGAAGTCTTTGTAGGGGATCCATGAAGTCGTCATCGTCGTCTTCATCGGGGTAAGCGGCGTTGTCTGGGGGCGATGGCAGGGTTTCATAGGTGCCTGCGAGCTCCACAACCCCCTCAGCAGGCTCTTTCGGGCTTATAGGCTCGGGCTCTACATCAACCCGCCGTGGCGGAACCGGGAGGCTTGCAGGCGCTTGTGGCGCTGTCCCTGCGGGGGGAGTGGAGCTTAGCGCTGGCACTTCGGAAACGGGGATCGGTTTCTGCCGGGCCTTTGCCTCTCTACGCACGGTGCGCACGTCGGGGTTGCGCGCCGCAAACCAGGCTTGTTCACCACTCTCCTGACGCAGGACGACACGAGCCCCGATCATGAGCATTTGCAGCAAGGCCTGGGCCTGACGATTCCGGCCTTCAATGCCCTCCAGATACTCCAGGAGTTCAGCATGACTGGGGTCAGCCTCATACAGGCTAATGACCTTGCGATGGCGCATTACTTCTGCCCCATAGCAAATTCGGCGTACTTGAGCATGCCTTCGGCGTTGGCAAATGCGGCATCTTCCAGCAGCACCTGTTGCTCAAACCAATCTGCCAGGTGGGGCCTCAGGAACTCGCTGGTGCCGCCGATGAAAAATACCGTGTCAATGTCACCGGACTTCTGCAGTTGGCGCATGACGGTGGCCTTGATACTGTTCAGCACCGACATCGTTGCGGAATCGACGATTTCCCCGACGACATGCAGTTTGCCCTTGACCTTCACTTGGCGCGTGGTGAGCGCTTGTTCGACTTGCTCGTCAGTCAGGTCGACACCGTTAAAGAAATCATACAGACGATCCTTGAGGGCGGTGACGATTTTGATCATGCCGATTTCATCGGTGGTGGAGCGATCTCGATCGAGCACCCAGTCCTTGACCACAGCTATATCAAGCGTGCGACCACCAATATCGATGATTGCTGTGCGCTCAAGGGCCCTGTCCTTGACAATGCTCAGCTTGCCCTCAGGATTGCGCTGGATGACGTAGTTGACCCAGCCGGCGATCGCCTCAGACAGCACATCATGCCGCTTGATGACTGCCGGGGCATAACCATCCACACCTTTGACATCGTAGATTTTCAGGTTCTTCTTTTTGCGTCCGATAAGATCCTTGTTCAGGTCGCCGTTGAGGTAGAAGCGCTTGAGTGGAAGTCCGGTGACAATATCCAGTGTATGTGACTGGTTAAGGCCGAGCTGGCGCAGCGCATGAGCCACAATGACACGGTTTTGGGCACTGGTTGGATAGCCATCGTAGGCCGTATCTTCAGCCGCCTCGATATTGCCAACCGAAAACGGGCCGTCCTGGGTCAGATAGCTGAACACGCCGCTTTTCGCGCCGTTGAGCGAAATCTGATTGGACAGGCCACTCATGGCCCTGGAGGGTGTGGAGATGCGCAGTCCATTGGATAGCACAATTTTCGTCTCGCGGTTGCCGTCATCAACGCCCGCGAAAAGGTGATTTTCTGACATTTTTTATTCTCGTTATCAGTCAATATAGGTAATACTAAATCACTCTGGTATCACCTTCAACCAATAACGGGAAAACCCAAACAATATATGAGATAAGCGCACTGGACTCTCTCGGCGCTGGGTTTCCTGCGCATTCCCCCGTAATTCGCCTACCTGCTATTGAGCTCTTCGCTCGCCGGAATGTAATGCTGTGCGGTTGCCAGAGCGGTCGAGCCGTCCCTGGCTTCTCGCGAGCTGATGTGGGCAGTTACAGGCCTTCGCGCTTGACGCGATAAGGCATGATTTCACACCCATAATTCCTGAATGGACATTCCAGGCAACCCTTGCAAAAAGCATCGTTCGACCTGGCCTCCTTGGTCAACGCTCCGACTTCCAGCCGCTTGTCATCGGAAATCCCAAGAATGCGCATTTGGTAGCCGTAGAGGTTTTTTCTACCGGCGCTCGCTGACACCCAGCCTAACTCGCGCAGCTTCTTCGAGACCCACTCAGGCTTCATCCATACCAGGGGCTTGCCTTTGATGGGCTTTTGCCCCATGGCCTGACGCAGGCGGAGCATGACCTCCACCACACTGATCGTTCTGGCCCCTTCCCTCGCGCATTGCTCAATCACATAGGCCAGAGCATCGGTGGCCGAGCGGAATGTGATCTTGCGCTCTGTCTGCTTCTCCAGCGAGCGCTCAATCGCCTGTTCCGCCTCCGCCAGGCCTGACAGCTTGGCCAGCACTCTCAGCGGTGCGGCAATTTCCTGTTCACGATCGGCGCTGGCACCGAACAGGTTGCGGTAGCCATTGCTGACGTCGTTGACATGGTCAAAGGCCCAGCAGTGCAACTCATTTCGCAGTGTATGCAGTTCATCGGAACTGAGCTCGTGTCGGGCAAGAAACGGATCCAGCTGATCCTTGGGGATAAGCTGGGTGGATATTTGAATCATCCGTGTTCCCAGGATCCGATCGACTCCTGTGGTGTTCGAGACAATTTTGACCCCAAAGAAATTTACGATCTCGGTTTTCTTGCGGTCATTCGTGATCACCTTGTTGGCGGAAGCTTTCTTGTAGCTCACCTTCAACACCTGCACCATTTCTGAAAACGATTCGCGTCCGGCGCCCGAGGCTCTTGCCCCAATGGATTCCAGGTCGTCAATCACCACCAAGCCTTTGGCCTCATCCATCAGGCGAATCATCGAGGAGGGGCTGGTCTTGCCGATCATGACCGCATTACAGGACACATCTGTCATGGCTTTGCCCAGGTCGCTCTTTCCTGTGCCACCTTCACCATTGAGTAGAATCAAAGGCACAGCATCGAAGATGGCTTGGACATAGGAGGTGATGCAGGAAAAGGTGAGTACCCAGTAATCATCAGGATCCGGAAGCCACACCTTGGCATGCAGGTGCTGGTATACACGCTTGGCTAGGTGCCGCAGGCTTTGCGGGGTGTAGTCATTGGCCAGGTAGCGTTGTATCGAATCCCATGACCAAGTCGACTGAAACCCTGCAATGGGTGGTTTTTGCAGCAGGTGCCATCGGTTAGGCGACAAATATGCGACTGGCGCCCCTTGGTCGACTTGGTTTCGATCACATTGAGCAGTGTGCGGTCGGATCGCACTACCACCACATCAATCGATTCGCTGCCCGCTTGTGCTACTCCATCCACGACATGCGGGGTGGAAACCAGGGTCTGCACGGAATAATAGAGGCAGCCGCGAAGAAAGGTGGAGCCCAAATCCACCGGGGCATAGGCCGCACGCGTGGGTAGTAGCTCAGCGGGCTCCGGTTCGCTTGCCAGGTGATTGCCTGAGAGCTTTTCAAGGCGGTAGACCATCCGCCAGACCATGAGCTTGGCTTGTACAGCAGCAAGTTCGGCCTGACTCCCCTTGCCCTCCAGATTGCTCACGACGGTTTCAACAACCGAATCCCAGTCCTCTGCATCGAACAAGTCCGACGTGTTGTCATCCTCACCGAGGTTGGCCACTTTCAACAGTTGATCCAGGGCTACCAAAGCGATACCGGCCTCGGCCAGACCGAAACTGTCAATTGCTTTATCTCTGAGCGTTCGTCCGGTAATCATCATGATGTCCAGGTGCGGATGTGGCAGTCGAAAGCCCGGATTTCGTGGCTTTGCGGTGTGTCCAGTTAGAGTCCAGGTATCATCACATAAGTAGGTACTTTCGTCCAGTGTCGTCCAACATGATACCTGCTTAACTAGCAGTGCCTGACCGAACAACGCCGTATTGATTGGGTTTGCAGTTTCAGAATTTTTAATGGGGTATACTGGACAAAAACTGGAATATATAGAAAATCGTGTAAAATCAATGGATTGCTGATGTTTTAGTCCGGTTCTACTGGTTTATACCCGTGATTGAAAACGTGCTAACACTTGATAGTGGCTAAATGCCATCAACCGCACGGTGTTCTCGATTGAATCGTGCAGCTGATCAGGGAGGTTCATGCTTCTATACCCCTCCCCTGTCCGTGCGTTGCGTTTTATTGATGGTTTCTTCCAGTCTCCGTTTGAATTAAAGGAACATCTCGTTAAGGCCTCGGAAACGATCTGCGGGACTCGCCGGATCACCGCTTCGGTTGCTCAACTTTAACTGTGACTTCCGTCGTTGGGACTGGGCTACCCAGGGTGAGATCGTCGCCCCTGCTCGTTTTCGAGGGATCCGGAATCACCGTCTCCCTGGTCAAGCTTTATAGGACAGGCCATCAATCTAGCTGACTATCGTTTGTGCTCGTTGAGTTGCCCGGTTATTGCGTGTCTATGCAATCGATTTTCCTGCCGAGGATGCCAACTGTTCTGGGTCAATGTGAAACGGTTGCACTGGATTCAGCTCTAACCTGCACGACAGCAGTGATCAGTGAATAACAGCAATGGGCACGAGAATGATCCGATTACTTGGCGTGCATCTCTGTTAGATCCATGGGCTTCTCAGGGCTCCCTCCCCTCTTTCATTTTAGAATGTTTGCTTGACCCAGCACTTTGCTCCGCTTATGGCTCTTGCTGGTGACGCCAGAGCAAAGACGCGCCGGTTGCGTGCGGCTTTAGCGTGTTGATGATTTGCAATGCGACCGCAGCCCAAGATTCATTGGTTTGCTCGATGTCTCGCTATTGCTTGTCAGTGGGCCTCGCTTGATAATTCCTGGGCGATTTTTGGCGCTGATTCTCATGCTCTAGCCTCCCATGAAGAGCTGCCCCAAGTGCTTCAGCCTAGATGTTTAATGCCCTGAACTGAATGCCCTTTCTCCGCACACCCCCCCCTCCCTCCCCTCCCCTTCTTGCTTCTGGTCTTCCATGCACGTAATAGGGGCCAGCGGTTGGGTGCCATCAATCCATCGACGCCACCGTCCGCTGGTCAAGATGACTGGACGATGCGCACTTGAAGCCTATAGTCAGGTGCGTTAATGATTCGCCTGCCCGCAGCACCCAACGATTTCCCCAATTTGGGTTTCCTGCGAGGGTAGTCGTTGGTCATATTTCCGGGCATGAAAAATTTCGGTCAGCGCCGTGAGTCGTTAACCACCCTGCTTTGCGGTAGCGCACCTTTGTAGACACCCTCCACCTTGGTAGCTCGTATAGCATGTTGACCTTGGTTGTGTTTAAGTGGATGTGAGTAACCCCAAATTGGGGTAATGGGGTCGTCATCAATTTTGCCTCGAATCCGTTGCTGGCCTTCCGGTCTTTTCGTGAGTGGGGCCTACGAGCGACAGGCTCTAGTTTTGGGGCTGATGCTTTACCCCAATTTGGGGATCCGCAGGTGCAGTCGATTACTGCTTCTCGTATCAGCTACGAGCAGTGTTGTTAAGTTGTGATTTTTGGTGTGAGCCACCCACCCCATATTGGGGTGCTCCCCAGTTCGCAACGCCGACTGCCCTCGTCTAGCACTTCCTCGGGTATGCTTGGCACCATGGGGCATCGAGTCATCCTTGGCTGAAACTGCAGGACGCCATCCACCCCAAATTGGGTTTTCATCCTGCACCCAGTGATAAATCACCTAGCTTCTCAAGCAAGCTGATCGGACATGCTATCTGTGCTCGTTGTGGCGCAACCCCAATTTGGGGTAATCCGCCGCTCGCTAGACTGCGGGTAATCGCCTGCTGTCACAGCTTCCTCGCAGGCTTGCAACGCCCTGCGATGGCTGTAACAGTCCAGTTATCAGCTGATCATAACCACCCCAATTTGGGGTTGGTCAGTCTAAGGAGGTCGATGGTGGTGTTCTGAGGATATACCCAGCCGAGGTTAGACCAGGCGGCGAGTCTATCGCCTGGCTCGTATGCATTAGGGCTTATCCACTAAGCGTCGCCCCCAATTTGGGGTAGAGTTGGTTGTCGGTCGTGACCTGAGTTCTATTAGCCAGTGCGCTGCCAAACCAGCTCCGGCTTGCCAGTCTGTTACCCCTAGTCGCCTTAGAATGTGAGTCCTGGCTAGCCCTATACCCCAAATTGGGGTGATCCACTCTGCGCCGGGTAGGCTTCATTGTGGATGGGTGCCTGAGGCCACTAAGGGGACGACCATCGACCAGAGCACTGCCGTCGTCAGTCATTGCCTAAATTTGACTCCTCGAAGTTTGACTGGCCGCCGGTGTCCCTTTCGACCGGGATCTGCGGCGAGTGACTTCGCAGCTTTGAGTCACCTGGCATGTTATCACTGCCGTCTTTGGATGCTAGACAACCCCCAATTTGGGGCGCTAACCTTCCTTCCCTATATGCCCCTAACCCCCGTGCCCAAGCAACCGATGGCTATGGTGCTTGAGGCCGCTGTTCTGCAAGGCGAAACCTTTAGCGAGTATGTTGGTGTCCACTCGTCTAACTGTCTTGCAGATCGCACCCCAATTTGGGTTGGCATGTGTCGTCCCTTAAATCTGGGCGCCAAGGTGTCATGGAGAAGTCCGATGCCAGGCGCGCACAATAGGAGAGGAGGAGGGCGTGCATGGCTGATAACTGATTGAGTCGCAGGCGAATCGTCTCGGCATGGTCGACGCTAGACCCCTTAGACAGTCAAGGATGACAAAACCAATTTGGGGATGGGCTTGCGGGTGGCGGATGGCAAAAGGCGATCATGTGAGCCGGCATGAGCGTTAATCCGAGCACACCAGGCGCCTGGTCAATCAGGAATGAACGTCCCCGAATTGGGATGAGCCTGCAGCTATGATTCGAGTGGGGGTGACAATCCGAATAGCCACCTGATGCCAGTAGTCCTAGGTCTGTGCGTAGGCGCTCGCCAAGACTATTGATTCGCGTGCGTGGGTCGCCCCAAATTGGGGTGAGCACTAAGCTGGGAGTGGCCCTTCTCACCCTCGCGATTGCCACTGAGTCACTATCATTGACCCTGCATCTGCACGAAGAGTGGCAGTCTGTCGTTCCGAAACCGAAAGATCAGGGAGCGGTAGTTGTCGTCCATTGGGAGTAACGTCAGCGCGTATGTCAGTGCTCCAGCGTGCCTGAACCCCAATTTGGGGCATGATTCACAGATGGCTTAGTGAGCGCCAAACGGCGATGACTAAAGTGGCTCTGGGAATGTCGAGGGGGCTGCATAGCACTTTATATAGTGGAAGGACGAAGTTTGTCAGAAAATTCCACAACCAAAAATGCCAGACTTCACCCTTGAATTCCGAACTTCCACGTCTATCATCTATTGGGACTTGGCTGCCATCTTTGGCAGGAACAACCCCAAATTGGGGAGAGCACCTTGACCCTGGGAAGGTGACTCGGTATCTTGTCACACAAGGCTTAATCTGGATGAGAATGTTTCTCAATTGTGGGGGGTGGCA